>JBBIJZ010000050.1:0-29567 GCA_037445715.1 Verrucomicrobiales bacterium | reverse complement strand
GTGCCGGGAGGGCGGCGCCGGGGGGCGGTGGCCGCGGCGGCTGCGTCGGGCCGCGGCCCGGCGCATGTGGACAGGGCGTTGGGCGTGCGGGCCTCCTGCTTGAAGACCAGCTTGTCGCCCTCGACGGTGACGAGGATCGGCTCGTTTTCGTGCAGGTTGCCGCGGATGATCTCCTCGGCCAGCGGGTCTTCGAGGTACCGTTCGACCGCCCGCCGCATGGGCCGCGCGCCGTAGAGGGGATCGAAGCCCTTCTCGGTCAGGAAATCCTTGGCGCGGGCATCGAGTTCGATGCGGACGTTCTTGTGTTGGAGCCGGTCCATGACCTTGCGGACCTCGAGGTCGAGGATCTGGATGAGGTCCGGCTTGGTCAGGGCGCGGAAGACGATGACGTCGTCCAGGCGGTTGAGGAATTCGGGCCGGAAGACCTTTTTGGCCTCCTCGAGGATGCGGTCGCGCATCTGCTCGTAGGTGTGCTGCTCGGTGGGCGGGGTGAAGCCGATGGTGCCCTGCTTGCGCAGCGCCTCGGAGCCCACGTTCGAGGTCAGCAGGATGACCGTGTTCCGAAAGTCCACCTGCCGGCCGAAGCTGTCGGTGAGTTTGCCCTCCTCGAGGATTTGCAGGAGCATGTTCATCACGTCCGGGTGGGCCTTTTCGATCTCGTCGAAGAGCACCACGCAGTAGGGCTTGCGGCGGACGGCCTCGGTGAGCTGGCCGCCCTCCTCGTAGCCCACGTAGCCCGGCGGGGAGCCGATGAGCCGGGAGACGTTGAACTTTTCCATGTACTCGGACATGTCGAGTTGGACGAGCGACTTGGCGTCGCCGAACATCTGCTCGGCCAGGGTCTTGGCCAGGAGGGTCTTGCCCACGCCGGTGGGGCCGAGCAGGGCGAAGGTGCCGATGGGTCGCTTGGGGTCCTTGAGGTCGGCCCGGGAGCGGCGCAGGGCTTTGCAGAGGGCCACGACGGCTTCCTGCTGGCCGACGACGACCTTCATCAGCTCCTTCTCCATGTCCAGGAGTTTGCGGGCCTCGTCCTGGCCCATGCGCTGGAGGGGGATGCCGGTCCATTTGGCCACGACCTGCATGATGTCCTCCTCGTCCACGCGCACGCGCTTTTCGTCGCGGTTGACCTTCCACTCGGCGAGGATGGCCTCGAGCGTTTCCTTGGCCTGTTTTTCCTTGTCGCGCATGGCGGCGGCGCCCTCGAAGTCCTGCTCCTTGATGGCGCGCTCCTTGCGGCGGCGGATGTCCTCGATCTCGGCCTCGAGATGTTTGACATCGGGCGGCCGGGTCATGGCACCGATGCGGGCACGCGAGCCGGCTTCGTCCATGACGTCAATGGCCTTGTCCGGGAGGTAGCGGCCGGTGATGTAGCGGTCGGAGAGCTTGACGGCGGCCTCGAGGGCCTTGTCGGTGAGCTCGATCTTGTGGTGCTCCTCGTACTTGGGGCGCAGGCCGCGCAGAATCTGGATGGCCTCCTCGACCGACGGGGGCTCGACCTTGACGGTCTGGAAGCGGCGTTCGAGGGCGGCGTCTTTTTCGATGTACTTGCGGTACTCGGTGAGAGTGGTGGCGCCGATGCACTGGAGTTCGCCGCGGCTGAGGGCGGGTTTGATGATGTTCGAGGCGTCCATCGTGCCCTCGGCCGAGCCGGCCCCCACGATGGTGTGCAGTTCGTCAATGAACAGGATGACGTTTCGGGCGCGGCGGATTTCGTCCATGACCGCCTTGATGCGTTCCTCGAACTGGCCGCGGTATTTGGTGCCGGCGACCATGAGGGCGAGGTCGAGGGTGATGACGCGTTTGTCGCGGAGCAGCTCGGGGACGTTGCCCTTGGCGATTTCCTGGGCCAGGCCCTCGACAATGGCGGTCTTGCCCACGCCGGCCTCGCCCAGGAGGACGGGATTGTTCTTGGTGCGGCGGCAGAGAATCTGAATGACCCGCTCGATTTCGTTTTGGCGGCCGATGACCGGGTCCATCTCGCCCTTGGCGGCGATTTCGGTCAGGTCCCGGCCGAAGGCCTTGAGGGCGGGCGTCTTGACCTGGCCCTTGCCGGCGGGCTTTTCGCCCGGTTCGGAGGATTCCTCCTCGTCGGCCTGGAAGTTGGGGTCCAGTTCCTTGAGGATTTCCTTGCGGGTTTCCTCGATGTCCACATCGAGGTTTTTGAGGACGCGGGCGGCGACGCCGTCGCCTTCGCGGAGCAGGCCCAGCAGGAGGTGTTCGGTGCCCACGTAGGTGTGGTTGAGGGCCTTGGCTTCCTTGGCGGCCAGGGCGAGGACCTTTTTGACCCGGGGGGTGTAGGGGATGTTGCCCATGACCTTCTGGTCCGGGCCGGTGCCGACCTGTTTTTCGACCTCCAAGCGGACGGTCTCGAGGTCGAGCCCCATTTTCTGGAGGACGTTGACGGCGACGCCCTGGCCGAGCTTGATGAGCCCGAGGAGCAGATGCTCGGTGCCCACGAAATTGTGGTTGAAGCGATCGGCTTCCTTGCGCGCCAGGGCCAGGACCTGCTGGGCGCGCGGGGTCAAATTGTTGAGGGACTCGTCACTCATACAACAGCACTCCGCTACATAGTGCTACGGGGCGGGCGGTTTGTCCACCGGCGGCGCCGGGGGCGAGGCCAGCGGGCGGCGCACTTCGCGCAGGGCCTCGCGCAACATGTCCGCGCGCAGGACGTCGCGCTCATCGGCGGAAAGTTTCTCGGCGTGGCGCAGTTGGAGGTGGCCCGGCTGGGCGAGCATGAACAGCTCGTCCACGAGCGGGCGGCGCAAGTCCGGCAACAGCCCCAGGTCCACGCCCAGGCGCAGCAGGGACAGGAGGTTGATGGCCTCCTTCGAGGAGACGCTGTGGGCGTTGGCCAGGATGCCGTAGGCCCGGCCGACGTGGTTGAGGACCATCTTGGGGCGGGTTTCCAGGAGGCGGGCGCGGGCGTTTTCCTCGTGCTCGATGATCTGGGCCACGACCTTCGAGAGGCGCTCGACAATTTCCGCCTCGGACTCGCCGAGGGTCCGCTGGTTGGAGACCTGGAAGACGTTGCCCAGGGCCTCGGTGCCCTCGCCGTAGAGGCCGCGCACGGCCAGGCCCAGCTTGTTCACGGCCTGGATGATCTGGGTGATCTGCTCGTCGAGCACCAGGGCGGGCAGGTGCAGCATGGCGCTGACGCGGATGCCGGTGCCGACGTTGGTGGGGCAGGCGGTGAGGTAACCCAGGGTGTGCGAAAAGGCGTAGTCCAGGTCCTGCTCGAGGCCGGTGTCCAGCTCGTCAATGGCCTGCCAGGCTTCCTTCAACTGGCAGCCCGGCAGCAGGGCCTGCATGCGCAGGTGGTCTTCCTCGTTGATCATCACGCACAGGCGCTCGTCGCGGCTCAGGACGATGGCGCTGCCGGCGCCCTTGGCGGCGTGTTCGCGGCTGATGAGGTGCCGCTCGACCAGGATCTGCTTGTCCAGGGCGGAGAGCTCGTCGAGCTCAGCGGCGAAGCCCTCGCGCATCGAGGGCTGGCGCTCGACGGCGTCGCGGAGCAACTGGCACACGCGCAGCCGCTCGGCCTTTTTGGCCCACCCGGGAAAGGCATAGCCGGCCAGGTTGCGCGCCAACCGTACGCGGCTGGACATGACGATCCGGTCGGCCGGGCCGCCGCGCTGGGCGGCCTGGGTGGGCGGACTGAGGAATTCGAGCAGTTTCATGGCTCAACCGGCCACGACCGCCCCGGGGTTTTCCCGGAGTTGTTTGATGGCGTCCCGCAAGCGGGCGGCTTCCTCGTAGTTTTCGACCGCGATGGCGGCCTCGAGGCTGCGCTGGAGGGCCTGGAGGCGTTCCTGCACTTCCCGGCCGAGCTTGAGCCCGCGGGGCACCTTGCCCACGTGGCGAGTGCCGGTGTGCATGCCCTTGAGCATCCCGGCCAGGCTTTCGGCGAAGGTCTCGTAGCACGTGGGGCACCCCAGTCGGCTGGCCTTTTTGAAGTCGGACTGGGTCAGGCCGCAGTTCGGGCAGGCCGGCTCCGCGTTTTCGGAGGCGCCGGCGGGGAGTTCCTCACTCGCGCCCAGGCCCAGGAGCAGATCCGCCAGGGCGAAGCCGGTGGGGTCGTCCACGCCCTTGGCTTTGGCGCAATCTTCGCAAAGGTCCACCTTCTTGATCTTGCCGTTCTTCACGTCGCTGAGGTGGACCCGGGCTTCCTTCTTCTGGCACAGCATGCACAGCATAGGCGTCGGTATTATGTCGCCACAATCGGGCGGCAAGTCAAGCAACCCACCCGGGACAATCCAGGCGGGCGACCCCGAAGCGACGGCCCGCGGCGGCGAGCCGCGAAAGCGCCCCGACCGGTGCCCCGGGGCCGGCGCGGTTCAGACAATTGGCTCGCCCGACACGCGGGTCAGGGCGTGGTAGCGCTCGGTCAACAGGCGCGTGACCGGGCCGGGCTGGCCGGTGCCGATGGTCCGGCCGTCCACCTTGACCACCGGCATGATCTCCGCGGCAGTGCCGGTGAGGAAGCATTCGTCGGCGTTGAACACGTCGTAGCGGGTGAGGTTGGGCTCGGCCACGGTCAGACCGGCCTCGCGGGCCAGGTCCATGACCGTGGCCCGGGTGATGCCGTAGAGCGCCCCGGCGGACAGGGGCGGGGTGAGGAGCTGGCGGCCCTGGACGAGGAACAGGTTGTCCCCCGTGCACTCGGCCACGTAGCCCTCGGCGTTGAGCATGATGGCCTCCTCGACCCCGGCGATGTTGGCCTCGATCTTGGCGAGGATGTTGTTGAGGTAGTTGAGCGACTTGATGGCGGGGTTGACCGCGCTGTGCAGGTTGCGCGTGGTGGGCACGGTCACGATTTCCATGCCCTTGTCGTAAAGCTCGGGCGAGTAAAGCTGGATGCGGTCGGCAATGATGATGACCGAGGGGCGCCGGCACCGCTTGGGGTTCAGGCCCAGCGTGCCCACGCCGCGGGTGACCAACAGGCGCACGTAGCCGTCCCGCACCCCGTTCTCCCGGCAGGTCGCCACCACGGCACGCGTCAACTCGGCGTGGGTCATGGGGATGTCCAGCAGCAGCGCCCTGGCCGAGCAAAACAGGCGGTCGAGGTGTTCCTTGAGCTTGAACACCCGTCCGTGGTAGGCGCGAATCCCCTCGAAGATGCCGTCCCCGTAAAGCAGGCCGTGATCGAACACGGAAATCTTCGCGTCCGACTCGGCGTAGAACTGACCGTCAATGAAAACCTTCATGCGCGGCGCCCCGCAGCCTAGGTAACCGGTGCCGGGCGCGCAATCTTTTACCCCGAGGGGCCGGGGCAGTCGCCGTGAATCGGCCGCAAATTTTCTCTCCGACCGTCCGCGGCCGCTTTGCGGTTGAAGGCGGTGGGTCCGGGCGGTTTCATCGCGGCATGAAGCTGCGTGTGTTCCCGGCGTTGCTGGGGCTGGCCACCGGTGCGCTGTCCGGGCCGGCCTTGGCCGCGTCCGCCCCGCGCCCGAACTTGGTGTTCATCCTGGCCGACGACCTGGGCTGGGGCGATCTCGGCTGCTACGGACAGCGCCACTTCGCCACGCCGCGCCTGGACCGCCTGGCCGCCGAGGGCCTGCGCTTCACGCGGGCCTACGCCGGCTCCACCGTGTGCGCGCCCTCGCGCTGCGCGCTCATGACCGGCCGGCACATGGGCCACGCGCGCGTGCGCGGCAACGCCGGCCGGAACAACCCCCGGGCCCAGGCGCTGCGGGCGGAAGACCTGACCGTGGCCCGCCTGCTTCAGCAGGCCGGCTACACCACCGCGCTCATTGGCAAGTGGGGCCTCGGTGACGTGGGCGCCGCCGAATCCGGCCTGCCCCGCCGTCAGGGCTTCGACTACTTCTTCGGCTACCTCAACCAGCGCCACGCCCACAACTACTACCCCACCTTCCTGTGGCGGAACGAAACGCGCGTCCCGCTCCGCAACACCGTGCCGGATGAGGACGCCGAGGGCGCCGGCGTTTCCGACAACCGCCTCGAGTACGCCGCCGACCTGATCGCCGACGAGGCGCTGGCCTTCATCCGCCGCGCCCAGGACCGGCCCTTCTTCCTGTACTTCGCCCCCACCATCCCCCATGCCAACAACGAGGCGGGCAAGGCGGGCATGGAAGTGCCCAACCTGGGCGAGTACCGCGACCGCGACTGGCCGGAGGCGCAAAAGGCCCACGCCGCCATGATCCACCGCCTGGACCGCGACGTGGGGCGCATCCTCGACCTGTTGCGCGAACTCGGCCTCGAGGAAAAGACCCTGGTGATTTTCAGCTCGGACAACGGCCCACACCGCGAGGGCGGTTTCAACCCCGCCTGGGCCCGCTCCAGCGGCCCGCTGCGCGGCATCAAGCGCGACCTTTACGAGGGCGGCATCCGGGTGCCGTTCATCGCCCGCTGGCCGGGCCACGTACCGGCCGGGCAGGTCACGGACCAGCTCGCGGCGTTCTGGGACTTCCTGCCCACGGCCGCCGAACTGGCCGGCGTCCCGGCGCCGCCGGGCGACGGCGTTTCGCTGGTTCCCACCCTGCTGGGACGCCCCCGGGACCAGGCACAGCCCGAGTACTTGTACTGGGAGTTCTTCGAGGGCGGCTTCAAGCAGGCCATCCTGGCGGGGGATTGGAAGGGCGTGCGGCTGGCGCTCGACCGGCCGCTCGAACTCTACCACCTGAAAAACGACCCCGCCGAAACGCAGGACCTGGCCACCGCGCATCCCGAGGTGGTGACCCGCCTGGAAGCGATGCTGGCCCGCGCGCGCAGCGACTCGCCTGACTGGCCGGTGCGGCGCCCGGCGGCGGCGACGCGTTGAGGGCCGGCCGCCTCAGCCCCGGGCGGGCATCATGCCGGTCTGGCGGGCGTAGTTGAAGATGCCGCCGGCATCAATGACCGGGCGCACTTCGCCCAGCGGCTTGAGCGGGACCACTTCGCCGGCGGCGTGCAATCGCGCCGTGCCTGCGTCCAGGTCCACGGTCACCAAGTCGCCGGTTTTCACGCGGTCGCACAGCCGCGCGGTCAGTTCGCAGGGGTACAGCTCGCCGGTGGCAATGCAGTTGCGGAAGAAGATGCGGGCGAAGCTCTCGGCCAGCACCACCCGGCAGCCCGCCGAGCCCAGGGCGATGGGGGCGTGCTCGCGCGAGCTGCCGCAGCCGAAGTTCCGCCCGGCCACGATGATCGGGTACTCGCTGTCGAGCTGCCCTTCGCGCACGTAGCGGACCGGGTAATCCGCTTCCGGCAGGCCCCAGAGCGCGTAGCTGCCGAGCTTTTCGTACTCGGCCGGGATGGTGGGCACCAGCGTCAGGAACTGCGCCGGGATGATCTGGTCGGTGTCAATGTTGTCCCGCACCACGTAGGCCGGACCGGTGAAGACCGATTGCATGCGCCCATGATGCGGGGGAGTCGTTGGGTTTCCAACCGAATTCCTGCCCGGCACCAGCGGCCTGATCGGGGCCTGGCCGGCGCCAAGGCGGTTCGGCCAGGCTACCCCGAAAGCCGGGCCTTCCGGGCACGATTCGGGGTAAAGGCACTGCGAGGGTTGTTCGACCGCGCGGGAGTTCTTGGGCGGGAACCGAGGTTTAACCTGATAAACCTGCTTGACTTGGTCATGTATGACGAAACACTACCGCAGTCGCGAGTATCGAGTATTGAATCTCGGTCAGGGCCGCCCGGCCAGGCAGATTCGTTCTGCGCCGGGTCGCGAGCAGTTGGCCGCCCCAAGAATCCGAATTCGGACATGGTTTTGGCCCCGTCACCACTTTTGCACCGGTCAGGCGTGCCCCGCTCAAGAGGTTGCCGAAGAGCCGGCATCGGGCTTGTGCGCGCGGGGTGGGGCGCTGCGGCAGGTCCGGGCGGGACCGGGCTGGGGAAAGGGCGTCCCCGGGACGAACGCCCCGGCGGTGCAGGCCGCCGGGGATTCTGGGGCGGGTTCTGCCTGGCGCTTCTGGTCGGGCTGGGCGGCTGGGCAGGCCCGGTGCAGGCCCGGGAGTACCGGTTGTTGAACGTGTCGTACGACCCCACGCGCGAGTTTTACACCGAGTTCAACGCCGCCTTTGCGCGGTATTGGAAGGCCAGGACCGGCGACGACGTGATCATCCAGCAATCTCACGGTGGCTCGGGCAAGCAGGCGCGCTCGGTCATCGAAGGGCTGCCGGCGGATGTGGTGACACCCGCCCTGGCCTACGATGTGGACATGATCGCCGAGCGGAGCGGGATGTTGCCCACCAACTGGCAGCAGCGCCTGCCCCACAACAGTGCCCCCTACACCAGCACCATCGTTTTCCTCGTCCGCCGGGGCAACCCGAAGGCCATTCGGGACTGGGACGACCTGGCCCGGCCGGGCGTGGGCGTCATCACGCCCAATCCCAAGACCTCGGGAGGCGCGCGCTGGAATTATCTGGCCGCCTGGGCCTGGGCCGCGGAGCAATTCCCCGGAGACGAAGACCGCTTGCGCGAGTTTATGACCCGCCTGCTCCGGAACGTGCTGGTCTTCGACACCGGCGCGCGGGGGGCGAGCACCACCTTTGTGCAACGCGGCCTGGGGGACGTGCTCATCACCTGGGAGAACGAAGCGCACCTGGCGCTCCGCGAGTACGGCGCCGAACGGATCGAAATCGTGGCACCCTCCCTGAGCATCCTGGCCGAGCCGCCCGTGGCCTGGGTGGACCGGGTGGTCCGGCGCAAGGGGACCGAGGCCGTGGCCCGGGCCTACCTCGAATACCTGTACTCCGAAGAAGGGCAGGACCTGGCCGGCCGGCATTTTTACCGGCCGCGCCTGGAAACGGTCGCGGCCCGCCATGCCGGGCGGTTTCCCAAGATGCGCCTGGTGACCGTTGCCGAGGCCTTCGGCGGCTGGGCCCAGGCCCAGGCCCGGCACTTTGCCGAGGGGGCCCTGTTCGATCAGTTGACTCGCGCGTTGCGTTGATTTCCCGACCGACCAACCTCAAACTCAACTCCCTATGGCCCGCATCTACGACGACATCACCCAAACCATCGGCAACACTCCACTCGTCCGGCTCCACCGGGTCGCCCAGGCCCACGGCGCCGTGGCCGACGTGCTGCTCAAGCTCGAGTTCTTCAACCCCCTGGCCAGCGTCAAGGACCGCATCGGCGTGTCCATGATCGAAGACGCCCTTCGCTCCGGCCGCATCAACTCGAACACCGTGCTCATCGAGCCCACCAGCGGCAACACGGGCATCGCCCTGGCCTTCGTGGCCGCCGCCAAGGGGCTCAAGCTCATCCTCACCATGCCCGAGACCATGAGCCTGGAGCGCCGCAAACTGCTCAAAATCCTCGGCGCCCGGCTGGTCCTCACCGAGGGCAGCAAGGGCATGAAAGGGGCCATCGCCAAGGCCGAAGAACTGCGCGCCCGCATTCCCAACAGCGTCATCCTCCAGCAGTTTGCCAACCCGGCCAACCCGGAGATTCACCGCCGCACCACCGCCGAGGAAATCTGGCGCGACACCGACGGCCGGGTGGACATCGTGGTGGCCGGCGTGGGCACTGGCGGCACCATCACCGGCGTGGCCGAGGTCATCAAGCCGCGCAAACCCTCCTTCAAGGCCGTGGCCGTCGAGCCGGCCGGTTCTCCCGTGCTTTCCGGCGGCCAGCCCGGCCCGCACAAACTCCAGGGCATCGGCGCCGGCTTTGTGCCCGAGGTGCTCAACCGGGCCATCCTCGACGAGGTCATCACCGTCAAGGAAGAGGATGCCGGAGCCGTGTCCAAGGCCATTAACCGCGAGGAGGGCATCCCGGTAGGCATCTCCAGCGGGGCCATCGCCTGGGCCGCACTGCAGGTGGCCAAACGCCCGGAAAACGCCGGCAAACTCATCGTGGCGGTCATGCCCTCCTGCTGCGAAAGGTACCTCTCCTCGTGGCTGTTTGCCGACATCGGCATCGAAAGCGACCCGCTGGACGATCTGCTCCCGGGCGTTTGAACCCTTGGCATCCCGCCCGCCGGGTTTGGACTCCGCCGGTGTCTTCCACCGACGCATGGCTGCGCGCACTTTTCGTGTCCTGCCGGGTTTCGGCCTGACCCTGGGCTACACGCTCAGCTATCTGGGGCTGCTCGTGCTGCTGCCCCTGGCCATGCTGTTGCTGCGGCTGCTGGACCTCTCATGGGCCGAGTGTTGGCGCCTGGCCACGACCGAGCGGGCGCTGGCCGCCTACCGGCTGACCTTTGGCGCCTCGTTCATCGCCGCCCTGCTCAACGCGGTCTTTGGCACGCTGGTGGCCTGGGTGCTGGTGCGTTACCGGTTCCCCGGGCGGCGTTTCCTGGATGCGCTGGTGGACTTCCCCTTTGCCCTGCCCACCGCGGTGGCGGGCCTGGCGCTTTCCAGCCTCTTCGCCGCCAACGGTTGGTTGGGCCAATGGCTGGTGCCGCTGGGCATCCGGGGCGCGTTCACCCCGCTGGGAGTGGTCATTGCGCTGACGTTCATCGGGCTGCCCTTCGTGGTGCGCACCCTCCAGCCGGTGCTCCAAAACTTCGAGCGCGAGGTCGAGGAGGCCGCCGCCACGCTCGGCGCCAGCCGGCGGCGCACCTTTCTGACCATCATCGCCCCCACGCTGCTGCCGGCGGTGTTGACCGGCTTTGCCCTGGCGCTGGCCCGGGCCATCGGCGAATACGGCTCGGTCATTTTCATCGCCGGCAACAAGCCGTACGAGTCCGAGATCGCGCCGCTGTTGATCGTCATCCGCCTCGAGGAATACGACTACCCCGGCGCCATTGCCATCGCCGCGGTGTTGCTGGTGGTCTCGTTCGTCCTGCTGGCCGTCATCAACCTGCTCGAACGCTGGGTCAGCGCCTGGCAACACTGACATGGCCGGTCCCCTGCGCTCCCGACTCCAGCCCGCCACCGCCGCCCCGGTCCGGGGCGCGGAGGAATCCGGTTTTGCCCGCCGCCTGCTCATCGGCCTGGCGGTCGGCTTCCTCGGGGTCTTTCTGCTGTTGCCCCTGGCCAACGTGTTTGCCCAGGCCCTGCAGAAAGGTTGGGCCGCCTACCTGGCCGCGCTGCGGGAGCCGGACACGCGGGCGGCGGTGCGCCTGACCCTGTTTGTCGCGGCCGTGGCCGTGCCGCTGAACACCCTCTTTGGCCTGGCCGCCGCCTGGGCCATTGCCAAGTTCGAGTTCCGCGGCAAGGCCCTGCTGGTCACGCTCATTGACCTGCCCTTTTCGATTTCGCCGGTGGTCGCCGGGTTGATTTACCTGCTCCTGTTCGGCCTGCAAAGCCCGCTGGGCCGCTGGCTCGACGCCCACGACATCCGCATCGTCTTCGCCGTGCCGGGCATCGTGCTGGCCACGCTGTTTGTGACCGTGCCCTTCGTGGCGCGCGAGCTCATCCCGCTCATGCAAAGCACCGGCACCGAGCAGGAACAGGCCGCCCTGACCCTGGGCGCCAGCGGCTGGCGCACCTTCTGGCAGGTCACGCTGCCCTCGGTGAAGTGGGGCCTGCTCTACGGCATCATCCTCTGCAACGCCCGCGCGATGGGCGAATTCGGCGCCGTCTCCATCCTCTCCGGCCACATCAGCGGCCAGACCGAGACCATGCCGCTGCGGGTCGAGAAGCTCTACCACGAGTACAACGCCACCGGCGCCTTTGCCGTGGCCAGCCTGTTGGCCCTGCTGGCCCTGCTGACCCTGGTCTTCAAATCCCTGCTCGAATGGAAGCAGCAGCGCGACTTCGCCCGCGCCCAGCAGGCCCCCGCCGAAACCCCGTCATGAATCCCGATTCCCCCGCCGGCTTCACCACTCGCGCCGTCCACACCGCCCGCGGCTACGGCGGCACCACCGGCGCCGTCATGCCGCCGGTCTTCCTCACCGCCACCTTCGCCCACGGCAACCCCGACGGCTTCGACTACACCCGCTCGGGCAACCCCAACTTCCGCCTGCTCCAGGAGGCCGTGGCCGCCCTCGAGGGCGCGCGCTTTGCCACCTGCTTCGCCAGCGGCGTCTCGGCCATGACCGCCGTGGTGTCCACCCTCCAAAGCGGCGACGTGGTCCTGGCCGAGGAGAACATCTACGGGGCGACCTACCGCCTCTTCGACCGCGTGTTCGCCAAGTTCGGCGTGCAGGTGCGCTACGCGGACCTGGCCCGCGAGGAGAACTGGTCGGTCCTCACCGCCACCCGGCCCGCGCTGGTCTGGCTGGAAAGCCCCACCAACCCGCTGCTCAAGATCGTGGACATCGCCGGCCTCAGCCGCGCGGCCGCCGCGGTGGGCGCGCCCGTGCTGGTGGACAACACCTTTGCCTCGCCCTACCTGCAACGGCCGCTCGAACTGGGCGCCACGCTCTCGCTCTCCTCGACCACCAAGTACGTCAACGGCCACAGCGACTGCCTGGGCGGCGTCGTGGCCACCAACGACCCCGCCTGGCAGGACAAAATGCTCTTCGCCCAAAAGGCCCTCGGCCTGCAACCTTCGCCCTTCGATGCCTGGCTCACCGCCCGCGGGCAGCGCACCCTCGCCCTGCGCATGGAACGGCACTGCGCCAGCGCCCTGGCCCTGGCCGCCTGGCTGGAAACCCGCCGCGGCGTGCGCCAAGTGCGCTACCCGTTCCTGCCCTCGCACCCCCAGCACGAGCTGGCCCGCCGCCAGATGCGCGGCGGTTCCGGCATCCTGGTGGCCGAACTGGACTGCCCGGCGGAAACCGCGCTGGCCTTCTGCCGCCGCCTGCGGCTCTTCACCCTGGCCGAAAGCCTGGGCGGCGTCGAAAGCCTGGTCTGCCACCCCGCCTCGATGACCCACGCCAGCATCCCGGCCGAGGTGCGCCGCCGCGTCGGCATCAGTGACAGCCTGGTGCGCCTCTCGGTGGGCATCGAGGACGTCGCCGACCTGCAGGCCGACGTGGACGCCGCGCTCACGGAGGTGCTCGGATGAACCCGCCCGACCTGCTGGCGGCGCCGCGCTGGCGGCCGGAAGACCTGGGCGCCCCGCTGCCCGACTCCCCCCACGCCATCACCGTGGCCATGCCCCGCTGGGAGGACGTGGTGGGCTACGAGGAAAAACGCCCCGTGACGATGGCGCGGCTGCGCTGCGGTTACCCGCGCTTTCTGGTGCATCCGACCGTCCGCGCGGTCGCCGCGGCCCTCGCCCCGGGCCGGCCCTGCCTGCCCTTCCCCTCGCCGCGCGTGGCCGAGCAGGCCGCGGCCTTCGTGCGCCAGGGCACCGGAGCGCCCACCGAGCTGGTGCGGCGCGGCGCCGTGACGGGGGTGGTGACCGACGCCGCCGGCGAACCGGCCCTCAAGGCCTTCTGGCAACACACCGGCCTCATCCTCTCGACGCGCCAGGCCGAGGCCTTCCTGGAGGGACGGCGCGAGCCGGCGGAAGCGGACGACCTCCGCCGCGCGCTCCGCCGCCAGTTGGCGGACCTGTACGACTGCGCCGAGGCCGATGTCTTCCTCGCGCCCACCGGCATGGCGGCCCAGTTTGCCGCCCTGCGCGCGGCGCAGCAGCTCCGCCCCGGGCTGCCCACCGCCCAGCTCGGCTTCCCCTACGTGGACACCTTCAAGCTCCAGCAGAAGTTCGGTCCCGGCGCCGTTTTGCTGCACCGGCTGGACCGGATCGTGGAGGAACTCGAGGCCCTGCTGACCCGTCAACCGCTGGCCGCCTGCTTTTGCGAAATCCCCGGCAATCCCCTGCTCGGCTCGGCCGACCTGCGTCGCGTCAGCCCCCGGTTGCGCGCGGCGGGCGTGCTGCTCATTGCCGACGACGTGGCCGCCACGCCGCTGAACGTGGACCTGGGCGCGCACGCCGACCTCATCGCCACCAGCCTCTCGAAGTACCTGGTCGGCACCGCCGACGCGATGGGCGGGGCGGTGATCTGCAATCCGCGCTCGCCCCACCACGCGCCGTTGCGGGCCGCGCTGGCGACCAGCCACGAAGAGCTGCTCGGCGGGGAGGACGCCCGCGTGCTGGAAGACCGCGTGCGAGGTTTCCCCGAGCGGATGGCACGACACAACCGCGGCGGGCTCCTCATCGCCGAGCGCCTGCGCGTCCATCCGGCCGTGGCGCGGGTGTGGTATCCGCGCTGGGAATTCAGCGAGAGTTACGAGGCGGTGCGCCGGCCGGGCGGGGGCTGGGGGAGCTTGATCACCTTCGAGCCGCGCCGGGCCGCGAGCGCCGCGCCGCGCATCTATGACCGGCTCGAGGTGAACAAGGGGCCGAGCTTCGGCACGGTGTTCACGCTGGCCTGCCCGTTCACCCTGCTGGCCCATTACACCGAACTGGACTGGGCCGAGGCCTGCGGCGTGTCGCGGTACCTGCTGCGGCTTTCGGTGGGACTCGAGGACCCCGAGGACCTGTGGGCGCGGCTGGAGCGCGCGCTGGCAAGCGTGGCGGCGGCGGCCGAATCTCTCCCCGCATGAGCATCGAGCTGCGCAACGTGAGCAAGCGCTTCGGCGCCACCGTGGCGGTGGACCGGGTGAGCTTCACCGTGCGGGAGGGGGAGCTGGTGGCGTTGCTGGGGCCCAGCGGCGGCGGCAAGACCACCGTACTGCGGATGATCGCCGGCCTGGAGATGCCCACCGAGGGGGACCTGTTCATCCGCGGCCGGCGGGTGAACGACGTGCCGGTGCAGGCCCGCAACATCGGCTTCGTGTTCCAGAGCTACGCCCTGTTCAAGAACATGACCGTGTTCAAGAACATCGCTTTCGGTCTGCGGGTCAAGAAGTGGGGGCGGCGCGAGATCCGGGAGCGGGTCGAGGAACTGCTCCACCTCTTCGGCCTGGAGGGCCTGGAGCGGCGCTACCCGCACCAGCTTTCCGGCGGCCAGCGCCAGCGGGTGGCCATCGCCCGCGCGCTCGCCCCCAAGCCCGGCGTGCTGCTGCTGGACGAGCCGTTCGGGGCGGTGGACGCGAAGATTCGCCAGGAACTGCGCGAGTGGCTGGTGCGGCTGCATCATGAACTGAACGTGACCACGCTCTTCGTCACCCACGACCAGGAGGAGGCGATGGAGGTGGCCAACCGCATCGTCATCTTCTCCCGCGGCCGGCTCGAGCAGATCGGCACCCCGCGTGAGGTCTATGAATCGCCGGTCAACGAGTTCGTCGCCCGGTTCATCGGTGTGATGAACGTGCTCGAGCTGGAGGTCTGGGGCGGGGTGGCCACGGTGGGCGAAATCCAGATTCCCGCCCCCGGACTGCGCGACGGCGACCGCATCCGCATCGGTTTCCGGCCCTATGCCGTGGCCATTTCGCCGGACCTGGGGCAGTACCGTTACCTGGCCACGCTCAAGCGCACGTACTTCCTGGGGGTGATGCTGCGGTTGGAGCTGGAGACCGAGGCCGGCCTGATCATCCGCGCCCGCATGACCAAGGAGGAGTACGCCCAGCTCGGGCTGGAGGACGGCCGCAAGGTCTCCTTCCACATCCGCAACTACCGCGTGCTGGCCACCGAAGGGACCCCCCTGGCGCCGGAGCAGAAACTGCCCGTGCCCGAACTGCCCAGCCTGGGCGAGAACATTTGAGCGGGCCCGGCGCCCAGCCGAGACCTTCAAGACCCGGGCGCCAGCAGGAAGTTCTCGACCAGGATCAGCGTGATGCCCATGAGCGCGCCGCCGGCGATGACCCCGCCGCAGATGGGCTCCTGGTTGTCCACGATCACCCGGCGGACGGCCGATGCGGGGCGACGGCAGACGCGGCCGGCCAGCCAGAACAGGAACGAGCCGAGAAACATGGCGAAGCAGGTGTTGAAGGGGATGATGGTGCCCAGCCCCAGTGCCACGCCCGAGAGCCAGAATCGCCCGCGGGTGACCACCCGGAGCGCCTCCAGCCCCAGCCCCAGCAACGCGCCGTACAGCGCGGCCCAGCGGGCCGAGACCGGCAGGTTTTGCAGGCCCTGGGTGAGCAGTTCGGCCACGGCCTTCCAGACCGAGGCGGCCGGCATGGGGTGTTGTTCAAACAGGGCCTGCGGGCCGGCGTGGAGAAAGGCCAGGTAAAACACTGGCACCGCCACCAGCGCGCCGGCGCAGACGCCCAGCACGTGGCCGAGGGCCTGCTGGCGCGGCTTGGCCCCGAGCATGTAGCCGGGCTTGATGTCCATGAGCAGGTTCGAGGCGTTGAGCGCCACCTCGCCGGTGATGCCCGCGGTCATGAGGTTGGTCTTGATGTTGCCCGGATCGAGCACGCCGAAGGTCAGTTGGGTGAGCTTGCCCACCGCGCCGCTGGGCGTGATGGCGGTCAGCGCCGTCGAGTTGACCGCGATCAGGGTGAAGGCAAACACCAGCGGAATGGCCAGCGCCCCCAGCCACCAGGCCACGTCGAAAAACCAGTGCGCCTGCAGCACCACCAGCGTGCCCACCACCGGGATGCCCACCACAAAGACCTTCATCGGCAGTTCGATGTCCCGCAGCGGGTCCGCCGCCTGCCGCGTCCGGCCCTTCGAGGTCAGCCCGCGGAAGGCGTCCAGGATGATCCGCGGCCGGGCAAAGAAGGCGAACAGCGAGGCGGTGGTCATCATGGCCACGCCGCCCCAGAGGGCCCATTTGGTGATCTCGCGGAAGCCGTAGTGCCGCCCGCCATCGGCGCCGACCACGCCCGGGATTTCGCCCGTCGCGATCGCCCAGGGCGCCAGCACCAGGTAGTTGATCGCCGCCCCCAACAGCAGCGAGACGCCCACGCGGATGCCCATGAGCCCGCCGGTGGCCATCATCACGAAATCGGTGTCCGGCCGCACGGTCAGCTCGCGCAGGTCCACGCCGCGCACGGTCAGAGTGGTGAACTTGTACACCCACAGGTCCAGGTATTCGGGGATGGCCAGGAAGCCGAGCCGGAGTTTCTCCAGCAGGGCGTGGCTCTGGAGCACCTTGGCCAGCGCCGAGGCCAGCCCGGCCAGCACCAGCACGCGCGCCTTGAACAAACCTTCGCGGGCCTCGCTGTGATGCAGGGCGTCCATCACGATGCCGGCGGCGCGGCCTTCGGGGAAGGGGTGCTGCTCGTCATTGATGAACCGGCGCTTGAGCGGGAAGGCAAACAACACCCCCAGCACCGCCAGCGAAATCATCCAGGTCAGCGTCGCCGCCATCGGGATGCGCTGGCCGGTGACCAGCATGTAGGCCGCCAGACTGGAGATCAGCGGCGCGGTCATGTAGCCCGCCGCGGTGGCGATGGACTGCATGGCGTTGTTTTCGAGGATGGTGAACTCGCGGCCCAGCCCGGCGCGGGCCAGGACCTTGTGCAGGGCAAAGGCCAGGATGACCGAGGTGATGCCCACGCCGAGGGTCCAGCCGGTCTTGGCGCCCACGTAGAGGTTGGTGAGGGACAGCGCGCCGCCCAGGGCCATGCCGGTGAGGGCGGCGCGGAGGGTGAGCTGGGGCATGTCGCCCCGCCACACGTTCTCCAGCCACCAGCGGTCCTTTTGCTCGAGGGTCCAGGTGCGGACCTGCTCGGGATCCAGTTGCTTGAGGGCCATGTGCGACGCCCGGGATTAGGGTTGCGGCGCAGGGTGCCGACAGCGCACGGCGTCGCTCAAGCGCGAAGTTTGCGGGGGCCGGGAAAAGCCGCGGAGATTGGGACCCGCGGGAGTGAAAATCCAGGGTCGGGCCGCGCGGCGACGCGACCCGGCGGGCGTCAGCCCTCGCTGCAAAAGACCACCACGCCCAGCGGGGGCAGGGTCAACGGCGCCGAGTGCGGCTGGCCGTGCATGGGGAGGTCCTCGGCGGTGACGCGGCCCAGGTTGCCCACGCCGCTGCCGCCGTAGATTTCGGCGTCGGTGTTGAGCACTTCGCGCCAGACCCCGGGACGGGGCAGGCCGACCCGGTAGCCGTGATGGGGCACGGGAGTGAGGTTGAGCACCACCGCCAGCTCGGGGCCGGGCCCCAGGGGCCGCCGCAGAAACGAGAGCACCGAGTGGAGGTGGTCGGTGCAGTCAATCCACTGGAAGCCGCGGCTCTCGTAATCGCCCTCCCAGCACGCGGCGTGGGCGCGGTAAAGGCGGTTGAGGTCGCGCACCAGGCGCTGGGTGCCGCGGTGGTACGGGCCGGCCTCCAGGAGCCACCAGTCCAGCTCGGTGTTTTCGTTCCACTCGGCGCGCTGACCGAATTCGCCGCCCATGAAGAGCAGTTGCTTGCCCGGGAAGAGCCACTGGTAGGCGAGCAGGGCGCGCAGGTTGGCAAAGCCCTGCCAGTCGTCCCCGGGCATGCGGCTGCGCAGCGAGCCCTTGCCGTGCACCACCTCGTCGTGCGAGAGCGGGAGGATGAAGTTCTCGTGGTGGTGGTAGAGCATCGCGAAGGTCAGGTCGTTCTGGTGGTACTGGCGGTGGATGGGGTCGCGCTTGAAGTACCCCAGCGTGTCGTGCATCCAGCCCATGTTCCACTTGAAGCTGAACCCCAGGCCGCCCAGGTAGGGCGGGCGGGTGACCTGCGGCCAGGCGGTGCTCTCCTCGGCGATGGTGATCACGCCCGGGTGTTCGGTGTGGACCAGGTGGTTGAACTCGCGCAGAAAGGCGATGGCCTCGAGGTTTTCGCGGCCGCCGTACTCGTTGGGGATCCACTCGCCCTCGCGCCGCGAGTAGTCCAGGTAGAGCATCGAGGCCACGGCGTCCACCCGCAGGCCGTCCACGTGGTAGCGCTCGCACCAGAACAGCGCGTTGGCGGTGAGAAAATTCCGCACCTCGTGCCGGCCGTAGTTGAAGATCAGCGTGCCCCAGTCCTGATGCGCGCCCTTGCGCGGGTCCTCGTGCTCGTAGAGCGCGGTGCCGTCGAAGCGTGCCAGCGCCCAGGTGTCGCGCGGGAAATGGGCCGGCACCCAGTCCACGATCACCCCGATGCCGGCCTCGTGCAGGGCGTTGACCAGGTACTGGAAGTCCTCCGGCGTGCCGTAGCGGCTGGTGGGGGCGTAGAAGCCGGTCACTTGGTAACCCCAGCTCGGGTAGAAGGCATGTTCGGCCACGGGCAGAAACTCGACGTGCGTGAACCCCAGTTCGCGCACGTATTCCACCAGCGGCCCGGCCAGTTCGCGATAACTGAACGACTCGTGGGGCGACTTTTTCCGCCACGAGCCCAGGTGCACCTCGTAGATGCTCAGCGGCCCGCGGAAGGGGTTGGCGCGCGAGCGGGCCTCCCGCCACGCGGCGTCGGTCCAGGCAAACCGCTGCGTGTCCCACACCACCGCCGCCTGCTTGGGCGGCACCTCGAACAGGAACCCGAACGGGTCGGTGCGCAGGCTCACCTGGCCGTGGCAGTCCCGCACCTCGAACTTGTAGAGCGTGCCGGGACCCAGGCCGGGCACGAACAACTCCCACACGCCGGACACGCCCAGCGGCCGCATGGGATGGTAGCGGCCGTCCCAGCCGTT
Source organism: Verrucomicrobiales bacterium (assembly GCA_037445715.1). Lineage (GTDB taxonomy): Bacteria > Verrucomicrobiota > Verrucomicrobiia > Limisphaerales > J093 > DSVZ01. The sequence goes on along the minus strand of JBBIJZ010000050.1, from coordinate 10,314 downwards.
GAAGTCCCCCACCACGCTCACGCGCTGGGCGTTGGGGGCCCACACGGCGAAGCCCACCCCCGCCACCCCGTCCAGCACGCGCAGGTGCGCGCCGAGCTTGTCGTACAGCCGCCGGTCGTTGCCCTGGTTGAACAGGTACAGGTCCAGTTCACCCACCGTGGGCAGGAAGGAATACCCGTCCCGCAGGCGCCGCTGCCCGCCCTGGTAATCGGTGATCACCAGCTCGTAGGCAAAGACCCGCGGCGCCCTGCGGCTGACCCCCTCGTAGAGGCCGGACGCGTGCAACCGCTCCAGCCGGATGCGCGGCATGGCCGGTTCGTGCACCGGCACGGCCTCGACGGCGGCGGCGTTGGGCAGGTAGGCGCGCACCACCACGCCCGGGCCGTCGCCCAGCGGGTGCATGCCCAAGAGCCGGTGCGGCTCGCGTTGCCGCGCCTGGACCAGGCTTTCCAGCTCCTCGACCGTCAGAATCATGGCCCGGTTCTGCCAAAAACGCGCCGCCAAGCCACGCAAAAACCGCGGCGCCCCGGTCGGGCGGTCCTTTTCAGACTGGTCAACCCCCGCGCCCCGGCGCACAGTGGGCGCCAACAAGTCCCGAGGGACCGCGCGCGGCCGGCCCGCACGAACGCGCCGCCGGCCGGCGGATCCCGCCGCCGCCGGCCGGCCGCCGGCCGGAGTGGCGGTGCTGAATGGTCAGCCGGGACGCGGCGTCATGAGGCCCGTTCTGTTATGTGGAGTGTGTGCAGCAGTGCCCGGACCGGCGCGAGGGGCGGCGTGCTGGTTGCGTTGTTGCTGGGGTTGACCGCCTGCCAGCGCTACGAGGAGGGCAAACCCCGCACCGCGGCCCCGCCCGCGCGCAGCGCCCCGCCCAAGGTCGCCTACAGCGCGTTTCACGACGAGGAGATCAAGGCCATCCTCAAGCTCGCCGACGAGGGCCGCTGGGAGGAGGCCGAGGCCCGGGCGCGCGCCCTCGAGGCCAAGGACCCCCAGGACTCCGCCGCCCGCCGGCTCTCGGGCTGGGTGCAGAAGCAGCGGGAAATCCAGCGCAACCGCGCCCTCGAGGACCGCATCCGCGAAATTGACGCCCAGCAATCCGCCTTCAATCCCACCATCAAAAGCCTGCTCACCGAGAGCAAGGACCGCGGGCTGCCCCCGCGCAAGGACGTGCGCGACCTGGTGGACCAGATCGAGGCCACGGCCTACATCCCGTCCAACTACGGCCGCACCAACCGCGTCGAGGGGATGCTCTTCGACCTCGAATCCCAGCAGGGCGCGATGATGAAGCTCCTGCAAAAGCCGATTTCCCTGCACCTGGACAACACCACCCTCAACGACATCATCTTCACCATCGGCCAGACCGAGGGCATCAACTTCGTGGCCGACCGCTCCCTGCCGGCCTTCCAGCAGAAACTGAGCATCCACATGGAGCGGGTCAAACTCTGGGAACTGCTCCGCTACATCTCCCGCAACCTGGACGTGCAGTTCCAGGTCGGCGACGAGCTGGTCTGGATCGTGGACGGCAAGGACCCCAAGAAGGCCCTCGAGGAAACCCGCGTGTACCGGCTGCGCAAGGGCTTCATCCTGCCCGCCCGCTTCGGGCCGGACGAGGTGGTGCAGACCCGGGTCATCCAGAACAACGTCCAGACCATCACCGAGGCCCAGAAGCTCAACGCCTTCGTCAACGACCTGGCCCCCCAGACCATCGCCCTCGAGCGCGCGATCACCAACTTTTTCACCGGCAAATACATGATTGACTACGAGCGCAACCTGGTGGTGGCCCGTGGCACCCCCGAGCAGCTCGAGGTGCTCGAGACCCTCATCAAGGAATTCGACCGCGGCCTGCAGCAGGTGCTCATCGAGGCCCGCTTCGTGACCGTCAGTGCCGCCGCCTTCCAGCGCCTGGGCGTGGCCTGGGAGACCGGCCGCACCGCCTTCGGCACCGAGCAGGACACCAGCACGGCCACGGCCCTGGGCATCCTCAACCCCGCCTTCGGCATCTCCGAGACCTTCACCAACATCCTCAACCGCGCCACCCTCACCGCCACGCTGTCGCTCCTGGACCAGAGCGGCGAGAGCCAGACCCTGAGCGCCCCGCGCCTGACCGTCATCAACAACCTCCCCGCCACCATCAACGACGGCCGCACCCAGTACTACTACGAGGAATACCAGGTGAAGCAGCAAATCCTCGAACGCCGCTCCTCCTCCGCCATCGTGCCCTCCGGCAAACCCACCAAAATCCAGTCTGGCGCCAGTCTGGACGTGTTGGCCAGCGTTGGCGGCGACGGCCGCACCATCTTCCTGGCCCTGCGCCCGCGCGTGAACTCCGAGGTCAAACTCGCCCCCTTCGCCACCATCACCGACAAGGACGACGCCGGCAACGTGGTCAGCACCTTCGACATCAAACTGCCCGAGTACCGCACCCAGGAACTGGCCACCCGCGTGGCCATCCGCTCCGGCGAAACCGTCGTCATGGGCGGCGTGCTCGAACGGCTCCAAACCACCTACGTCGAGTCCGTCCCCATCCTCGGCAACCTCCCCGTCATCGGCGCCGCCTTCCGCCGCCGCACCGAGGTGGACCGGCCGCGGTACCTGCTCATCTTCGTGACCGCCACGTTGCTCTCCGAAGACGGGCAGTACCTCATCTACGACGAACCGATGATCCGCCCGGCCGCCGCCGCCGGGACGGCCTCCCAGCCTTGAGTTCCCTGCCGCGATGGCCCTGCCACCCACTCCCTGGCTGCAACGGGCCCTGCCCCGCTTCGGGCGCCGCCTGGTGGTCCTGGACCCCGGCAGCCAGTTCGTCAAAGTGCTGGTCGTGGATGTTGCTCCCGGGGCGCTGCGCGTGGTCCACTTCGAAACCCTCCGGGGCGCCGAAGCCGACCCCGAGCAGGCCGAGCGCCTGGCCCAGGACCTCGAGCGCCTCCTGGCCGAAGCCGGCCCCCACGAACGCGTCCTGGTGCTCCCCCAGTACCGTGCCATCTCGGCCCTGGTCGAATTGCCGCCCGACCGGGCCGAAGACCGCCACGCCATCCTCCTGCGCGAGGCCCGCCGCCTCAGCGGACTGGACGAAGCCGCCCTGGCCTGGCACGCGGTGGACCTCAAACCCTTCGGCCGTTTCACGGCACCCTGCTGGCTGACCTTGTGCAAACAGGAGGAACTGGAGCACCTCCTGGCGCGCTTTGCCCCTCCGCCGGAACCTCCGGGGACCGAGCCGCCGGACCTGGCGGAGATCATCCCCAGCGGTCAGGCCCTGATGGCCGCCGCCACCGTGCTCGCGCCCCCGGAAGGCCACGCCCTCCTGGTGGACCTGCGCGCCCGCAACAGCGTCGTGGCCATCGTCGCCCGCGGGCAGGGCGTCGGCACCGCCACCGTCCCGCTCGGCCTCCAGCAACTCGAATCCGCCCTCGGTCGCGCCCTCGCCGCCCCGCCAGCGCGCGCGACCCCGCCGGCGGAGGCCTCCCACCCCGCCGTCTTGCAACAATGGGCCTCGGGCATCCGGCTGGCCCTCACCGAGTGGCTGGAGGACAACCCCGAACTGGGACTGACCCCGGCCGACTTCCGCGGTTTCCTGGCCGGGCTGGGCGCCACCGACGCCGAACTCCGCGCCGCGTTGAACCAGCCGGGCGCGCCGCACTTTGAGGACTGGGAAGCCGCCGCCACGGCCGGCCACCCCTGGCCCCTGGCCGATTACCTGACCTGTTACGGGGCGGCCCTGCAGACCCTCAAGCGCGCCCCCGCGGGCATCTCCCTGCTGCCCGTGCCGGCCCGCGCCCTCCACCGCCGACGCCGCACCCTCGCCACCATGCTCACGGCCGGCGTGCTGCTGCTGACGCTCCTGGCCCTCGGGCTGGCCGCAGGCATCTGGCAAAAGCGCGGGCTCATCGAACGCAAACGCGTGCTCACCCGCCAGAGCCAGGCCGCCCTCCAAACCGCGCTCGAGATTGACCGCCTCTACCGTGAGTTGAACCTCGATTACGAACGCGTGTACCCGGTGCTGGAACGCCAACGGCAAACCCTCGAAACCCTCCAGGCCCTGGCCGCCGTGCGCGACTCCCGGACCAACGACACCTTTTGGTACGTGCTCTTCGCCGACGCCGCGCGCTACGAGGCGGGCACCTCCGGCCTGACCCGGCTGGCCCCGCCCGGCGCGGCGGACCGCCGCCCCGCGCCGACCAACGCGCCGTCCGCCACCAACACGCCCGCCCCGGTCCCCGCCCGCGAGTTCGTTGCCGAAGTGTGCATCCCCCTCGAGGGCGAGGCCCTGCGGCGGGTGCTCAGCGAGGTGGCCGCCAACCTCAAGCAAAACGTGCTCTTCCGCCGCGTGGACGCCCTGCCCGACGAACGCCGTCGCGACCTCGTGGACCCGCAGGTGGCCGTGTCCAACCGCGTCTTCTCCCTCGCTCTGGAAGTGGCCGGACGCGAGCTGCCGCCGCCCCGGCCGCTGGCCCCGCTCCGCCCACCCGCGCCCGAGCGCGCCCCCCGGCGCCCTCCCGGCAGCCCTTCCGGCGCCGGCCCCTGACCCGCATGGAACCGCCCCCTGCCCCAACCCCGCGGCGCCCGGTCTTGTTGGAGGTGCTCCTCCTGGGGACACTGCTGCTGGCGATGCTGTACTTCGCCGGCTTCCAATCCCTGGCCCGCCGGGCGGACGCGCTGGACCAGCCCTTGCGCCAGGCGTGGGAAAGTTTCGCCGCCACCAACCAGTCCAGCGAGGCCACCGCCGGCCTCTCGCTGGACCAACTGCCCGAAGTGCTCGAAGCCCTGCGCGGCTCGGCCGCCGAACTGGCCGAGGTGCGCCGGCTCGCGGCGGAACGCGTGCGCCTGCCCGCGGCCCTGACCGAACAAATCCACGCCCCGTTCCAGATCATTGACTACGAAAACGAGCGCACCCGCCTGGCCGAAAGCCTGGTCGCGCTGGCCCGGAGCAAAAAAGTGGCCCTCGAGCCCGCCGTCACCAACGGCCTGCCCGCGCGCACGCCCGAAACCCCCGAGCCGGGCCTGCTGTGGGCGCGGCTGACCTTTGCGCGCGAGCTGCTGCTCACGGCCCTGCACTGTCAGGTGGGCGCGGTGCGGGAGCTGACCCAGTTGCCCCCGCTGAGCCATCGCTCGGCGGGGGACGGACGGCGGCTGTTTGAGGAACTGCCCATGCGCCTGGAGGTGGTGGGCGGGCTCGAGCCGGTGCATCGCCTCCTGACTAGCCTGCCCCTGGCGGGGGCGGAACTGGAGGCCACGGGCCTGGCGTCGGTGCTCACCAACAAACCGGTGCTCTTCCTTGACCACCTGCTGCTGCGCAAGGCCGCCCCGGACCGGCCGGGCGAGGTGCGGGCCGAGTTGATCGTCAGCGGCCTGGTGCCGCTGGAGGCCGGCCCGCCGCCGCGGGGGGCGGCGGCGGATTTCCCGTGATGTTCACCTCCCTGGAAAAGCGACTGGCCGTGGCGCTGGCGGTACTGGCCGCTCAGGGTGTGCTGCTGGGTTTGACCTTCTGGAACTGGGGCGGCCGCCTGCCCGCCCTCAAGCCGCTGGGCAACGGCGCCACGCGCGGGGAAACCCGCTGGCCCACGCCCGTTCAGGTCGAGGGCTGGTTCGCCCGGCCGGCGCTGACCCGGCTGGTGTGCGTCACCAACGCCCCCAATCCCTTTTTCACCCGCTACTTCCAGCCGCCGCCCCCACCCACCACCCGCCCCGTGGCGTTGACCTACCTGGGCTACCTGGACAGCTCGGCGGGCGAGCGCCGCGCTTTCCTGCAGGTGGACGACGCCGTCCGTCCCTTTGGCGCCGGGGCGCGCGTGGTGGCGGACCATCACGTCCACCGCATCGAGCGCCGCACGCTCATCCTCACCAACACCGCCGGCGTGACCAACGTGCTCGAGTTCAACATCAAAAAGGTCCTCCAGGTGCCCGTGTCATGAACGCCGCCGACCCCGCCAAACGCGAGGTGGGCGAAGTGCTCTTCGCCGCCGGCAAGCTCGACGCCGCCCAGTGGGAACTGGTGCGCCGCCGCCAGAAACGCCTGCGCACCCCGCAGCACCACGCCATCATCGAGCTGGGTTTCGCCTCCGAGACCGAGACCTACACCGCCCTGGCCCAACTGCACGGTCTGGAGTTTGTGGACCTCTGCGACTACCGCTTCCCCCCGGGCTTCCCGGACGAGCGTCTGCTGCCCGCCAGCGTCATCCACCACCATCGGGTGCTGCCCGTGGCGCTCGAGGGCGACACCCTCACCCTCGCCTTCACCGAGCCGCCCCGCCAGACCGACCTGGGCAACCTGCGCCTCCTGCTCAACCGCCAGATTCGCCCCGTCCTCACCACGCCCAGTTGCTACCGGCACGCCATCCGCCAGCACTTCGGCCTGGGCGCCGAGACCCTCCAGCACCTGGGCGAGGAACGCGCCGCTCCCGACGCCTCGGCCGACATCGCCTTCCAGATTGACGCCGGCGAGGACGATGCCCGCGTCACTGCCGGCATTACCCGCTTCGTGGACCAGTTGCTGGCCGACGCCCTCCGGCTGGGCGCCACGGACATTCACATCGAGCCCTACTTCGCCCACGTCAAAATCCGCTACCGCGTGGACGGCGTGATGCAGCCGGTCAAAACCCCGCCCGGCCTGCGCCAGGTCTATGGCGCCCTGGTCTCCCGCCTCAAGATCATGGCCGGCCTGAACATCGCCGAAAAACGCCTCCCTCACGACGGCCGCATCACCATGAAGACCGAGAGCGCCGACTACGACCTGCGCGTCTCGATCGTGCCCACCAAACACGGCGAGGCGGTCTGCCTGCGCATCCTCGGCCGCCAGAGCCTCCAGCTCGAACTGCGCGAGCTGGGTCTCGAACCCGAGCAGGAGGAACTGATGCGCCAACTGGCCGCCCTGCCCCAGGGCCTGGTCCTGCTGACCGGCCCCACCGGCTCGGGCAAGACCACCACCCTCTACGCCGTGCTCGCCAACGCCAACGACGAGGGCCGCAAAATCATCACCATCGAAGACCCCGTCGAGTACCAGTTGGAGGGCATCGTCCAAATCCAGACCAAGGAGGAGATCGGCCTGACCTTCGCCACCGGCCTGCGCTCCATCCTCCGCCACGACCCGGACGTCATCCTCATCGGCGAAATCCGCGACGCCGAAACCGCCGAAATCGCCGTGCGCGCCGCCCAGACCGGCCACCTGGTCTTCTCCACCCTCCACGCCAACGACAGCCTCAACGTCGTCGTCCGCCTCCTGGACATGGGTGTGGACCCTTTCCCGCTGGGCTCCGCCCTGGTGTGCAGCATCGCCCAGCGCCTGGCCCAGCGCGTCTGCCGCCAGTGTGCCGAGCCCGACCCCGCCCTGGGCGACGAGGAGGTGCGCGCCGAAATGGCCCGCGCCCTGCAACTGCCGCCGCCAGAACTCCGGGCCATGCGCGGCCGCGGCTGCGTCGAGTGCGGCGGCAAGGGCACCCGCGGCCGCGTGGCCGTGTACGAGTTTTTCGTCATGCACGAGGCCCTGGCCGAACTGCTCGGTCCCGGCGTGTCCACCGCGCGGCTGCGCGCTGCCGCCCGCCAGTACGGCTGGCGCTCGCTCCGGGAAGAAGCCTGGAAAAAGGTCCAGCAGGGCTTGATCCCCATCGCCGAGGTCCAACGGCTGACCTACCGGCTCAAACAACCCGGCGTCCCCTCGATCCTCACGCTGTCCTAGACCGCGTCTTTCATGGTCAGAACGGCCAATGTGCGCCAAACGGCGGTCGCGCAGGTTTCCAAACCTGCTGTGTCGCCGATTTCCCAACCGGCATCGTGTCGTACCGTTCGGATGGCCCGCGGGTTGGGAAACCCGCGGGACAGCAGACTGGGAAGTCTGCGCTACGCCACGACTGGGAACTAACCCGGCCAGGCGCCAGGGGTCGAGGTCGGCGAACTGTACCGCAGCCACCGCGACGGCCGCGCCCCTGTCCGTCATTGTCGCCGCAGCTTTTCCCCGACTTCGCACTTCGGACTTCGGACTTCGGACTTCGGACTTCAACCCTGCCTGCCCGTGCTTGCGTCGGCGACCGCGCCGTGCACGTTCCCCCCGGCATGGACCGCGACCCGCTTCCGCTCCGGCCCGGCGACCCGGCCCCCGACTTCAAAGCCGTCGCCCAAACCGGTGAAACCTATTCGCTCGACCGGCTGCGCGGCCGGTGGGTGGTGCTCTACTTTTACCCCAAGGACATCACCCCCGGCTGCACCCTCGAGGCCTGCAGTTTCCGCGACCGCTGGGAGGCCCTGCAGGCCGCCGGCGCGGTGGTGCTGGGCGTCAGCGCCGATTCCGTGGACTCGCACCGCCGTTTCGCCCGCTGGTTCAAGCTGCCCTTCCCCCTCCTGGCCGACCCCGAGCGGCGCATCATTCGCGCCTACGGCGCCGAACGGCACATTCCCCTGCTGGGCGGGCTGGGCCTGGGTACCCGCCGCATGACCTACTTGATCGGCCCGGACGGGCGCATCCTTGAAGTCTGGCCCCGCGCCGGCACCGCCGGCCACGCCGCGGAAGTGCTGGCGGCCCTGGAACGGCATCGGCAAGAAAACCGGCCCGGCTGAAGGACAGTCCCGAACCTGTGCGGTGAAACGCGGGTCGTTTGACCGGCCGCGCGGCGGCGCAGCCCTGCCCTGGATTTACACCACCGCGGGTTACGATGTCCCCGGCCTTTCCCGGCCCCAAAAAAGTTTTCCACTTGCCCGGCCGGGCGGCGGAACCATTATCCAGCCGTGCGGGGCGCCCTTCGGCCGCTCCGCCGGTTGGGGTCGTAGCTCAGTTGGTAGAGCGTCTCGTTCGCAATGAGAAGGTCAGGGGTTCGACTCCCCTCGACTCCACCAAACCTTCCCACCGCCGCGCTTTCTTCCGATTACCGCCGTCGGCCGGCCGCGCCCGATTGGCTGAAATCGGTGGACCGAATCACCCGCCGCATCAGCCCGTCCCGTTCGGGGGCCTCTCCGACGGTGGCCGACCACAGCCGCCACGCCCCGCCCTCCCGCGCGTACCGCAGGGGCTCGCCGGGCTGAAAAGGGTCGGTCGGCACCGCCTCAAGGATTTCCGGCACCAGGGCCTCGAGGCGCTCGGGCCAATGCCCGTGGATTTCCGCGTACACCCGCAGCGCAAGGGTGAGCCGGCAGGATTCGAGTTCCCACTGCCACTGCTGCCAGCTTTCCAGCACCGGCCGGGATGCGGGAAACGCCCGGGCCAGCCGCCAGACGGCCGGCCGGTCCCAGTGCTGCCGCCACCCGGTCACCGGCGCCGGCCCGGGCAACGCGGCCAGGTCCCGGGGCTGGCCCTTTTGCGTTCCGGCGCCCAGCGCCCGCAACTGCGCGCTGAGGCAGGCGGCTTCCATGCGATCGAAATCGGCCGCGCGCGCCACGCGGGTTTGGATGACGCTGACCAGTTCGCCCAGGGGCCGCAACAGATGCGCGGCGCCGTGGTAGTCGGGTTCGGCGCGACGTTGCCAGCCGCTGATGCGGTCCACGAGGTCCTCGAACAGGCTCACCGTGTCCCGGCGGATCAACAGCCCGGCCAGCCGCGCGGCACGCGTCACGCGGGACCACTCGGCCTGGCGAACCAGCCGCAAGACGGCGGCGGACCGGAGCACCTGGCGGGCGTAGCTCGCCGCCGGCGACGCCACCCGAAGACGCGCGGCCGTCAACCCGGCCAGGACCTCCCGGGCTGTGTCCCGGGGCAAGGACGGCCCGTGGAGGGCTTCGTCACGGAACCGGGCCGTCAATTGCTCGGCCAGCAGGGACGGACCGCGTTCATCGAAGAAGCCCGCAAACTCGGTGGCCGGCGTGACGGCCGCGAGCAAGAGCCAGCCGCGCACCCACTGGGCGTAGGCGGTCGGGGCGTCGCCCGCTTCGAGGGCCGTCTCGGCGGCAGCCAGGGTGTGGTGATAGAGCGCTTCCAGTCCCAGCCAGTCCTCGCGGCGCAGTTCGCGCGGCGGCCGCCAATCCGGTGCGGCCAGGGCCGCGTGCAGGTGATGGGCCAGGTCAGCGGCCCATGCCGACGCCTTGAGCCCCGCCGCCGGGTCGAACGGAACGTTCACCGCCCGCGGTAAGCCGGCCGCTTGAACTTCGCTGGGATGGCTCCGGGCCGCCGCCCGGCTCGCGGACCGGGCCGCCGCGCGCACGTGATACCAGAAGTTGGTCGCCGCCAGTTCCGGGGGCGCCAACAGCGCCGTGGCGTCCGGAATCCAGGCAGGGTCCGGCGCGGGCAGTTCGTGGAAGCCGTACCGCCAGCCGTACAGGCTGAACAGGCCCGCGAGGACCATCCCCCCGCCGGCGCCCAGCCACCGGCCGCGGCGGCGCCGGGGCGCGCCGGACCGGCGC
>JBBIJZ010000049.1:18831-29810 GCA_037445715.1 Verrucomicrobiales bacterium | reverse complement strand
GGACGGCGCGCTGGAGGTCGGGCGGGCTGGGCCGGCCGGCCTCGTCGTCGCCGGGGGCCGGGGCCGGGGCGCCGGCCATTTCGTCGAGCAGGCGGCGGTAGCGGCGGCGAATGACCTCGGCCATGCAGGCGAAGTCGTCCTGGCCCTCGACCGTCCGGATGCGGAAGCGCCGGTAACGGGCGCGGTCGGGCCGGCCCTGCCAGAAGCTGACGAGCGAGGCGACCTTGAGGGTGCCGCTGATGTTCGAGATGTCGAAGCCCTCGATGCGGGCGGGCGGGGCGGGCAGGCCGAGCACCTCGGCCAGGGCGCGCAATTCGGCCGCGGGGTCCACCGCCAGGGGCAGGGAGTAGGGGATGCGCTCGAACTTCTCGGTGCGTTGGGTGGTGCGGCGGAGGTCCTGGAGGAGGTCGCGCAGCTCGGCGGCTTTTTCGAAGTCCAGCGCGGCGGCGGCCCGTTTCATCCGGGCCTCGAGCTCGGCGGCCATTTCCTCGCAATGGCCGGCCAGGAAGTCGCAGGCGGCCTCGACCTGCAGGCGGTACTGCTCGGGGGTGACGTTGCCGATGCACGGGGCGGTGCACACCCGCAGGTGGGCGTAGAGGCAGTGTTTGTAGTCGGCCTCGGTGGGGGTGAGGGCGCGGCAGCCGCGCAGGTTGAAGCGCTGGCGCACCAGGGTGAGGGTGCGCCGCACCGCGCCGGCGCTGGCAAAGGGCCCGAAGTACCGCGCCGCGGGGTCGTTGGCGAGGCGGGTGAGGGTGAAGCGCGGGATGGGGTCGTTCAGGTTCACCTTCACCAGCAGGAAGCGCTTGTCGTCGCGGAAGCTGACGTTGTAGCGCGGCCGGAATTCCTTGATCAGCCGCCCCTCGAGCAGGACGGCCTCGGCCTCGCTGCGCACCCGGTGCCAGTCAAAGTCGTGGATGGCCTCGACCAGGGCGTTGAACTTGGGGTCCCAGCCCCGGCGGCGGGCGGGCTGGAAGTACTGGCTGACACGCCGGCGCAGGTCCCGGGCCTTGCCCACGTAGATGACCGTGCCGAAGCGGTCCTTCATCAGGTACACGCCCGGCCGGTGCGGCACCTGGGCCAGCTTGTCGCGGAGGTGGTCGCTCACCGGCATGGGAAGTCGCGCGGCGGCCGCGGCCGGACCTCACGAGCCGGGCAGCGGGTGCCGCGCGAAGGCATATTCGGTCACCACCTCGCCCCGCCGCAAGTGCCGCTGGAGAATCTGCTCGAGCACCGCCGGCGTGCAGGAGTGGTACCAGACCCCCTCCGGGTACACCACCGCGACGGGCCCGTGGCGGCAGACGCGCAGGCAGTTGGCGCGGGTGCGAAAGACGGTCGCTTCCCCGCTGGCCAGGCCCAGTTCCTTGAGCCGGCGCTTGAGAAACTCCCAGGCCTCGCGCCCCACCTCGCGGGCGCAACACTTGGGTTCGTCGGGTTCCGCGCACAGGAAGATGTGCCGGCGCACGCGCGGCAGGCCGAGGGCGGCGAGGGTCTCGGCCAGCTCCCGTTGAACCGCCCCGAGGGCGATGTCGGCAGCCGGCGGCGACGCGGCGCCGGCCGGGAGGTCCGGCACCGGCGCGGCGGGGAGGGCTGCGGGCGGGGAATCGGGCGGCGGCTTCATCGCAGGGCAGAAAAGGTCAGTGCCGGCGCAGCGGGAGGTGGTGCTCGAGGCGCCGGGTCTGGTGCGGTTCCAAGGGCGGCAGGTCGGTGAGGGTGGGCGAGGTGGTTTCCTGGAGGAGGGCGCGGGCGCGGTCCTGGAGGGCCTGCCAGCGCGGCCAGTCCAGCGCGGGGGCGTGGGCGATTTGCCGCAGCAGGCTGCGCCACTCGATGATGGCCCGGTCAATGTCTCCGGGGCCGAGCAGCTCGCCGGCCCAGGCGTGGCGGGCGGCGGGGTCGCGGTGCACGGCGGCGACGACGACCTCGGCGCCGGCGCCGTACTTGGGCGGCAGGCCGTTTTCGAGGTAGCCGGGGATGGTTTGCAGGCCGTAGGCCTGGTGGCAGGCCACGGCCAGCCGCCCGCCCCAGCGGTTGTCGTCGCCGGCGAAACGGAAGCCCGCGTCGAGGTTGGCCAGGTCGTAGGCCAGTTCCTCGATGGGGTAGGTGGGGTCTTCGAGCGCGGCGGCGATGGCCAGGCCGTCGCTTTGGGAGAAGAAGCTCACGAGGCGGCCCCGGCGGGTGGGCCGGCCGGCGGCGTCCACCAGGCCCAGGCGCCGCCACAGCGCGGCGGTGCCGCTGGCCGGGCTGAGTTGGCGGCACCGCGGCGCCAGCTCGCAGCGCGCACATTCGGGCGGTTCGACCTCGCGCGCGGGCGGGCGCCAGAGCGCGACCCCGTGCCGGTCCACGGGCACCTTCAACGTCAGCTCGGCGAGGCTGACGCGGGCGAGGATTTTCTCCGCGGTCTCGATCACCTGGAGCACCGGGGTGCGGCGGGCGGCGAGGGCGGCGTGGACGCGGGGCAACAGATGCGCACGCCAGGTCGCCAGGTCGGCCTGGCGGCCGTGCCAGTCGGTGAGCCGGCGCAGCCACTTGGCCAACCGGAGGCGGTCGCCGGGCAGGCGTTCGGCCAGGGTGAAACTGCGGCCGTACACGGGGTGGCCGTCCTGCTCGCCCACGCGGCAGAGTTCGCCGGTGCCGACTTTTTCGAGCGCGCGCGGTTCGCTCAGCGCCGGGCGCCGTCGGGGCGCCGGGGCGGTTGCGGCCTCGGTGGCGGGCGGCAGAGCCTCCGGCTCGAGGACCCAGACGTCCCGCAACGGCACCTCGCGCAGCGGGGGCTGGCGTTCCCATTCGCCGCGGCTGTTGCAGATTTCGCGCAGGCGGGTGCGGACGCGGCGGGCGCGTTCGGCGTCGGTCTTCAGGCCGCAGGAGGTCTCGGGATGTTGGAGGCAGAACTCGATGCCCAGCGGGATGGGTTTGCTGGTGAAGAGGCGTTCCTGCACGCGGGCGGCGGCGGGCAGGGGGTCCTCGCCCCGGGCGGCCGCGGCGGCCATCAGGCCGAGCAGCGCGGCCCAGTCCACCATGCCGTTGCGGGTCAGGTGCAGCGCGTGCGCGTCCCGGAGGCGGATTTCGTTGGCGCTGACCAGGAGGTAGCCGGTGTCGTCAATGCCGCGGCGGCCGGCGCGGCCGAACATTTGGAGGAGTTCGTCCGGCCGGAGGGGTTGTTCGGCCAGGTCGCGTCGGTACGAGTCGCCGGCCAGGGCCACGCTGCGGAGGGAGAAGTTGATGCCGGCGGCCAGGCCCATGGTGGCGACCACGACGCGCAATTGCCCGGCCTTGGCCAGCGGTTCGATGACGCCGGCGCGGGCGCCGTAGCTCAGGCCGCTGTGGTGGAAGGCCACGCGGGCCTTGAGCAGGCGGGCGAGGTGTTCGCCCACCAGGTGGCGTTGCCCCGGGGAGAGCGTCAGGGGGTGCGGGCAGGGCAGTTGGCGGGCCAGCTCCTCGGCCAGGGCCTCGGCGGCCTGGCGGCGCGGGGCGAAGATGAGCAGGGGGCCGAGTCCCTCGGCCAGGGCCCGGGCCACCAGGCGCGGCCAGTAACCGCGGATTTCCGCGGGCACGGCGAAGCTGAGCGAGGCGGCGTGGACCTCTTCGAGCGGCACGGGGCGGTGGTCGGTGCGGATGACCACCGCGTCGCGCCCGAGGCGGCGGAGCCAGCGGGCGACGTCCTCGGGGTTGGCCACGCTGCCGCTCAACAGCAACAGGCGCGTGCGCGGCGGGGCCAGGGCGATGGCCAGCTCGTAGTTCAGGCCGCGGTCCGGGTCGCCGATCATCTGGTATTCGTCCACCACCAGCAGGTCGGGGCCGTCGCCGTGGATGAGGCGGTTTTTCTGGGTCTCGAGCGTGGCCACGAGGATGGGGGCGGCGAGGTTTTCGGCGAGGTCGCCGGTGGCGATGCCCACGTCCCAGCCGCGGGCGCGCCACTCGGCGAGCTTGTCGTTGGCCAGGGCGCGGGTGGGCACGGTGTAAATGGCCCGGCCGCGGGGTTTGCCCTGGTGGGACCAGAGCTCGAAGATGAGGGTCTTGCCCGCCCCGGTAGGGGCCTGCACCACCACGTCCCGGCCGGCGCGCAGGGCGGCCACGGCCTGTTGCTGCCACAGGTCGGGTACCAGGACCTGGTTCAGGCCGGTCGAAGCGGCCACTTGTTCGGCCACGGACAGCATGGCGCCAAGGTAGCGCGGGGCGGAACCGGCGAAACTCCAAAAAGGGTGACGCCCCGGCGGGTGGGGTCGCCAGGCCGCGGCGGGTCATTGGGTCGGCACGAGCTTCACGTAATCCAGGCCGAACATGTGGCTTTTGACGGCCTGCGCGTTGGCGCCGAGGATTTCCACGCGCAACCGGTGTTCGCCGGCAGGTCGTGGACCCGGACCCGCATCCGGTGGAGGGCCGCCGGGCCGTCGAGCCGGAGCGCATCGGCGCCGCCGTTCGGGGCCAGCCGCCTCTCGTGGTGAGTGAGGGTGGCGTGAGGGCCGAGCGGACGCGGGCCCGGCTTCAGACGCCGCCGAAGCGGCGGTGGCGGCGGGTGTATTCCTCGAGCGCGGCGTAGAACTCGGCCTTGCGGAAGTCCGGCCAGAGCGTGGGGGTGACCACAAACTCGGCGTAGGAGATTTGCCAGAGCAGGAAGTTGCTCACCCGCATTTCGCCGCTGGTGCGGATGAGCAGGTCGGGGTCGGGGTACTGGTGGGTGTAGAGGTGCTGGGCCACGGCCTGTTCGTTGATCTCCTCGGGTTCGATCACCCCGGCCTTGACCTTGCGGGCCAGGGCGCGGACGGCGTCCACGATCTCGGCGCGGCCGCCGTAGCTCAGGGCGAGGATGAGGGTCAGGCCGTTGTTTTTGGCCAGGGCGGCCTGGGTGCGGCGCAGTTGTACCTGCACGAACTCGGGCAGGCGGTAAATCTGGCCGATGGCCTCGAGGCGGACGTTGTTGCGCTGGAGTTCGCCGATTTCGTTTTTGAGGTAGCGCGCCAGGTATTTCATGAGCGTGTCCACCTCGTCCTTGGGGCGGTTCCAGTTTTCGAGCGAGAAGGCGTAGAGGGTGAGGTACTTGATGCCCAGTTCGCCGGCGGCGCGCACCACGGCGCGCACGGATTCGGCGCCCACGCGGTGGCCCTCGACCCGGGGCAGGTGGCGTTGTTTGGCCCAGCGGCCGTTGCCGTCCATGATGATGGCCACGTGGGTGGGCAGGTTGGCCCGGGCCTGCGGGCTGAGGTGGACGGTGGCAGCGGTCATGGCGGGCCGGCGCCGGGCACGCCGCGGCGGCTCACAGGAAGATGGTTTGCTCGCGGGCCGGGCCCACCGAGACCATGGCGAGGCGCGCCTGGCTCAGTTCGGCCAGGGCCTTGAGGTAGGCGCGGCACTTGGGGGGCAGGCGGCGCCAGTCGCGGATGTGGCTGGTGGGGGTGAGCCAGCCGGGGAATTCGGCATAGATGGGTTCGCACCCGGCCAGCACGGCGGCGTCGGCCGGGACGTACTCGAAGCGCTGGCGCCCGTGCCGGTAGCCGATGCACACCTTGAGGGTGGGGACCGTGTCCAGGCCGTCCACGTTGGTGATGGCCAGCCGGTCAATGCCGTTGACCATGACCGCGTGGCGGGTGACGACCGCGTCGGCCCAGCCGCAGCGGCGCGGGCGGCCGGTCGTGGCGCCAAACTCCCGGCCCATGCCGTGGAGCAGGTCGGCGATCTCGGCGTTCTCGGTGGGCAGGGGGCCTTCACCGACACGGGTGGTGTAGGCCTTCATGACGCCGTACACGCAGTCAATCTGGTTGGGCGGCACGCCCGAGCCGGTGCACGCGCCGCCGGCGGTGGTGTTCGAGGAGGTCACGTACGGGTAGGTGCCGTGGTCAATGTCCAGAAAGGTGCCCTGGGCGCCCTCGAAGAGGATGTTCGCGCCGCGGCGGCAGGCCTCGTGGAGCAGCACCACGGTGGAGGTCACGAAGGGGCGGAGCCGGTCGCCCGCGGCCCGGTAGGCGGCGTGCACCCGGGCGTAGGACAGCGGCCGCGCGCCCAGGGCGCGGAGCACGGCGTTGTTTTCGCGCAGGCGCTGGCGCAGGAGGGCCTCGAAGCGCGGCGCGTTGATCAGGTCCACCATGCGGAGGCCCACGCGGGCGGCCTTGTCGCCATAGGCGGGGCCGATGCCGCGTTTGGTGGTGCCGAGCTTGTGGCGGCCCTTGCGCCGCTCGCGCTGTTCGTCGAGCAGCCGGTGGTACGGCATGACCACGTGGGCGCTCTCGCTGATGAACAGGTTGCCGTCCACCTTCACGCCCAGCGCCTGCAGGCCCTCGATTTCCTCGACCAGGCTGACGGGGTCCACCACCACGCCGTTGCCGATGACGCACTTTTTGCCCGGCCAGAGGATGCCGGAGGGCACGAGGTGGAGGACGTATTTTTGCTGGCCGATGAAGACGGTGTGGCCGGCGTTGTTGCCGCCGGCGGTGCGGACCACGTAGTCCGAGCGCTCCGCCAGCACGTCTATGATCTTGCCCTTGCCTTCGTCGCCCCACTGGGCGCCCACGAGAATGGTGTTGGCCATAAAATGGTCTGCCGGGCCGGCGGGCAGGATGTCCCCCTCGGGGAAACCGGCCGGCTGCCCCGGGAAAATAGGTGGCGCCGGGGCGCAGCGTCAACGCCGCTCGTGCCGGGGGGGACGCGGCGGTTCAGGGCCGGGGTGGCGGGCTCAAGATGCGCGAGCCGCCCTCGCGCCGCACCTCGACCTCGAGGTCCGGGCGCTTGATCTCGCCCTCGCGGCGGAGGCCGCGTTGGAGGACTTCGCCGCCTTTGAGCGGGGCCGGCCCGTAGAGTTCGCGGCGCAGGGCTTCGAGGCGGCGGTCGGCGGCCAGGTCCTCGCGGATGCGGGCGATTTGCTCGCGCAGGGCGGTGATGTCGTTGAGGCGGCGTTCGAGGGAGGCCTTTTCGGTCTGGAGGCGGAACAGTTCGCCCAGGAGGAAATCCCGGTCCTCCTCGGCGCTGGCCAGGCGCTGGCGGGTTTCGGCAATTTGGGTTTCGAGGGTGCCGAGGGCCCGGCGCATTTCGGCGGCCTGTTTTTCGAGGCCGGCATTCTGGCTTTCGAGGTCCCGGGCGCGCGCCTCGAGGCGGTCCAGCTCGGCGGCCTTTTCCTGGAGGGTCCTGGTGGCTTCCTCGACCTTGCGTTCGGTCTCGGCCAGGGTTTGGCGCAACTGGGCCAGTTGGGCGGCGGTGCGGTCGAGGTTGGCCCGGGTGGTGTCCCGGTCCGAGCGCAGGGTGTTGTTGACGGCCTCCAGCTCGTCCAGGCGGGCGCGGGCGGAGGCCCACTCGTTGGACAACTGGAGGATTTTTTGTTGGTCGGTGCGCTTGTCACTCACCGCCTTGTTGTGGCGGACGACCAGCGCGGCCAGCAGGGCCAGGCACAGCACAACCAGGACGACGACCGGCGCTTTCGAGTTCATTTGCGCGGGATAGTGAAAGGAGCGCCTGGCCAAGGCAAGATTGTTCAGCCCCCGCCGGCGCGCGCCGCCCCCGCCGCCCGCCCCGCACTTGCGGGCTCCGGCGCGGCGTCTAAGCTCGTCCCCATGCAGGTACCTTCGGTGGTTCCGGTGATGACGCTGGGCGGTGCCATCCTGTTCCCGCAGTCCATGCTGCCCCTGTACATTTTCGAGCCCCGCTACCGGCGGATGCTGGCCGACGTGCTGGCGGGCGGGCGGCTGTTTGCCGTGGCCCTGCGGCGCGGTCCGGGCCGCCGGGAAACGCCGGCGCAGGTGGCCGGCCTGGGGCTGGTGCGGGCGTGTGTGACCCGACCGGATGGCACGGCGCACCTCGTTTTGCAGGGCCTGGCGCGGGTGCGTCTGGGCCGGGCGGTGCGCTACCGGCCCTACCGGATGCACGAGATTCATCCCTTGCCGCCGGCCGGTCAGAGCAACCTGGTGGTGCAGGCGCTCAGTTGCCGGGTGCTCGAGCTGGCCAAGGCCCGGTTGCAGCAGGGGCAGTTCCACTTCGCCCAACCGCAGGCCGACGGCTCGGGCCCCACGCCCTTGAACCTCGAGGCCTTCGAGCAGGCCCTCGAACAACTGGCCGAGCTGGACGACGCCGAGCAGTTGACCGACCTGGTGTCGGCCACGCTGCTGCGCGACCCGCGTCAGCGCCAGCTCATCCTGGAAACCCCGCGTCTGGAAGACCGCCTGCGTCATCTGGTCCGGTTCCTCCAGGACGAACCCGCCACCGCCGACTTTTGAACATGAACCCCGCGACCGAGTCCTCGGCTGCCCGCCCTCCCGGCGTGGCGGAGCGTCACCAGGCGCTCTTCACCGGGTTGGTCCTGCAACAGGCCGGCCTGGCCTCCGCGTTTCTGGGCGAAACGCCGAATCCCGAGACCGGCCGCGTCGAGGTCAATCTCGACGCCGCCAGCCTGTTCATTGACACGCTGGAGATGCTCGAGGCGAAGACCCGCGGCCACCTGACCCCGGAGGAGTCGCGGATGCTGTCCGAGACGCTCACCCGGCTGCGCCTGGCCTTCGTGCAGGCGGCCAATCAGCCGGCCCCGTCGCCCGCCCCGGCCGGGGCGGAGCCCGCCGCGCCCGCGTCCGGGCAATCCGCGGCCACGGCTGGCGCGCCGCCCTCGCCCGGGCCCGAGCCGTCCCCAGCCGGGGAAGGCGGCAGCGGCAAGCGGTTCGTCAAACGCTACTGAGCCGCGGCCACGCCCTTCAGGACCTGCCGCGCCCGGCGCAGGTGGTTCACCCGCAACACCAGCAGGCCCACCGGCGCGTCCGGGCTGCTGGCGCAGTACAGGTAGTCAATGTTGACTTTGGCCCGCGCCAGGCGGTTGCTGATCTCGGCCAGCGCGCCGGGCTGGTTGGCGCCGGTCAGCAGCAGGACCTCGCTCTCCACCACGAGCAGGCCGCGCTCTTCGAGCAGGAAAATGGCCTTGCGCGGCTCGCTCACCACCAGACGCACGACGGAGTGGTCCACCGTGTCGCTGGTGGTCAGGGCCAGAATGTTGATGCCGGCTTCGGCCAGGGCGGTGCACACGCGGGCCAGGGCGCCGGGTTGGTTGGCCAGAAAGATGGCGAGTTGTGTGGCGGTTTTCATGGGGTCATGGGGTGGTTCGCCCCAAGGTACTCGCAACCGATAGCCGTGCCAACGCCGGAATGCGCCCCCGCGGCGGGCCGCAACGGGACATTGACGCGGGGCGGGGTTGCGGCACTTTCCCCGCCATGCGTTTGCGCTGTTTCCCCCGCCCCGGCCGGCTGGCGGCGTGGTGGGGCGGGCTGGCCGGAGCGGCGGTGCTCGCCCAGCAGGTGCCGGTGCTCGAGCACACGCTCGCCAACGGGATGAAGCTGCTGATGGTCGAGCGGCACGACGAGCCGACCATTGCCGGCGCGTTCGTGGTGCACGTGGGCAGCGCGAACGAGCGGCCGGGCCTCACCGGCATCGCCCACCTCTTCGAGCACATGATGTTCAAGGGCACGCCCACCATTGGCACGCGCGACGCCCGGCGGGACCTGGAGATCATCGCCGAGCAGGAGCGGGTGCGGGAGCTGATGCGAGCGGAGGAACGGCGGCTGCGCGAGGCCTGGCGACGGGGGGAGCTGGACGACCCGCAGAAGCCGGAAAACAAGTCGGCGCGGCTGCGGGAGCTGGAGGCGGAGTTCCAGCGGCTGATCGAGGCCCAGCGCGCCATCCTGGTGAAAAACGAGTTTGACCGCATCTACACCAGCCAGGGGGCGTCGGGCATGAACGCCTTCACCCACTACGACCTGACGGCGTACTTCATCACCGTGCCGGCCAACAAGCTCGAGTTGTGGCTGTGGATGGAGAGCGAGCGGCTGCTGCGGCCGGTGTTCCGGGAGTTCTACGCCGAGCGGGACGTGGTCTTCGAGGAGCGGCGGATGCGCATCGAGTCCACGCCGCTGGGCAAGTTCGAGGAGTCCTTCAACAGTGTGTTCTGGGACGCGCACCCCTACCACTGGCCGGTCATCGGCTGGCCCAGCGACATCCCGGCCATCAGCAAGCGGGACGCCGACGAGTTCTACGCCACGTACTACGCGCCGCAGAACATCACCCTGATCCTGGTGGGCGATTTCGCACCGGAGGCCGCCCGCGCCGGCGCGGAGAAATACTTCGGCCGCATCCCGCGCGGCCGGACCGACCCGCCCGAGGTGGTGACCTGGGAGCCGCCGCAGCCGGCGGAGAAACGCTTCTACGCCGAGGCGGAGACCAACCCGCAGGTGGACATCCTCTGGCACACGGTGCCGTTCGGGCACAAGGACTCGTACGCGCTCGAGGTGCTGGCGCAGGTGCTCTCGGGCCGCACCGGCCGGCTCTACAAGGGCCTGGTGCTCGGGCGCGAGGTGGCCACGGCGGTGTTTGCCCGGCAGGAGTCCCGCCGCTGGGCCGGCCTGTTCAACGCCGGCGGCGAGGCCCGCGAGGGCCGCACGCCGCAGGAGGTCGAGCAGGCCCTTTACGAGGAGCTGGACCGGCTCAAGGAAACCCTCGTGCCCGAGCGCGAGCTGCAAAAGGTGAAGAACCAGTTCGCCGCCGCCGAATACCGCAAGCTCACCTCGAACAACGCCATCCTCTTCCAGCTCATCTTCAACGAGGGCCTGGGCGACTGGCGCGAGATCAACGCCGCCGGCCCGAAAATCCAGGCCGTCACCGCCGAGGACCTCCGGCGCGTGGCCCGGACGTACTTCACCCGCGAAAACCGCGCCGTGGCCATTTACACCCGCAAGCCCGGCGCCGCCGCGGAGGACCCGGAGCTCGCCGCGCTGCCCGCCGAGCAGCGGGCCCAGCTCAAGCAACACCTCGAACAGATGCGCGCCGTGACCGATCCGGCCCGGCTCCGCGCCGGCCTCGAACACCTCGAACAGAATCTTGCCCAGGCCCCGCCGGAGATGCGGGCAATGCTCGAGCTGCTCCGCAAGAAACTCCAGGAACGGCTGACCGAACTGGAAGCGGCCGCGAAAAACTGAACCCGATTTCCCAACATGAACCGATCCACTGTGCGGCGAGGCTGGAAGGGC
>JBBIJZ010000049.1:8676-18731 GCA_037445715.1 Verrucomicrobiales bacterium | reverse complement strand
CTGAACCCGATTTCCCAACATGAACCGATCCACTGTGCGGCGAGGCTGGAAGGGCTGGCAGCGTCCGGGCCGCCTGCCGGGGCGGGGGCATGACGCCGCGAATGTCGAAGCGCAGCCGGCCCGCCTGCTTGTGGTGCAGCCGCCCCGGCTGCTTTCCCTCTTTGGATTTCGGACTTCGGACTTCGGATTTCGCCCGGGCCACCCCGCACCGTTTCGGCTGACCACCCTGACCGCCCTGGCCCTGGCCGTGAGCGGCCTGGTCGGCACCACGGGCTGCGCCAGCAAACCCAAAACCGCCGCTACGGCCGCGTCAGCCGCCGCCGCGTCGCAAACCGCCGCAGACATCCCGGACCGGCCGGAGAAGCTTCGGTTCCCGCCGCTCCAGTACGAACCGCCGCACCCGGCGGATTACCGCGTGCCGCTCCGGGCCGGCCCGGTGGCCTACCTGGTGCCGGACCGCACCCTGCCGCTGGTCAACCTGGTGCTTTACGTGCGCGTGGGCCAGTACCTCGAACCTGCCGACAAGCTCGGCCTGGCGGACATGACCGGCCACCTGCTCGCCCGCGGCGGCACGGCGTCGAAGACCGCCGAAGAGCTCGAGGAGGAACTGGACTTCCTGGCCGCGCAGCTCGGCTCGGGCATCGGCGAGACCCAGGGCACGGTGAGCCTCAACCTCCTGTCCAAGGACCTCGACACAGGCCTGGCCCTGCTGCGCGAAGTGCTCACCGCCCCGCGGTTCCAGGAGGACAAGCTCCAGCTCTACCGCCAGCAAATGCTCCAGGCCATGCGCCAGCGCAACGACGACGCGGCCGACATCGAGGCGCGCGAGCGGGACTTCCTGGTCTTCGGCGAGCCGTTCTGGGCCAACCGCCTGCCCACCGCCGCCACCGTCAACGCCGTCCGGCGCGAGGACCTCGTGGCCTTTCACCGCCGCTGGTTCCACCCCGCCAACTTCGTGGTCGCCGCCAGCGGCGATTTCGACCGGGCCGAGATGACCGTCCGGCTGGAGCGCCTTTTCGCCGACTGGCCCTTCGCCGGCGAGACCCCGCCGCCCATCCCCACCAACACCACCTTCGCCGCGCCGGGCGTGTACCTGGTGGACAAGGACGTGAACCAGGGCCGCGTGAGCCTGCTGCTGCCCGGCGTGCGGCGCGACGACCCGGACTTCTTCGCCATTACCCTCATGAACCGCATCCTGGGCGGGGGCGGCTTCACCTCGCGCATCATGAACCGCGTGCGCTCGGATGAGGGCCTGGCCTACGCGGCCTCCTCGGCCTTCCCCGGCGGGGTGTACTACCCGTTGATGTTCGTCGCCGGTTTCCAGTCCAAATCCCGCACCGTGGCGCGGGCGGCGGCGATCGTGCTCGAGGAGATGCAACGCATCGCCCGCGAGCCGGTGACCGAGGAGGAACTGGAGACCGAGAAACGCGCGTTGATCGAGACCTTCCCGCGGGCCTTCGCCACCCGGGCCCAGGTGGCCGCGCGTTTTGCCGAGGACGAGTTCACCGGCCGCTTCGCCACCGACCCCGACTACTGGAAGAACTACCGGGCGCGCGTGGTGGCGGTCACGCGGGAGGACGTCCAGCGCGTGGCCCGCAAGTATCTCACCCCCGAGCGCGTGGTCATCCTGGTGGTGGGGCAGAAAAACGAAATCCTCCTCGGCCACCCGGACCATCCGGTGAAGCTGCCCGACCTGGCCGGCGGCCGGCTGGTGGACGTGCCCTTGCGCGACCCGCTCACCCTCGAGCCCCTGCACACTCCGACCCCCACCGCACCGCCCCGGTAGAGCGCCGCTGCGCCAGCGCCGCTTGCCCGACCGCGCCGCAGCGCGGCCCTGCCGAAACCCGGGCGCGCGTCACCCGGATTCTCACCCCCGGGGGCCACGATGCCCCGCTCTTTCCCGGGGCGGCGGGAAACCGGCTTGCCCGTAGCCGGTTCCGCTGGCAGAATCCGGCCATGCACGCGCGCGTGATTCTCTCCCTGCTGGCCCGGGTCTCCCGCTCGTTTTACCTCACCGTGCGCGTGCTGCCGCCGCCGGTGCGCCTGCCCATCGCCCTGGCCTACCTGCTGGCGCGCAGTACCGACAGCGTGGCCGACACCAGCACCCTGCCGGTGGAGCGTCGTCGGCAGATTTTGGAGCGGATGGGCGAGCGTATCGCCTCGCTCCACACCGCCCCGCTGGACCTGGACCCCGTGGCCGCCGCCCAGGCGGTGCCGGCCGAGCGCGAGTTGCTGGGCCGCTTCGAGGCCGTGATTGACCGGCTCGAACACACCGAGCCGGAAATCCGCGACCTCATCCGCGGCGTACTGGCCACGATCCTCAGTGGCCAGCAACTGGACCTCGAACGTTTCGGCGCGGCCGGCCCCGGTCAGTTGTGCGCCCTGGAAACCGAGGCCGAACTCGAGGACTACACCTGGCGCGTGGCCGGCAGCGTGGGACAGTTCTGGACGCTGCTGTGCCGGGACCTCCTGTTTCCGCGGGTCTGGCTGGACTTCCGCGCGCTGGTGCAACGCGGCGTCCGCTACGGCCAGGGCCTGCAACTGGTCAACATCCTCCGCGACCTGCCGGCCGACCTGCGCCAGGGCCGCTGCTATGTGCCGCGCCAGGCCCTGGCGGCGCACGGCCTGGCCCCGGGTGACCTGCTGGACCCGGCCGCGATGGAGCGCTTCCGGCCGTTGTACACGCGCTATCTCGACCAGGCCCGGGCCCACCTGGCCGAGGGCTGGACCTACACCAACGTGTTGCCCTGGCGGCTGGCCCGCTTGCGGCTGGCCTGCGCCTGGCCGATCCTCATCGGTGCCGGCACCCTCGACCGGCTCCGCACCGCCAACGTCCTGGACCCGGACCGGCGCGTCAAAATCAGCCGTCCTCAGGTGCGCGCCCTGCTGCTGCGTTCCCTCCTGCTGTACCCGGCGCCGCCCCTGTGGCGCCGCTTGTTCCGCAACGGACCTCCTGTCCCCCCGCCATGACCCCCGCCCAGGCCCGCCAGCGGCACGCTCAACTGGCCGCGGAAATCCGCCGGCACGACCACGCCTACTACGTGCTCGCCCGGCCGGAGATCAGCGATTTCGAATACGACCGGCTCTTTCAGGAACTGCTCGACCTCGAAAAGCAATTCCCCGAGCTGGCCACGCCCGATTCCCCCTCCCAGCGCGTGGGCGGCGCGCCCAGCGAGGGGTTTGCCCGCGTCAAACACCGCGTGCCGATGCTCTCGCTCGAAAAAATCGAGGCCGCCGAGCACCCCACCGCCGCGGAGGAACCGGACCGCGCCCGCCGCAGCCGCCTCCAGGACGGGCACACCCTGCCGCGCCTGCTCGAGTACGACCGCAACCTCCGCAAGCTCCTGGGCCGG
Organism: Verrucomicrobiales bacterium; assembly: GCA_037445715.1. Taxonomy (GTDB): domain Bacteria; phylum Verrucomicrobiota; class Verrucomicrobiia; order Limisphaerales; family J093; genus DSVZ01. The sequence continues at coordinate 15,378 of JBBIJZ010000049.1, read as the reverse complement.
GACCACATCGAGTACGTGCTCGAACCCAAGGTGGACGGCGTCTCGATCGGCGTGCACTACGAGCGGGGCCGGCTGGTCCTGGGCGTCACCCGCGGCGACGGCCAGTACGGCGACGACATTACCGCCAACCTCCGCACCGTGCGCGCGATCCCGCTGGTGCTCGACCTCCGGGACCCGCCCCCCTGGCTCGAGGTGCGCGGCGAGGCTTACATCGCCCGCGACGACTTCGAGGCCCTCAATGCCCGGCTCGAAGCCGCCGGCGAAAAACCCTTCCCCAACGCCCGCAACGCCACCGCCGGCACCCTCAAACAACTGGACCCCCGCCTGGTCGCCCAGCGGCCGCTGCGCGCGGTCTTCTACGCCGTGGGCGCGGGCGAGGGCATCACCTGGGAGACCCACGCCGAACTGCTGCGCGACCTGGCCCGCTTCGGCCTGCCCACCCAGCCGCACTGGTGGTTGTGCCGGGACATCGAGGAGGTGCTGCGCGTGTACCGCGAGGAGGTGGTCTGCCACTACGACGAATCCCGCGACCTGCGCACCCGGCTGCCCTACGAGATTGACGGCGTGGTCCTCAAGGTCAACCGCCTGGCCGATTGGGTTCGCATCCCCGCCAAGGCCCGCGCCCCCGGCTACGCCATCGTCCACAAACCCGTGCCCTGGATCACCCCTGCCGAGACCGTGCTGCGCGGCATCACCGTCCAGGTCGGCCGCACCGGCGTGCTCACCCCCGTGGCCGAGCTGGACCCGGTCTTCGTGCAGGGCTCGACCATCGCCCGCGCCACGCTCCACAACGAGGAGGAGATTCGCCGCAAGGACATCCGCATCGGCGACACCGTGGTCATCCGCAAGGCCGGCATGGTCATCCCCGAGGTGGTCGAGGTGGTGAAGGCCCAACGGCCGCCCGGCACCCGGCCCTTTGACCTGGTGGCGCACATCGGCGGCAAATGCCCGGCCTGCGGCACGCCGGTGGTGCGCGAAAAAATCGCCGGCGGCGCGGGCGAAGAAGTCGCCTGGCGCTGTCCCAACGTGGCCGGCTGCCCGGCGCAGTTGACCCGCCGGCTCGAATTCTTCGCCGCCCGCAAGGCCCTCGACCTCGAGGCCCTCGGCGGCATCGTGGCCGAGAAACTGGTCGAACGCGGCCTGGTGCGCGAACCGCTCGACCTGTTCACCCTGCCCGAGGAAAAACTGGCCGCCCTGAACCTGGGCACGGACGAACAGCCGCGCGTCTTCGGCGCCAAAAATGCCGCCAAGGTCCGCGAAGCCCTCGACCGCGCCCGCTCCCTGCCGCTGCACCGCTGGTTGCTGGCCCTGGCCATCCCCGAGGTCGGCGAGCAAACTGCCTGGCAGCTCGCCCAGGTCCACGCCTCGCTCGAGGAGCTGGCCGATTCGCCCATCCTGCGCGACCTGCGCGACCTGGCCGCCCTCAAGGCCGAGCGCGACGCCATCTCGCCGCGCTCCCGCAAAAACCCGCCCCGGACCCCCGCCGAGCTCGAGGCACGCACCCGGAAATATCAGCAGCTTGGCGCCGAAATCGCCCGGATCGAAGAACGCCTCGAACGCAGCGGCGCGCGTGCCCACCTCCCCGAGGTCGGCCCCGTCGTGGCCAACGCCGTGCTGAACTACTTCGCCTCCCCCGCCGGGCAGCGCGTGCTGCGTCGCCTGCGCGAGCTGGGCATCCGGCCCGTCCCGGCCGCGGCCGCCGCGCCCCGCGCCGCCGCGGCGGCGACCGGGCCCCTGGCCGGCAAGACCTTCGTGCTCACCGGCACCCTGCCCACGCTCTCGCGGGACGAGGCCTCCGAACTGATCCGCCAGGCCGGCGGCACCGTGAGCGGCTCGGTGAGCAAAAACACCGACTACGTCCTGGCCGGCGAAAACCCCGGCTCGAAACTGGACAAGGCGCGCGCGCTGGGCGTGCCGGTCATAGACGAGGCCCGCTTCCGCGAACTGCTGGGCCAGCAAAGCGGCCGCTAACGACCCGCCCCCAACGCGGGCGCCGGGGGAAACCCGCCGCCGTCTCAACGATGCACCCGCACGGCCAGGTCGTGGGTGAACTCCGGGGCCAGCAACGTCAATCGCCCGTCCCGGCTCGCCACGGTTGCCGTGGCCAACTCGCGCCCCTCCCGGGTGTCCCACCAGACCGCGCGATACTCGCCGTCCTCAAGACCGGTCAGAACGATCCGGGCCTCCCGGACCGGCGCGGGCGTGCGGCCTTCGGTGACGATGTGGCGCCAGGACGCGGCGCGATGGAAGCACCAGACCCAGGCAGCCTGGCGGGTTTGCAGGCTGACCACGCGCACGGCGCCGTCGGCGGCTTCGCCGGTGGAAGGTTGCAGGGCGCCGCCGGTCCAGGGCACGTCGGCCAGGAACCGGCTCAGCGGGCGGTAGTGCGGGTAGTGATTGTACTGGTCGAGGCGTTCCCACCACCAGGCCAGGGCGGTGCCGCTGGTGCCGGACAGGGCGGAAGCCCAGAGCATGTTGTGGAAATCCACGACCACGGGGCTGCGCCGCATCTCGTCCGTGATGCGCCACTGGCTGTCGGCCAGGCCGGCCTCGCCCTGGAGGGCCGGCTTGGCCGGGGCGTGTGCACGCAGCCAGCGGGCGCGGTCGAGGATGCCCTCGACCTCGTCGCGGAGCCGTTCGTGGTCGGCGGGGCGGTAGTAAAAGTGCACGTCGGCCAGGTCGACTTTCGGGTGGCGACAATCCCCGGGTGACGGCCCCCAGGTACTGGTCGAGCGCAGGTGCTGCCAGGGATCGGTTTGTTCGAGGAACTCACCCAGCTCGGTGTAGAAACGGTCGGTGGGCAGGCCGGGGTCCATTTCGTTCCAGTATTCCCAGGCGGCCACACTGGGGTAGGCACCCCAGCGGGCGACCGCGTAACGGAGGGTTTTGCGGGCGTCGGCAATGGCGCGGTCGTAGGCCGGGCTGGCGGGGTCTTTGAGGGCGGGCATGTAGAGGTCGCGGGTCAACAGGCAGAGCTGGAGATAAAGGCCGTGGCGCCGGGCGGCCGCCAGCAGTTCGTCGAGCCAGAAGGCATCCAGCGGATTGTACCACCCGCGGCGGGGGCGGTTCACCTCGGCTTCCCCGAGCAACTCCGGGCCGCCGGCGGTCTCGCGCAGGGACAGCTCCGCCAGCCAGGCCGGGCCCGGGCCGTGCAGGCGGAATTGCATCGCGCGCAGCCAAAAGTCGTCCGGGCCGGTGCGGAATTCGTGGCGAACGGGGGCCCAGGTCCCGGCCGTGGGCGGCGTCAGGGCGTCGGAAGTCGTCCCCTGGACTTCGAGGCTCACGCGGGTGTCCGGGGCGACCCGCAGGCGGCCGGTGACCGTGTACGCCGTGTCCGGGCGCAGCGCCACGTCATGAGAAGGCCGCACGGGGGTGACGGAGTTCGTGAGCCAGACGCAACGGCGATGGGGATCGTCCGGCATGGGCCCGATGGGGGCGGCGCCTTCCCAGGACCGGCCCCAGGCGCTCCGGGGCGCCTCGAGGGCCAGGGCCCAGTCGCCGCAACAGGTCCACACCCGCAGGTAATTGGCGCCGTGCTCGGCCAGCCGGGCAAAGGCCTCCTCGGCGCGGCGGAGGGTGAAGTATTGCTGCTCCCCGATGAAGGCGAGGTTCTGGCCGATGGCGAAGAACGGCCGGCCGTCGCTGGTTTCGAGCCAGCGCGGGTCCCCGGGGCTGACGCGCAAAAACCCGCGATGCGTCCCGGGGAGGGCGGTGAACCGCACCGGTGGAGAGCGCCGTAGGCCGTGGGGGTCGCGCACTTCGGCCACGGCCGTGACCTCGCCCGGCTGCACCGCGGTGGTGCGCGCCTTCCAGCCCGGCTGGCCGCGCGGGTAACACCAGTCGCGGCCGGCGACCCCTCGGCGCTCGTAGTCCTGGGCGAAGAAGGCCGGCACGCGCCAGGTCCGGCCGCCCTGCTCGAACCGCACCTGCGCGTCCACCACGGCCGGGTCGAAGGGATCGGTTTGGGGACCGACCCCTTCCAGGCGCAGTTCGAGGACCTCGAAGCAGCGGACGGCGTTGGTGGCCGGTTCCAGGCGAAGCGGCGGCGGTTCAGCCGTCCGGGCGAGGAAGGACAGTGCGGCAGCCAGCGCGGCGAGCAGGCGGGGTTTCACGGCCCTCTTTGTGCGCCCGGGCGGGGCGGCTGGCAACTACGCTGCTGGCGGTCTCCCGCTCGGGGTGCCCCGGGGGCGCGGCGAGGGGTGATGTCGTAACGCGCATTCCACCCGGACGCGAGGCCGTAGCGGGCGCGACACCGCGGCTTGTTCAGCCGTCCAGGCACTGGCGCACGACTTCCAGCAGGCGCTCGGGCGGACAAGGCTTTTGGATGAACCTCCCCTCGCCCGGCTGCGGCTCGGATTCCAACCCGCCCGACCCGGCGGGGTAACCGCTGACGTACACCACTTTCAAGCCCGGCTTGCTCGCCCGCAGGCACCGCGCCAGTTCCAAACCGCCGAGCCCCTCCGGCAGCACCAGGTCGGTGAGCAACAGGTCCACGGCCGCGCGGTGTTGCTCCCAGTGCTGCAGGGCCTCCCGGCCGTGTGTGGCTTCGAGGACCCGGTAGCCGTACCGCTCGAGCGTTTGCCGCATCAACGCGCGCACGGCAGGTTCGTCCTCGACCAGCAGGATGGTCTCGGCGCGACCCGGCGGCGGCGCGGACGCCGTGCCCGGCTCGGGCGGGCTTGCCGCGGGGATGCGGGCCGGCAGGTAGATCTCGAACGTGGTGCCCCGACCCGGCTCGCTGGCCACTTGGAGAAAGCCGTCGTGTTGCCGCACGATGCTGAAAACCGTGGCCAGGCCCAGGCCCGTGCCCTTGCCCGGCTCCTTGGTGGTGAAGAACGGCTCGAAGATGTGCGGCAGGATGTCCGGAGCGATGCCGCAGCCGGTGTCGCGCACGCGCAAACCGACGTAGCTCCCCGGCGCGGCGTCCGGGAGCGGGGCGACGTCGGCGGGGGTGAGGTCGCGGGCGAAGGTTTCAATGACCAGGCGGCCCCCGGTGGGCATGGCATCGCGGGCGTTGACGACCAGGTTCATCAAGACCTGGTCGAGCATCCCGGCGTCGGCGCGGGTCGGCAACGGCGCCGGGTGCAGCCGCAGCGTCAGGGACACATCTTCCCCGATGAGGCGCTCGATCATCTCGCCCAGGTTCCCGACGACCCGGTTCAGGTCCAGCGCGCGCGGCTGCAGGACCTGGCGGCGGCTGAACAGGAGCAACTGGCGCGTGAGGTTGGCCGCGCGCTCGGCCGAGGCCCGGATTTGCCCCAGACCCTTGCGGACGGTTTCGGACAACCCGGGCGCCGCCTGGAGCATTTCGGTCTGGAGCAACACGGCCGTGAGGATGTTGTTGAAGTCGTGCGCCACGCCGCCGGCCAGCCGGCCGATGGCTTCCATCTTCTGCGCGTGGCGCAGTTGCTCCTCGAGCAGCACCCGCTCGGTGATGTCCCCGCCGTACACGTGGACCACGCCCAACGCCGCGACCGGGTAAAACGACCAGGAGAGGGTGTGGTGGGCGTGGCGTGTCTCGAGCCGCAGCCGGGGCTGTTGCGTCGCGAGGCACTCGCGCACGATCGCGGCCGGGTTCGGCGGCAGCAGTGACGCCAGCGACCCCGCGCCGAGTTGTTGCGCCAGCTTCTCCGCCGCGGGATTCTGGTAGTTGAGGCTGCCGTCCGCCGAGAATTCCAGCACCGGATTGGGATTCAGTTCGGGAAAGGCCGCCAGCCGGCGGGCCCGGGCCTCGGCTTCCAGGCGGCGGCGCTCGCGTTCGAGGTTCTCCAGCGCGTAGGCCAGGTCGGCCGCCAGCTCCTCCAGCAGGCGCAGCTCTTCGGCGTCAAAAAAGCCGGCCTCGCCGGCGTACAGGTTGAACGTGCCGATGCGCCGGCCGCCCACCGTGAGCGCCAGGGACACCATGGCGCGGTACCCGCGGGCCAGCGCCGCCTCGCGCCAGGCCGCAGCCCGGTCGTCGTGCGCAATATCCTGGCACACCGCATGGCCGCCCTCGCGCAACGCCCGGGCCGTGAAGGTACAAGTTTCCTCCGGGTCGCGGAGGTAGTGTTCGAGCAACGCGACCGTGTCCGGCGAGGCGCCGGCGTGCGCGGCGACGGTGAGCCGGCCGCCGGCCGCGTCCACCAACCCGATCCAGGCCAGGAGCAGGCGGCCCTTCTCGACCGCGATGCGGCACGCGCCGTTGAGCAGCGCCTGCGGGTCGTGCTCGCGCACGATCAACTGGTTGATGTCGCTCAGCACGGCGTAGGTGCGGTTGAACCGGGCGATTTGTTCCTCCGCCTGCTTGCGCGCGGTGATGTCGCGGGCCAGGAACTGGATGGCCGGTTTCCCGCGGAAAGTGACGGGCACGGCGTTGACTTCCACGATCACCGACGTGCCATCCCGGCGCAGGTAGCGGACCTCGGCGGGGTAAATGTCGGATTCCCCGGCCAGGCGGCGCCGGATGCGGTCCTTGGCCGCGGCCAGGTCGTCCGGGTGGATGAGTTCCTCGCTGGGGCGGCCGAGCAATTCCGCGGGCGAGGCCGCGCCCAGCTGCCGCGCCCCGGCCACATTGAGATAAACGAGCCGGTTGTCCTGGAAGATGCCGATGGCATCGGCCGCATTTTCCACTAGCGACCGGTAGCGGTCTTCACTTTCCCGCAAGGCGGCCTCCGCCTGCTTGCGCGCGGTGATGTCGCGGGTCAGGGCGAGCAGGGCGGTAAT
>JBBIJZ010000049.1:0-8576 GCA_037445715.1 Verrucomicrobiales bacterium | reverse complement strand
CCTCCGCCTGCTTGCGCGCGGTGATGTCGCGGGTCAGGGCGAGCAGGGCGGTAATGCGCCCGGTGGCGTCGCGCAGGGGCGTGGCATGGGTTTCGAGCCAGCGGCGCGTCCCCTTGAGGCCGACCATTTCGAACTCCAGTGCGCCCGACCCGCCCTGGAACACCCGGCTGATCAATTCGCGGAAAGCGGCGCGGTACGGCTCGGCCACGAGCGCCGCCACGCGGTGGCCGCGCACCTGCTCGAGCGAGTCGGCCTCGATCATCCGCAGGCCGGCCGGGTTCATCTCCAGCAGCGTGCCATCGGCGGCGAGCAGTTTCACGCACTCCGGCTCGGTCTCAAAAATGGCTCGCAGCCGCGCCTCGCGCTCAGCCAGTTCGCGGTGGGCCCGTTCGAGCGCGGCGGTTTTTTCCGCCAGATGGGCCAGCAGCGCCTCGGGCGGGACCGGAGAGGCCGACGGGACGCCCCGGGCGGGCGGCGGGTGGACCGGTTTGCCACGGCGGGCGGTCTCGACCAGCTCGCGCAAGCGCCCCAGCAGGGTTTCCGCGGGTGTGGCCCGGGGCAGGAAGGCGTCCGCGCCCAGTTCCAGCGCCAGCTCAGCGTCGCGCGGATCGCTCGTGGTGGCGGTGTGGAAGACGAACGGGATGCGGCTCAACCGGGGGTCGCTCCGCCAGTGGCGCAACAGGGTGAAGCCGTCCAGCACGGGCAGGAGCAGCTCGGTCAGCACCAGGTCGGGCGGGGCTTGCCGGGCCTTGAGCAGCGCTTCGGCGCCGTGGCGGGCCTCTTCGGCCGCCCAGCCGTGGGCGAGCAACAGGTCGCGCAGCCGGGCGCGAGCCTCGACCTGGTCGTCCACGAGCAGCACGCGGGTCATGGCGGATTACCGGGTTGTCGGCGTTGGGGCCTGAGTACACCCGGACCGGGAAAAAAGAAAACCGATTTTCACGCTTGCAAATGGCAGGGTTAACGCACCGGGGGAATGGGTCCTGCCCCGGACGGACCGGGCGCTCCCCGGCCCCGTTCAGGGCGGGCCGCCTTGTCGGGGGGCTCCGCGTCGCAGCGCGGCTCTGCTGAAGGCCGGGACCCGGTGCAGCCCGGCCCCTCCCCGCCCCCCCGGTAGGGTGCCGCGGCGTCGGCGCCGCTTTTCCGGCCACTCCAGCCCTCCGGCATCACCAAATCGGTCAGCCACAGGGCCACCGCGTGGCGATGCTCACGCCAAAGCTCCCGGGCCGCGAGGCCGTCGGGCGCTTCCAACACCCGGTAGCCGTGGCGCTCCAGTGTGGCGCGCGTCAGCAACCGCACATCCGCGTCAACTGCCACCGGCAGGATCGTTTCCGGGCCGGCGACACGGCGGCCGGGGGGCCTCGCGGTTTTTTTCGTGCGCACCCGCGGGGGCCGGGCTAGATTGGGGCCATGTTGCTCTGGCTGATTATCATCGCGCTGTTCGTCATCCTGGGCGTGACCAGTTACTACAAGGGGGCCATCCGGGCGTTGGTGACGCTGGTGGGCACGCTCCTGGCCTGCTTTTTGGCGCTGCCGTTGGGGCCGCTGCTCAAGCCGCTGGTGCCAAAGGTGGGATTGACCCACCCGTTCTGGGCCGTGTTGTTGCCGCCGGTGGTGGTGTTTTTCCTGATCACGCTGGTGTTTGTCGGCCTGTCGTTCCTGGTGCATCACCGGGTGATGTTGCACTTCAAGTACGCGACCGACGATTACACCCGGTTGCGCTTCGAGCGCCTCAACCAGCGGCTGGGCCTGGTGGTGGGACTGGGGGGTGGGGCGATTTACTCGATCCTGGTGAGCCTGGTCATCTACCTCCTGGGCTACCCGCTGGTGCCGGTGACAGACGAAAACAGCCCCGCCCTGCAGCGGTTCCTGAGCAGCGTGCGCAAGGACATTGCCACATCCGGGCTGGACCGCACGCTGGCCGCGCTGGACCCCATGCCGGAAAACTACTACCTCGCCTGCGACATCGTGGGGCTGGTGTACCAAAACTTCGCCCCGCTCCAGCAGCGGCTGGCCAACTACCCGGCCTTCCTGACCTGGGGCGAGCGGCCGGAGTTCAAGGAAATCGCCACCGACACCGCCCTGCTGAACCTGCTGCAAACCCGCGGCCCGGTGCTCGAACTGATCAACCACCCCAAGATCGTGGCCCTGCTGCAAAACCCGGAATGGACCGCCGAGCTGCAGACCCTTTCGCTCAAGGACCTCTACCAGTACCTGCGCACCGGCAAGTCGGCCAAGTACGACGAGGAGAAAATCCTCGGCTGGTGGCAGGTGGACCCGCGCACCAGCTTCACCCTGGCCCGGCGCAAGAACCCCAACATGCCGCCCAAACAAATGGCCGAACTCAAGCAACTGCTCCAGGTCTGGATTCCCCAGCTCCAACTCATGGCCGCGCCGGACCAGAGCCTGTTGCTGCGGGTCGAGTTGACCGACCAGGCCCGGCAAATCCTGGAACAATTGCGCGCGGCGGCCGAAGCCGCCCGCCAGGCCCAGCAACAGGCCTCCGGCGTACCCCAATTGCCCCCCGGCTACGCCGAGCGCTACGGCCTCATGCGCCGCGGCCCGGGCGCGCCCGCCGGCGAAGACGGTTCCGCCCCCGCCCAACCCGCCGAGCCCGCCAGCCCGGTGGCGAATTTCTCCGGCAAGGGCACCTGGGAACGCGAAGGCTCGAGTCTCCGCTACAAGATCACCTTCCAGAACGAGCGCGGGCAGGAGGTCCGCGGCAATGCCGTGATTGACCAGGAAGAAATGACCCTCACCGCCGCCGGCTACAATCTCGTGCTGGTGCGCACGTACTGAACCGCCCGAAAGGCCCTACGCGACCGCCGCCCCCGGCCGCGCCACAAACACCGGCGCACTCGTAAACCGACCTTCCTGCCGGAGCCGCGTTCCTACCGCAGCGGCGGCGTGCCCAGGTTCAGCCCCGTCACCGTAACCGCCGGCGCATGACTCGTGACCGCGGCCGGGGTCAGCGCCCCGCGCAGACCGGCCCCGGGTGCGAACAGCCCGGGCGGCGCCGCGCTCGCGGGCCACGGGTTCATCCAGGGGGGGGCACCCGCCCGGCGGCCGGCCAGCGATCCGCCGGGCAGGGAGCCGGACGCCGTGGCCGGGGTCAGCGAAGACTCCGCCCAGCGCGCGGGCGTCGCCCGGTCTGTTGGGGCCGGGGCGACCGTGCCGCCGGAACGCGCCCCGAACTGCCAGATCAACAGACCTCCCGCCAACACCGCGCACGCCCCGGACAGCGCCGGTCGCCAGCCGGGCCAGGCGACCCACCGCGCCCACCACGGCCGGGCCGGCGAACGGGTCTCCGCCACGATCCGCGCCCGCACGCGGTCGGGGAAGGCCTCGAAGAAGCCGGGCGGGGGCACTTCGTAGCGTTTGAGGACCAGCAACCGCCGGAGGTTGTCGAACTGTTCGCGCTCGGGGTCCATGTCAGCGAAGCCAGTCGGCGAGGTACGCCTGCAACTGCTGGCGGGCATAGTGCAACCGGGAACGGACGGTGCCGACGTTGCACTTCAGGATCTCGGCAATTTGTTCGTGCCGCAGCCCCTGGATGTCATGCAGGGTGACCACCATTCTGTGGGGTTCAGACAGCTTGAGCAGCGCGGCGTTCAAACGTTCCTGCAGCTCCCGCAGGGCGACGTCCCGGCGCGGGGTTTTGTCCGAGACCAGCGCCACCAGGTCCGGATCGTTTTCGGCCTGCAGGTCGAGGTCGTCCAGGCTCATCTGCCCGCGCTGCCGGCGTTGCTTGAGGAAATTGAGCGTGAGGTTCACCGCGATGCGATACAGCCAGGTGAAGAAGCTCGATTCCTGTTTGAAGCCCGGCAGGGCCCGGTAGGCGCGCACGAAGGCCTCCTGGGCCAGGTCGGCCGCGTCTTCGTGGTGCGCGGTCATGTGGTAGATCACGCTGTAGATGCGCTCCTGGTAGCGGCGCACCAACACGTCGAAGGCCTCCAGATCGCCGGCCTGCGCCCGGCGCACCAGGGTGGCATCCTCCGGGGTGTCGCCCGGAGGCACGTCGGTCCGCGGGGGCGGAGTGACGGTGGCGGGCGCGGGCATGGGTTCAGACTTCGGTCCCGGCTCCCAGGGTTCCGGCCTGGCGGGCCAGGAAACCGGCCGCAGCGCCCAGGGAAAGACGCCCGGTGTTGGCGGGCAGCGGTCGCAGGGCGGCCTCCGCGCGGCGACAGAACTCCGCAATGACCTGCTGGCACTCGCTCAACGCGTCGGTCTCCCGCAGCAACGCGCGCAGCCGGGGGAGGTGCCGGGGTTCCCAGGTGCGCAGCAGGGCCTCCAACTCCTCCCGGCGCGGGCCGTGGGCGCGTTCGCCCGCCACCAGCAGGGGCAGTGTCAGTTTGCCGCCGAGCAGGTCGGTGCCCAACGATTTGCCGGCCTGGGATTCGGAGCCGAACAGGTCCACGCAGTCGTCGTAAATCTGGTAGGCGGTGCCCAATTCCATCCCGTAGGTGCGCAGCGCCCGCTGGACGTCCGGTCCGGCGCCGGCCAGTTGCGCCCCCAGTTCGCAGGAAAGCGCGAACAGTTCGCCGGTTTTCATCCGCAGGATGCGGTAGTACGCCTCGCGGCCCTGGTCCAGGCGACCCGGGCGCTCGGTCTGGATGGTTTCGCCGGTGCAAACGGTCCGCGTGGCCGCCGCGACGGCCCGGCACACGTCCGGGGTGGGGAAACCGGCCGCCAGCACCAGTGCATGAGCAAAGAGACAGTCGCCCACCAGGACCGACGTGGCGGGGCCGCATTGGACGGCCAGGGTGGGCCGGCGGCGGCGGAGCGAGGCCGCGTCCATCACGTCGTCATGCACCAGCGTGGCCAGGTGCACCATCTCGATGAGGGTGGCCACGGTCACGTGGTCGTCCTGCACCCGGCCGGCGGCCTCGGCGCTCAGCCCCACCAGGGCGGGCCGGAGCTGCTTGCCCTGGCTGCTGAGGGCATACCGGGCGTGCTCACGGATTTCCGGCTCGAAGGCTTCGACCTGCTCGGCCAGCCGCCGGGCGACCGCGCGCAGGAAGAGCTGGACCGGCGCCACGATTTGCCGCCAGGACGACAAAACGTCCGGCGGGGGAGCGGTCGGAGTCCGGGGGGCGGCCGCGGTCGTGTGAGTCACCGGCATCGCGGAGAATCTAGGTTTCGGAAAAAACCAAGTCAAACCGTTATGCCGCCCTAATCGGGCGGCCCCGCGCTGGTGCTTCGCCTCCGAAAGCCCCGCCTCGTGCCGGCCCTATCCGTTGCCTTCGCCCGCGGTCCGGGAAAACCCCGCCCGGCTTTGGCTGCGCCCACGCGCCGGACACCACGCCGCGCCGGGCAGGTTCGCGGTGAGGACCGCCCCGACCGCTCCTGCTCCCGTCCCGCTGCGCCGCGCTCGGCCGACCTGTCACTGCCGCACCCGGTTGCGCACCTCGAGCAACGTCTTCATCACGTCGTAGAGGTTGCCGGTCCACTCGCGGGTGCCGAAGGCGTCGTGCAGCTTGCGGTACAGCGGGTAGAGCTGGCGGTACACCTCGTGGGCCCCGGGGTTGGGCCGGAAGACGCGCGGCTTGAGGCCGGTCATGGCCTTCTGGGCGGTGGGAAAGTCCGGGTGTACGCCCGCCACCACCGCGCCGGCAATGGCCGCGCCCAGGGCGCAGGTCTGGGCCGAACGGCTCACCTTCATCGGCCGGCCGGTGACGTCGGCGTAGATTTGCATGACCAGCGGGTTTTTCTCGGCGATGCCGCCGCAGTTGATGATCTGCTCGACCTTCACCCCGTATTCCTCGAAGCGGTTGATGATGGTCAGCGCGCCAAAGGCCGTGGCCTCGATGAGCGCCCGGTAAATCTCCGCCGGGGTGGTGTAAAGCGTCTGGCCGAGCAGCAGGCCGGTGAGCCGCTGGTCCACCAGGATGGTGCGGTTGCCGTTGTTCCAGTCCAACGCCAGCAACCCGCTTTCGCCGGGCTTGAGCCGGGCGGCGCCCTGGGTGAGTTCCTCGTGCGAACCGAGCTTCTTGCCACCGGGCTGGAGGTAGTTGACGAACCAGTTGAAGATGTCGCCCACGGCCGATTGGCCGGCTTCCAGGCCCCAGTAGCCGGGCAGAATGCTGCCGTTGACGATGCCGCACAGGCCGGGGATGTCGGCCAGCGGCTGGCCCACCGGCACCACCATCATGTCGCAGGTGCTGGTGCCGATGATCTTGACCAGCGTGCCCGGGGCGATGCCGCTGCCCACCCCGCCCAGATGCGCGTCGAACGCGCCCACGGCCACCGGGATGCCGGCTGGCAAGCCGGTGCGCGCGGCCCATTCGAGCGTGAGGCCGCCCACCGACTTGTCCACCGCCCAGGCTTTGGGCCGGAGCCGGGCGCGCAATTCACCCAGCTTCGGGTCCAGCGCGGCCAGGAACTCGGCGTCCGGGTAGCCGCCCCAGTCGTCGTTGTACATGGCCTTGTGGCCGGCGGCGCAGACGCCCACGGTGAGCTGGTCCGGCGCCTCGGTGCCGGTGAGCATGGCCGGCACCCAGTCGGCGCACTCCACCCAGGTGTAGGCGGCGTCGAAGACCTCCGGGGCGGTGCGGAGGCAGTGGAGGATTTTGCTGAAGAACCATTCGCTCGAATAGGTGCCGCCGCACTTGGCCAGATACTGCGGCCGCATCTGGCGGGCTTTTTCCGTGATCTCGGCCGCCTCGGCCACGCCGGTGTGGTCTTTCCACAACCAAGCCATGGCCGCCGGGTTCTTGGCGAACCTCTTCTGGAAGGCCAGCGGCCGGCCCTGGGCGTCCACGGGGATGGGCGTGCTGCCGGTGGTGTCCACGCCGATGCCCACCACCTGCTCGGGCTTGAAGCCGCGGACGTTTTTGCGGGCGTCGGCCAGGGCCTTTTTGATGGTGATTTCGGCGCCCTGGACGTAGTCAGCCGGGTGTTGGCGGGCGAGGTTGGGGTCGCGGCCGAGGAGCACGCCGTCCTGGCCGTGTTCGTAGCCCCAGACTGCGGAAGCGACCTCCTTGCCGTTGGCGGTGTTGACGATGAGGGTGCGCACCGAGTTGGTGCCGTAGTCCAAACCGAGGGTGTAGGTGGTGCTCATGGTCTTGTGTGAACGGGCGGAAGCCTAATTCGGCGTTGCGGAAAAAACCAGTCTCCGCCCGCGCCCAATTTTCGCTGGCCTGCCGGACCGGGCGAATTACGCTGGCGGCCATGAAACCTTACCCCACGGACTTTGACCCGACCTGGCATCCCACCCGGCGTGTCTTTCTGCAACGCTCCGCGCTGGCCGCGGCCGGCGTGGCGGCGTTGGGCCGGGCGCCGTTTGTCCTCACCACCCACGCCGCGGCCGCCCTCGAGAAGGTGCGCATCGGCCTGATTGGCTGCGGCGGCCGCGGCACCGGCGCCGTGCTGGATGCGCTGGGAGCCGCCACGAACGTGATCTATCCCGCGGCCGGCTACCACACCGAGGACGTCAAGGAAGGCACCGCGGTGAAAAACAAGGACGTCGAGGTCATCGCGCTGTGCGACGTGTTTCCGGACCGGATCGCGCGGGCGCGGGAAAACCTCGCCAAGCTGGGGATTCACATCCCCGAGGCGATGTGTTTCACCGGTTTCGACGGCTACCGGAAGCTGCTGGAGGTGGACCGCATCAACTACATCATCCACGCCACGCCGCCGCATTTCCGCCCGGCACACGTCAAGGCCGCCATCGAGGCCGGCAAGCACGTGTTCATGGAAAAACCGGGCGCCGTGGACGGGCCCGGCGTGCGGACGCTGCTGGAGGCCTACGAACTGGCCAAAAAGAAAAACCTCGGGATTGCCGCCGGCACCCAGCGCCGGCACATGCGCGGTTACAACGAAACCATCAAACGCATCCGCGACGGCGCCCTCGGCGACCTCCAGTACCTGCGCTGCTACTGGAACGGCGGGGTGATCTGGGTCATCGAGCGCACCCCGCAAATGACCGACATGGAGTGGCAGTTGCGGAACTGGAACTACTTCACCTGGGTGGGCGGCGACCACTACGTCGAGCAACACGTCCACAACCTCGACATCATGAACTGGGTCATGGGCGGCCACCCGATCAAGGCCTACGGCATGGGCGGCCGCCAGGCGCGCCAACACCCCATCCACGGCCACATCTATGACCACTTCGCCGTCGAATACGAATACGAAAACGGCGTGCGCATGTTCAGCCAGGCCCGCCAGATGAACCATTGCGAGGGCCGGGTCGAAGAGGCCGTGGTCGGCACCCGGGGCACCAGCAACTGCGCGAACTGGATCCGCCCGCGCGAGGGCGCGGTGTGGCGCTTCCGCGAACCCGAGGTCAACGCCTACCAGCAGGAACACCAGGACCTCATCGCCAGCATCCGCGCCGGCCAGCCCATCAACGAGGCCAAAAACCTGGCCGAAAGCACCCTCACCGCCATCATGGGCCGCGAGTCCGCCTACACCGGCCAGACCGTCGAGTGGGACCAGGCCCTGAACTCGAAGATGCGCCTGGGCCCGGACAAGTACGAGTTCGGCCCGCTGCCCTTCCCCAAGGTGCCCATGCCGGGCGATTACAAGCTCACCTGAGGGCGCCGCGCGCGGCGCGACCCGGTGTCAGGCGCGGGCGG
>JBBIJZ010000048.1:1631-29872 GCA_037445715.1 Verrucomicrobiales bacterium | reverse complement strand
GCGGCGCCGGGCACGGCGGCGATGGCCACGTGAGCGCGTCCGGCGCTCCCGGCGGCCTGGCCTACGGGTCCGAGCTTGAGCCGTCCACGCCCGGCAGCCAGGGCGGCCCCGGCACGGGCGGACCGGGCACCGATGGCGGCGGCGTGGTGCGCCTGATCGTGGGCGGCACCTTGACCGTGGACGGCAGCGTGACCGCGAACGCCCGAACCGGACCGCCCAACGACGCCGGCGGCGGCGCGGGCGGCAGCATCTTCCTGAGCACGCGGACCCTTGCCGGCGTGGGCGAAATCCGGGCCGACGGCGCCCCGGGCGAGTGGGCGGAGGGCGGCAGTGGCGCGGGCGGGCGGATCGCCATTTACCGCGACCGCAGCGAGTTTACCGGCACCATCACCGTCAACGGTGGAGGCGGTGCGCGACCCGGCGGGCGCGGCACGATTCACGAAAGCACCGCGCCGGCGCAGGTGTGGCTCGCGCCGGGGGCAACCTGGCTGCATGGGAGCGTGCCGTTGGAGGTCGCCGCGTTCGTCTCCGGCAACGGCCCGTTCACGGCCGAGTTCAGCGCCTGGCGCAACGACGTGGCCCTGCCCATCGCCACCGTGCCGGTTCAACTGACGGCCGGCACCGTCTGGGACACCGCCGGCGTGGCCGACGGCCTCTACGAACTGCGCGTCGTGATCCGCGACGCAGCCGGCACGGTGCTGGCGGAGAACCGGCGTCCGGCCGCGGTCAACAACGGCGTGGTGTGGCACCAGGGCCCCATCACCGGCGCGGAAACGTGGGGACCGGGCCAGGTCCACGTCGTCAGCCGCGAAGTGTCCATCGGTGCGGACCAGACGTTGACGCTCCAACCGGGCGTGATCGTGAAGTTCCTGCCCGGCGCGCGGTTGAACCTGCTGGGCGGCGGCCGGGTCGTGGCCCAGGGTACGGCTGACCGGCCGATCACGTTGACTTCGTTCCTGGACGACTCGCTTGGCGGAGATACCAACCTGGACGGTGACGCGTCGCGGCCGACGCCGGGCGCGTGGCGGCTGACGGTCAACGCCAGCGCCGTGCTCGAAGTCGACGAGCACGCCCGATTCCGGTTCAACAGCCGGGCCTACGGCGGACTGCTAGCCGGCAGCGAAACGTGGACTTCCGACAGCCTGCGTGAAATCACCTCCACGGTAGTGGTGCCGACCGGCGCCACGCTCACCATCGAGGCCGGCGCGCTCATCAAGTTCCAGCCCGGCACGGGTATTGATGTGCAGGCGGGCGGTCGGCTGGTTGCCCGCGGTACCGCCGTCCAGCCGGTGGTCTTCACGTCGTTCCGCGACGACGCCTGGGGCGGCGACACCAACGAGGACGGCACGCAGACGCGGCCCGCCGCGGGCGATTGGCGCAGCCTGCGTTGCGAAGACGGCGCGACCGGTGAACTCACCCACGCGTGGGTGCTTTTCGGCGGCAATTCCGTCGGCAACCCGTGGGGCGCGGGCGGCGCGATCGAAACGCTCGGCGGGCCGTTCACCGCGCGCAACTGCGTGATCGCGGACGCGCTCAAGGACGGCGCGTTCTGCTACGGCACGACCCGCTTCGAGAACTGCCTGGTGCTCCGGTGCGACCGCGGGCTCACGGCAGTGGGCGAGATGACCGTGCTCAACTGCACGCTCGACGAGAACAAGATCGGCCTGCTCGAGCACGTCGGGCACCTCATCGTGCGGAACACCATCGTTTCGCGCAGCATCCAGGCCGGCATCGAGCACGATCTGGGCGGCTTCACACCCGTGGTCACCCATTGCAACGTCTGGAACCCGGACGCCACGCGCGGCAATTACAGCGGCACGAACGACCGCACCGGTCAGGATGGCAACCTCTCGGCCGAGCCGCGCTACAAGGACGCGGCGGCGGACAACTTCCGGCTGAACTTCGCCTCGCCGGGCATTGACGCCGCGGACGGCACGCACGCGCCGGAAACGGACTTCGCGGGCGCGGCCCGGTATGACGATCCGCGCACCGGCAACTCCGGGGTGCCCGCCGCCAACGGCGCGGTGCCGGACATGGGCGCGTTCGAGTTCGTGGAAAGCGCGCCCTCCAACCTCGACCTCGCGGTCCTCGACGTCTCGGGTCCGGCCTGGCTCACGGCGGGCGGCCGGGTGCATGTCGAGTGGACCGTGGTCAATCGCGGCGCGGAGTCCTTCACCGGTCCCTGGCACGACACCTTGATCCTGCGCCACGCCGCCACCGGCGAGCGCTTGGTGGTGGGCGAGGTACTGGTGGGCCGCGGCATCACCCTCGGCCCCGGCCAGAGCACGCGGGTCAGCGCCGACGTGCGCGTGCCCGGCGGCGTGGCGGGCAGCTACCACTGGGTGGTGGCGGCCAACAGCCGCGGGGACATCTTTGAAGGCGCCAACGCCGGCAACAACGAAGGCCGCGCGGGGCTCGCGTCCTCCCTGACCCAGCCGTTGATCCCGCTGGACGGCGCGCCGCTGGCCGCCGCGTTTGCCGCGCAGGAAGAGCCGCATTGGTTCCAGTGCGTCGCGCCCGCCGGGAGGGACGTGCGGTTCGATCTCGATCTGCTGGCCGACACCGGCGTGACCGAGCTCTACGTGGGCCGCGGCTTCGTCCCGACCCCGGAGAACTTCACCAGTCGCCAGCGTGAATGGAGCGCGACCGACACCTCGGCCGTCGTTTCGGGCGCCGGCGATCCCACCGGCCCCGGTGCGAGCAACGTCTTCTATGTGCTCGCCGTGGGGCGCAAGCTGCCGGCCACGCCGCAGAACTTCTCCCTCGGCGCGGTCACGGCGGCATTCAGCCTGGAATCGGTCCGGCCCGGAACCGTGGGGAATGCCGGGCTGGTGACTCTGGAGCTCCGCGGCGCGGCGCTCACGGCAGACACCACGTTCGCCTTGCGCGCCGGCGCGGACCAGCGCGTGGCGGTGCGGAAGAGCGTACGCGACAGCGGGCCGGTGTTCGCCACGTTCGACCTGGCCGGCTTCCCGCCCGGCGAGGCGGAGGTGGTGGCCGAAGCCGGCGGATTGCAGGTGGTGCTGCCCCGGGCGGTGACGGTGGTGGCGGGCGGCACGCCCGACTTTTACGTCTCGCTCAGCGGGCCGGGGACGACCCGCGCCGGGCGGTTCATGAGCTGGTTCGTCACGTACGGCAACCGCGGCCTGGTGGACATGAAGCTGCCCTTGCTGAAATTCAGCGCGCCGGGCGCGTCCGAGATCCTGCTCTACGAAAGCACGCTCAACTGGGCCGACTCGTTCACCTTCTGGGGCCTCAACCCGGAGGCGTTGCTGCCCACGCTCGGGCCGGGCCAGGAGGTCACCTTCGAGGTCCGTGTGAAGACCCTGAACGCGGCGCCAATTACGGTGGCCCTGATGACCGGCGAGGACTTCGCCGCGAACGCCACGCCGTTCAACTGGTCCGCGCTTCCGCCCCCGCCGGGCGCGGACCCGGCCCACTGGGCGGCCCTGGTGGGCGGACTCGACGCCCGCCTGGGCGCCACGCTGGGCGAGTACCAGGCGTTGTTGGAAAGCGACCTGGCCGAGCTTGCGGCCAGCGAACTGCGCTTCAGCTACCTGGCCAACATCAATGGCCGGTGGCTGTTCGGGGATGAACCGGAAGGGGTGTCCCATGCGCGGCCGTTGATCACCGTGCCGGAGGACTATGTCGAACCCCTCGGTACGGTGGCCTTGCACGGGCCCTCGGGGGCGCCGCCGCCAGATGGCATCCGCAAGACCTGGTGGCTGGTCGTCACGGTGGAGGACTACGAGAATCTGAAAGGGACCAGCACGTACAACCTCCCCGGCACGAGGAAGGATGCCCAGGACCTCCGCGATTTCGCGAAGATGGACCTGCGGACGCCGGATGCGCAGTACCTCTCCGCCCACGACAGTCCTGGGGACAACAAGGTTGCGGACCGCTTGACCATGCTGAACGGCATCCGCTCTTTGAAGGGCGAGGTGGACGCGGACGACAACTTGGTGGTGGTCTTCGGCGGCCACGGCGGTCTCGTGGAAAGCAGCAACGCACCCTACCTCGTCTTCAACCAAGACTACCTCTCGCCTGAGGCCTTCACGCAGGCGCTGGACGAAGTCGGCGCGGGCACGACCTACTTCATCAACGACTCGTGTCACTCGGAGGCCTTCAACGAGCGGGTGACACCCGTCAACACCATCTTCATAGGTTTCGCCGCCACGCAGGCGAACAAAATTTCCCACGAGACCGCCAGCGGCGGCGAGCTGATCAAGAATTTGAAGGGCCAGCTCCGCCGGTGCCGCAGCCTGGGCCGCTCGATGGAACTCACCACCGAACACGTGACCAGGAAGTACCAGGACATGCCCCAAGAGAAGCGCCGGCAGCAGCCGGTGCTGACCAACCCCAGCGGCGCCAGCCTCGAGGGCAAGCCGTGGAACGACCCGGCGGGCATC
The DNA here is from genome assembly GCA_037445715.1 of Verrucomicrobiales bacterium. Lineage (GTDB taxonomy): Bacteria > Verrucomicrobiota > Verrucomicrobiia > Limisphaerales > J093 > DSVZ01. The sequence continues at coordinate 25,463 of JBBIJZ010000048.1, read as the reverse complement.
GAGCAGATATTTGACCAGGTCTTCCGCAACCTGGTGTACCTGGCCAACGTCGCGGTTGGCACCTACACCATCGTGGGCAGCGTGGACCCGAACGATAAATACACCCTCGCCGGCGCGGGTCCCGAGCATTGGATTCACACCGATCAGGTCCTGCCGTTCGAGGTCTTGTTCGAGAACCAACCCACCGCGGCGGCGCCTGCCCAGGAAGTGCTCGTCACCGACGACCTCAACCCGAACCTGGACTGGTCCACCTTCGAACTGAAGACCATCGCGTTCAACGACGCCCGCATCGCCGTGCCGCCGGGCCTGCAGCGTTTCAGCACCACCGCCCGGGTGGGCAGCGACCCCAACGAAGTGACCGTGGACGTGAGCTTCGACTCCACCACCGGCCGGATCACCTGGCTCCTGCGCTCGCGCGACGCGAACACCGGCGACCTGCCGGAAGACCCGTTCGCCGGCTTCCTGCCGCCCAACGACGCCACGCACCGGGGCGAGGGCTCGCTCACCTACACCATCCGGCCCAAACTCGGACTCGCTGATGGCACGCAGATCCGCAACCAGGCGACGATCACCTTCGACCCGACCTACGGCGCGAACCCGCCCATCCTGACGCCGGTGGTCACCAACACCGTGGATTCGGTCGCGCCCACCAGCCAGGTCGGGGCGTTGCCGGCCGAGGCCACCGGCAGCGTGGAAGTGACCTGGAGCGGCCAGGATGCCGCGGGCGGTTCGGGCATCGCCAACTACGACGTGTACGTGGCGCGCGACGCGGGCCCGTACCAGCTCTGGCAGATCGCCACCACCGCGACCAACGCCACCTTCACCGGACAGCCCGGCTCGGCCTACCGGTTCTACAGCGTGGCGCGCGACGCCGCCGGCAACACCGAGGACGCGCCCAACACCGCCGACGCCACCACCGTCTTCGCGGGCGGGGCGACGTTTGAGACCTGGATCGCCACCCAGGGCGTGCCCGCCAACGCCCGCGGTCCGGCCGATGACCCGGACCAGGACGGCCTGGCCAACTTCGCCGAGTACGCACTGGCCTTGAACCCGCTGGTCAAGGACAGCCAGCTCGCCCGACCAAAAGCCGGGCTGGTGCAGGCCGGCGGCTCGACTTACCTGGCCATCACCTATCGCCGGCCCAAGACCGAACCGGCCGACGTGCGCTACCTCGTGACCCGGTCGGATGCCGTGCACCCGTGGGCGGGGACCAGTACGGCAGTGCCGATCGGCGCGCCGGTGGACCGCGGAACGCACGTGGAAGTCACTGTTCGCAGCGCCGATCCGGTGACGGCGCACGCTGAAGGCTACCTGCGGCTGGAGATTCGCAAGTAGGGCTTCACCGGGGCGCCGCGTCGGGGGCTGGCCCGGCCGGTGCCCCCGAGTTGCCACGGAAAACAGCTAAAACCCGGAAGCACTGCTGCTTCCGGGTTTTTCTTTCCGGGGGCTCGGGTCCGGGTTCTGGAAACTGCTCCTGCCCGCAACCTTCCCCCGGCTCTCGGGCAAGGCGAGACGCGCTCAAGGGGCCGGTTCATGTAAGGCGGATACCAGATACCTGAGGCCAGTAGCCGAATGCTTCATGCTGGTTTTCGCCTCTCGATCTCCCGCTGAGGGACTGAACACCGGTGACTGGTTACCGGCCCCGGTGCCGCGGCCTGGCGTTCGTGTTTCTGATCTCCCGACCCACAACTGTCCGCGTGCCGCCAGCCTGCGCTACGTCGCCAGGCTGGTAGCCCGACGGAACGGGCAAGTTGCCCGTACCACCCGAGGTCAGCCGGAAGCCGGTGCTCCAGCCACGTCGGCCAATGCCATCAACGGGTAGGGCCGCGCTGTCGCGTGGCCACACCGGGCGAGCCATACTCGGCACCGGCGCCGTGGCGCCCGAGCGGGGGCGCCGCTTTGTTTCTGGCCGTGAGCAGGTTGGCCGTTCCACCCGGGGTCAAAGCGGCGGCAAGCCGCCGCACTCCTGACGCGGGCGCGAGGTACTACGGCATCCGAAGTTCGCGAAGCGCCTGGAGTGCGCCAGCTTGCTGGCGCTGTCGGCGCGACTCGAGGAGTCCGGCGAGCGGCGGAGCGCATCCCGATTTCCTGCCGGGGCCGGATTGTGGACGCAGCCGGAACGAGGCTCTTGGATGGGGTGGAACGGCCAACCTGGCCGTTCGGGGCGGCAACCTGCCGCCACGGCGGGCGGGATCAGCGGTTGGCCCGCGTTCCCCGGTAGGCCGCGCTGTGGCGCGGCCGCCAGCTCGGCCACTTGGGACTCCGCAGTACGCCGCTGGGCTGGTAGCCCAGCGGAACGGGCAAGTTGCCCGTTCCACCCGAGGCCGGCCAGAAGCCGGCATCAGCCAACGGAGGGAAGCCCGTCGCCCGTCCACTTCGGCGACCTCCGGTGTCTGACCCGGTCGCGGCAAGGTCATCCCCGACGCCTGTCCCGGGGCGGTGCGCGGCAAAAAAATCACGGACCCCCTTGACAAGCCCGGGCGGGGCGGGTACCGGTTTCTTAACAAGCTTAAGTTAACCCATGTCCGCGCACTCGCAAACCCTCAACCCCGGTTGTGTCATGCACTCCCTCCGATCCTTGTCCCTCGCCGCCCTGACGGCCCTGGCCTGGCTTCCGGCCGGCCGGGCGGAACTGATTCATCGCTACAGCTTCAACGAAAGTGGCGGCACCGTCGTCAACGACTCGGTGGGCACGGCCCACGGCGTCCTGAAGGGCACCGGCGCGTTCTTCGACGGCGCGGGCCGGCTTTACCTCCCCGGCGGCACGCCATCCGATGCCGCCGCCGACGTGATCGCCGGCTATGTGGACCTGCCCAACGGCCTGATCAGCTCGCTGAACCGCCTGACCATCGAGGCGTGGGTCACGTGGGAGGGTTCCGGCTCCTGGCAGCGCATCTTTGACTTCGGCACCTCGGCCGGCGGAGAGGACATCTCCAACGGCCAGGGCAACTACTTGTTCCTCTCGCCCCAGGGCCCGGCGGCGCTCCGCTTCGCTGTGCGCGACCCCGCCACCGGCACCGAGCCCACGCAACTGACCTCGACCGCCGCGCTGACGGTGGGCGAGCCGGTCTGCATCACCGTCACCTACGACCCCGCCACCAACACCGCCCGGCTGTACAGCAACGCCGTGCTGGTGGCCAGCGGCCCGGCCGCGGTGGCGCTCAACCTCATCAACGACGTCAACAACTGGCTCGGCCGCTCGCAGTGGGGGCCGGACGGCATGTTCGCCGGCAGTTACGACGAGTTCCGCATCCACAACTCGGCCCTTACGCCGGTGGAAGTCGCCGCCAGTTTCGTGGCCGGTCCGGACCAACCCTCAACCGACCCCGCGGTCCTCGGGCCGCTCCAGGCGGTGCACCTGCTGGTGCCCAACACGGTGATGACCGAATCCGACACCCAGGCCACGGCCGCCACGGCGGACTACGCCAACTTCACGGGCCTGCCCCTGGCGGGGGTTCCCGGCGTCAGCTACACCTCGGACAATCCGACCGTGCTGACGGTGGATGAATCCGGACTGCTCACCGCCAGACAACCCGGCGTGGCCAACGTGACGCTCACCTATCAGGGCCAGACCGACGCCGTGGCCATCACCGTCAACGCCCGGCAAATCGGCCTGGCGGTGGCCGGTCAGTTGGTGGTGGACCTGCGGGCCGGAGACGTGGCCCAGGACACGACCATCTGGCCCAACCGCGCGGTCCCGGACGGCTCGGCTGACTTCTTTGCGGTCGGCACCCCCACTTACGTGGCCAGTGTGGAAGGCACCGGCATTGCCGGCGTGCGTTTCAACCCCACCACCCCGGCCACGGATGCCTACGTCGGCCCGCCCGCCCCCGCGGAGCTGACCGGCAGCAGCGACCGGTCCATTGAGGTCTGGGCCTTTAATCCCAGCATCGCGGACGAGGAAACCCTCGTCGCGTGGAGCCGGCGCGGCGGGCCGGCCGGCAGCAACATGTCCTTCAACTACGGCGCCCACGCCACTTGGGGCGCGGTGGGCCACTGGGATTCCCCGGACATGGGCTGGTCCGGCACCCCCGCGGCCGGCCGCTGGCACTACCTGGTGTACACCTATGACGGCCTGAACACCGCCAAGGTCTATGCCGACGGCATCCTCAAGACCACCAAGACCCTCTCCAGCCCCCTCGCCACTCATCCGGATTTCCCCATCCGCATCGGCGCCCAGGCCAACACCAGCGGCACGGACTTTGACTTCGGCCAGGCCCTGTCCGGCTACATCGCCCTGGTCCGTGTGCACACCGGCAAGCTCTCCGACGCGGACGTGGCCAACAACTTCCTCTTCGGGCCCACACTCTCGCCGCCTGGTGCACTGCAAACCGTGCGCCTGGAGGTCACCCGGCCCACCCTCTACGGCCGGCGCGACCAGGGCCAGGCGCGGGTCATCGCCGACTACGAAAACCTCAAGGGCTTGGACGTGAGCGGGTTTACCAAAATCGAATCCAGCGATCCGACCGTGTTGGCGGTCAATGCGGCAGGCACCTACATCGCCGCTGCCGTGGGCACGGCTGAATTGCGCGCGACCTACCAGGGCCGCCCCGTGGCCCAGGTCATCACCGTGGCCGAACCGCCTCCCCTGGCCCTCAAGCACCGGTACAGCTTCAGCGAGGCCCCCGGCAGCACCACCGTCCGCGATTCGGTCGGTGGCGCCGACGGTATCCTTCGCGGCAACGGCGCCGAGTTCAGCGGCACCGGCACCCTGACCCTGCCCGGCGGCACCGCCTCGACCGCCCCGGCCGACACCATTGCCGGCTACGTGGACCTGCCCAACGGCCTCATCAGCTCGCTGGTGAACGTGTCGTTCGAGGCCTGGGTCACCTGGAATGGCTCCGGTTCCTGGCAGCGCATCTTTGACTTCGGTACCTCGTCCGGCGGGGAAGACCTGTCCAACGGCCAGGGCAACTACCTGTTCCTCTCGCCGGCGGGGCCGACCAACCTGCGGTTTGCCGCGCGCGACCCGCTGACCGGCGGCGAGCCCACCCAGTTGACCGCTTCCGAGCCCCTGGCCAACGGCAACCCGGTGTACGTGGCCGCGGTGTACGACTTCACCCAGAACCAGGCCCGCCTGTATCGCGACGGCGTACAGGTGGCCTCCGGCCCGGCCGCCGTGCCGCTGGCGATCATCCAGGACGTCAACAACTGGCTGGGTCGCTCGCAGTGGCCCGACGCCATGTTTCAGGGGGTTTTTGACGAGTTCCGTATCTGGCAGGGCGCGCTCACGCCCGAGCAGATCACCGCCAACTTCCAGGCCGGACCAGACATGGTGCCCGAGCCGCCGGTCACCGCGCCCACTCTGGCGATTCAACGCACCGGCAACCAGTTCACCCTGAGCTGGCCGGCCAACGCCACGGGCTTTGTCCTTGAAGCAGCGTCCAGCCTGTCCCCGCCGGTCACCTGGACCCCGGTGGACACCTCCGGCGCCGTCGAGGAAGGCGGGCTGAAGAAACTCAGCCAGACGGCGGGCGCTTCGGCCCAGTTCTATCGCATGAGGAAATGACCGTTTTGCGTCCCAACCCCTGCACCCAACCCACCCGGCTCCGTGCCCGGCGGGTCCGGCCGGGTTCACCGCCCCGCCGGGCCGGAGCCCTGGGATGCATACAACCTCCATCGAACCCCTTGAGGCACTGCCATGAAACCGCGTTTTGATTGCTCGATCGCCTCCCCTGCCCGGCGCGGACGGCCGGGCGCTTTCACCCTCATTGAACTGCTGGTGGTCATTGCCATCATCGCCATCCTGGCGGGGCTGCTGCTGCCGGCCCTCTCCAACGCCAAGGAGCGCGCCAAACGCACCAACTGCGCCAGCAACATCCGTCAGTTCGGCATCGCCACCCGCATGTATGCCGACGACAACAACGACCGCCTGCCCCACGTGACCGGCAATCCGAGCATCGCCGTGTACTGGCCGTGGGACGTCTCCTCGAACCAACTGGCCAAGGTCGAGCGCTACGGCTCGAACAAGGACATGGTCTATTGCCCCTCCTTCCTGCGGCAACGCGAGCAGCGTGACCGCCAGGGCAACACCCTCTACGACTTCACCCCCGGCTATCGGGTCATCGGCTACGCATTGACCTGGCCGGGCGCCGGCCGCGTGCGCGCCACCAACATCAACGAATCCATGACCCCCCAGGCCATCTTCGTGGGCAACACCAACTACACCCCCTCGCCCACCGAGCGCGCGCTGTACGCTGACGGCACGTTGTCCAACAACGAAACCCGGAGCCCGGCCGGCAACAACTTCACCCGCGTCTTCGGCGGCTGGCAGGATGAGCGCGGCAACCCGGTCCCGCACCGCGCCCCGCACCTCAAATCGGACAACTCCCCGCTGGGCGGCAACGTGAACATGCTCGACGGCCACGTCGAGTTCGTGCGCTTCGAGAAAATGGTCGTGCGCACCACCGGCACGCCCGCCTTCTGGTGGTAGCCGCGCCGCCTCGCGCCGCCCCAACCCCTCGCGCGCCGGCCGGTGAAAAGTCGCAGCCTGCCCGCCGTCCCTTCCAGCCTGCGCCGCCTCAACGAGCGGGCGGTGCTCCAACGCCTGCGCCGACTGGGTGCGGCCTCGCGCGCCGACCTCGCCAAGGCCGCCGGCATCAGCCAGCCCACCGCCGGCAAGATCATTGACCACCTGCTCGAGCTGGGCGTGCTCCAGGAGCTGGACGAATCGCCGCTGGATTCCACCGGCAACGGCCCCGAACCGCACCGCCCCGGCCGCCCGGGCCGGCTGCTGCAACTGGACGCCGTCCACCCCCGCCTGATCGCCATCGAACTGGGCGTCGAACACACCCGCGTCTGCGCCCTGCCGCTCAAGGCCGACGTGGCCGACGCCACCCCGGGGGGACAGTTCTCGACCGGCACCCGGCCCGACACCTGGGCCCGCCGGCTGCGCGAATACGCCGCCGCGTGGCCGGCCGCCTCGCTCTGGGGCGTGCTGGTCAGCGTGCCCGGCGTGGTGGACGAGGTGGCGGCACGGGTGCTCTACTCGCCCAACCTGCACTGGACCGAAACCGTGTCGCTGGTCGAACTCATCCGGCAGACCTGGCGCCTGCCGGTGGTGCTGGTGCAGGAAATCCGCGCCCTGGCCCTGGGCCACCTGGCCGCCGAGCCGGAGGCGGAGGACTTTCTGCTGGTGGACTTCGGCGAGGGCGTGGGCGGCGCGGTCATCGAGGGCGGGCAACTGTTCAGCCATCCCCTGCCCTTGAGCGCCGAACTGGGCCACACTCCCGTGCCCGGCAACCCGCGCCTCTGCGGCTGCGGGGCCCACGGCTGCGTGGAAACGCTCCTGTCCCGCCGCGGCCTGGCGGAAAGCTTCGGCAGCCCGGACCTGGCCGCCCTGGCCCGGACCCTCACCGCCGAGGGCCTGCCCCCCTGGCTGCGCGACGCCCTCGAGGCCATGGGCGCCATCATTGCCGGGGCCTTGAACGTGCTGGGCCTGCGCCGCGTGGTCATCACCGGCCACCTCACCGAGCTGCCGCCGCTGGTCCTGACCACCCTGGGCACGGCCGTCCAACGGGGCGCCATGTGGGCCCGGTTCGGTGAGGTGATTTGCGAGCGCGCCCCGCGTCGCCGCCTGGCCGGGCTGGTGACGGCCGGCCTCGACCGCCTGCTCTTTCCGGTGGCAGCCCGGGGCGCCCTGGCCTCCACCACCCGCCCCCGCCGGTCACCGCGCCCGGGCCGGACCAGGACCGGCGATCGGTCGGACCGCGCCTTGAACTGATTTGTCGCTTGTCTCAAACCCTCAACCCCCATCCCCTCATGATGCTGACCTCACCCCGTCACGTGCTGGCCGCCCTCCTGACCGCTCTGAGCCCCCTCACCGGCCGGGCCGCCGAAACCGCCCCCGCCGCCCCCGCCACCCTGGTGGTGCAGGCCGACCAGGGCCGCCAGGTGATCAGCCGCCACATTTACGGTCACTTCTCCGAACACCTGGGCCGGTGCATCTACGAGGGCTACTGGGTGGGCGAGCACTCCCCCATCCCGAACGTCCGCGGCATCCGCCGGGACGTCGTCGAGGCGCTGCGGCGCCTTCAGATTCCGGTCCTGCGCTGGCCGGGCGGCTGCTTTGCCGACGAGTACCACTGGAAGGACGGCATCGGCCCGCGCGAGCGGCGGCCGGCCATGATCAACACCCACTGGGGCGGCGTGGTGGAAAACAACCACTTCGGTACCCACGAGTTCCTCGACCTCTGCGCGCAGATCGGTGCCGAGCCCTACATCTGCGGCAACGTCGGCAGCGGCACCGTCCAGGAAATGATGGAGTGGGTCGAGTACCTCAACAGCGACGCCGACTCCCCCATGCCCAATCTCCGCCGCCAAAACGGCCGCGAGCAACCGTGGGGCGTGCGCTTCTTCGGCATCGGCAACGAAAGCTGGGGTTGCGGCGGCAACATGCGGCCCGAGTACTACGCCGACCTGTACCGGCGCTACAACACCTTCGCCAAAAACTACGGCACCAACCGCCTCTACCGCATCGCCTGCGGCGCCAACGCCGAGGACTACAACTGGACCGAAGTGCTCATGCGCGAGGTCGGCCGCCGCATGGACGGCCTGTCGCTCCACTACTACACCATCCCCAGCGGCAACTGGGGCCGGAAAGGCTCCGCCACCCGGTTCACCGAGGCCGAGTGGCACGCTACTTTCCGCCAGGCCTGGCGCATGGATGAAATCATCGCCCGCCACGCCCGCATCATGGACCGCTACGACCCCCAGCGGCGCATCGGCCTGATTGTGGACGAATGGGGCACCTGGTACGACGTCGAGCCCGGCACCAACCCCGGCTTCCTCTACCAGCAAAACACCCTGCGCGACGCCCTGGTGGCCGCCCTGCACCTGCACATCTTCCACGACCACTGCGAGCGCGTGTTCATGGCCAACCTCGCCCAGACGGTGAACGTCCTCCAGGCCCTCATCCTCACCGACAAGGAGAAGATGATCCTCACCCCCACCTACCACGTCTTCGAGATGTACAAGGTCCACCAGGACGCCACCCGGCTGCCCACCCGCCTGGCCTGCGCCTCCTACACCGTCGAAAACCAGAGCCTGCCCCAGCTCAGCGCCAGCGCCTCCCGGGACAAGGCCGGCCGCGTCCACGTCTCCGTGGCCAACTTCGATCCCCACCGCGCCGCTCCGCTGGTCTGCCGCTTTGAGGGCTTCAGCCCCAAACAGGCGCAGGGTCGGGTGCTCACCGCCGACCGCATGAACGCTCACAACACCTTCGACCAGCCGCGCGCCGTCGATCCGGGGCCGCTGACCGGCATCACCGTGAACGCCGGCCAGGTGGAGGTCACCCTGCCTCCCCAATCGGTCGTGGTGCTCGCGCTGGATTGAGGACCGGCGTCGTCGCCCCCCGGTCCGCCTGAGAAAAAACGCCCCCGGAGCCCGGGGGCGTTTTTTTGCGCCTGGCGCGGCCGCCCGCGGTGCGCTTATTCGAAGGCCATTTGGTAGCTGATGACGTTGCCGGTGATGCGGGTGGTAAGCTGGCAGTTGCTCTTGTTGAAGACCGCCTGCATGGCCTTGTTTTCCTTGAGCACCTCGGCGGTGAAGCCGCGGATGCCGTTGCGGCGGGCGATGCGGATGAGGTAGCGCAGCAGGAACGTGCCGATGCCGCGGTTTTGCCAGTCGTCGCGCACCACGAAGGCGACCTCGGCCATGTTGGTCCGCGGGTCCAGGTAGTAGCTGCCCACGGCGATGATGTCCTCGCCGAAGGACTCGGGCACGGTGCCCACGATGGTCACGTCGTTGCGGTGGTCAATGTACACGAAGTCCTGGATTTGCTTGCGCGGGATGATCTTCGTGAACGACATGAACCGGTAGTAAATCGTCTGCTGGGACAGCGCGTAAAAGAGGTCGCGCATCCGCGGCTCGTCCGTGGGGTGGATGGGGCGGAAGTTGATCTGGGTGCCGTCCTCGAGCAGGTAGGTGGTACGCAGCTCCTTGGGGCCGACCAGGATTTTGCCCTCCATGTCGGCCATGCCGGCCGAGAGGTATTTGGCCTCGATGGCCTCGCGCAGGAGCTTCGCGCGGAAGTCCGGGTGGGCGATACTGATGAGCGCCAGCGCCCGCTCCTGGATGCTCTTGCCGTGCAGGTAGGCCACGCCGTACTCGGTGACGATGTAGTGCACGTCCGCCCGCGTGGTCACCACGCCCGCGCCGGGGGTCAGGTGGGTGACGATGCGGGAGACGGTGCCGTTCCTGGCGGTCGAGGGCAGGGCGATGATGGCCTTGCCGCCCCTGGAGAGCGCGGCGCCGCGGTTGAAGTCCACCTGCCCGCCAACGCCGGAGAAGAATTTCGAGCCGAGGGAGTCGGCGCAGACCTGGCCGGTGAGGTCCACCTCGAGGGCCACGTTCACGGCCACCATCTTGTGCTGCTTGCTGATAGTCTGGACGTCATTGACGTACTCGGTGGGGTGGAAGGCGAAGATCGGGTTGTTGTCAATGAAGTCGTAGAGCCGCCGGGTGCCCAGGGCGAAACTGGCCACGACCTTGCCGCGGTCCAGCGTCTTGCGGCTGCCGTTGATGGCGCCGCACTCGATCAGGTCCACGATGCGGTCGCTGATCATCTCGGTGTGGATGCCCAGGTCTTTCTTGTCCTTGAGAAACTCGAACAGCGCCTGGGGAATCCGCCCGATGCCCAGCTCGAGGGTCGAGCCGTCGTCAATGAGCGCCGCCAGGTACTCGCCGATCTGGCGGGTCACCTCGGTGATCGGCTGCGGGGGCACCTCGAGCAGCGGTGCTTCCACCGGCACGAGCACGTCCAGGTCGAACACGTGGATGTTCGAGTTGCCGAGCGTGCGGGGCATGTGGGGGTTGACCTCGGCCAGCACCAGCGCGGCGTTTTCGGTGGCGCTTTTGACCACGTCCACCGACACGCCCAGGCTGCACATGCCGCGGGCATCGGGCGGGGTGACCTGGATGAGCGCCACGTCCAGCGGCAGGCGGCCGGAGTTGAACAGGCGCGGCAGTTCAGAGAGAAAGATCGGGGTGTAATCGCCCAGGCCCTCGTGGATGATGTCCCGGACGTTCTCGGCGATGAAGAAGCTGTTCACGCGGAAGTACTGCGCCAGCTCCTTGTCCGCGTAGGGCGCCTCGCCGAAGGTGAGCAGGTGCACGATTTCCGTGTCGGGCAGCTCGGTGGCACGGCGGGTCAGGGCTTCCACCAGCCGGAGCGGCTCGGCGCAGCCGGTGCCGATGAAGACCCGCGAGCCGGGCTTGACGCGGGCCACGGCCTCTTCGGGCGTGGCCAGCATGGACCGGTACTTGACCTTCCACTCGGGATCGTAACTGGGAGGGTTCATGTCAGGCAGCGGGCGTGGCAGTGAGGGTCATGCGGGCGTCGGCCACGTAGGCTTCGGTGCCCACCTCGCCGACGATAAAGGGGTTGATGTCCAGTTCCTGGATCTGGGGGTAATCGGTGGCCAGTTGGCTGATGCGCTGCAGGGCGCCGGCGATGGCCTGCAGGTCCACCGGCGCCTGGCCGCGGGCGCCCTTGAGCAGCGCCCAGGAGCGCGTGCCCATGAGCATCTGCATGGCCTCGTCCTGCGTGATGGGGGCCAGGTGGAAGGTCACGTCTTTCATGACCTCGACGAAGATGCCGCCCAGACCGAACATGAGCATCGGCCCGAACTGCGGGTCGCGGGTCATGCCCAGGATGACCTCGCGGCCCTTGTTGCCCATCTTCTCGACATAGGCGCCGCGGATGAAGGCGTTGGGGGCGCGCCGCTGCACCCGCAGCATCATCAGGTCGAAGGCGTCCCGCACCTGCTCGGCGTTGGCCAGGTTGATGCGCACCCCGCCGAAGTCGGATTTGTGGATGATGTCCGGGGAGGAGATTTTGAGCACCACCGGGTAGCCGATGCGCTGGGCCACCTCGACCGCCTCCTCGGCGGTGCGGGCCAGGCCGCCGTCCAGGATGTTGAACTCGTAGGCGCGGAGGATCTCCTTGGCCTCGACCTCGCCCACCTGCGGCATGCCGCTGCGGAAGTGCCACTGCAACACGCGCTCGACGCGGCGGCGGTTGACCGGGAAGCGGGTGACCACGCGGGCCGGGCGGCGCCGCCAGGCGGCGTAGTCCACCATCGCCTTGAGCGCGGCCACGGCCCGGGCGGGGGCCGGGTAGTTGGGGATGCCCAGTTCCATCAGGCGGGCCCTGGCGGCGGCCACCTCCTCTCCGCCCATGAAGGCGGTCAGCAGGGGCTTGCGGCGGTTGTGCGTCTGCGCCAGCCGCTCGGCCAGCTCCAGCGGCCGGGTCATGTTCTGGGGCGTGGCCACCACAAGGATGGCGTCCACCCCCTCGTCGTCCTGGATCAGTTCCAGGGCCTTGACGTACCGCTCGGGCTCGGCGTCGCCAATGACGTCAATGGGATTGCCCACGGCGGCGGTGGGCGGCAGGACATTCCTGAGTTTGGCCGTGACGGCGGCGCCGGGGGGATTCAGTTGGAGGCCCAGGCTTTCCGCGGCGTCGGCCGCCATGATGCCCGGGCCGCCGGCGTTGGTGATCACGGCCAGGCGGTTGCCGGCCGGCAGGGGCTGGGTGGCGAAGGCCAGGGCGTAATCGAACAGGGCCTCGAAGTGCTCGGCGCGGATGACCCCCGCGCGCTTGAAGGCCGCGCCGTAGGCGATGTCCGTGCCGGCGAGGCTGCCGGTGTGGGAACTGGCGGCCTTGGCGCCGGCCTGGGTGATCCCGACCTTGAGAAGGACCACCGGCTTGACGGAGGCGGCCTCCTGGGCCACGCGCAGGAATTTGTTGCCCTCCTGGATGCTCTCGAGGTAGCCGGCCACGACCCTGGTCTCCGGGTCTTCGGCCAGGGCCTGCAGGAAGTCCACCTCGTTGAGGTCGGCCTTGTTGCCGAAGCTGATGACCTTGCCCAGGCCGAGTTTCTGGCTGGCCGCCCAATCGAGGATGGCCACGCACAACGCCCCGGACTGCGAGATCACCGAGATGGGCCCCGGCGGGGGCACCGTGGGGGCGAAGGTGGCGTTCATGCGGTGGTGCGTGTTGAGCACACCCAGGCAGTTGGGCCCCATGAGCCGCACCCCCGCCGCCCGGCACAACTCGACCAGTTCCTTTTCGGCTTCGGCGCCCCGGGCCCCGACCTCCTTGAAGCCGGCGGTGATGACCACGATGGTCTTGGCCCCGGCCTTGATCGAGTCCTGCACCGCCTGCTTCACGTACTTGTTGCCCACCACGATGATGCTCAGGTCAATGGGGCGGCCGAACTCCTCGAGGCTTTTGTAGCACTTGACCCCGAGGATTTCGTCGGCCTCGAGGTTGATGGGCACGAGGGTGCCCGGGAACCCCCCGCGGGTGAGGTTGTGCATGAACGCGTAGCCCACCTTCTCCGGGTTGCGGGAGGCGCCGATCACGGCCACGGTCTGTGGAGAGAGCAAGGATTCAAGCATAACGGTCGCGGTGCGGGCACTCCGGCGGCGGCCGGGGGACGCGGCGCGCCGCCGCGGACATTTCCACGAGCTTCGCCACGCCCGCCAACGCCCGCAGGTTGGCCGCCCCCGCAGCCTAGCGGCTTGCCGGGAATTGGCGAAACCATTCCGTTTTTTGGCGGGACCGGCTCAACCCGCCCGGCCCGCGCGCGCCACGGACCCGACCAACCGCTCCAGCCATGGCGCCGCCCGGCGCGCCGCCGCCTCCCAAAACGACGGCGCGCGCCGGAGCCGCCCCCAGTGCGGGCAGACGAACACCGGCGTGGGCGCCACCCATTCGGCCAGCGCCCGCGGATTGGTGCGGGCCGAGAGGTCCGGGCGCGCGCCGGCCATGAGCACCACCGCCGCCGCCGCGCCCCGTGTCCCCCCCAGCGCCTCCCACGCCAGCCGCACCTGGTTCAAAACCCCGAGCCGGTTGCGCGCCACGATCACCGCCGGACAGCCCAACGCACGGATCAGTTCCCGCGCGCTGTACCCCGGACCCAGCGGCGTCAACAACCCGCCGCATCCTTCGACCAACAACCACCGTCCCGGCGCCTGCCAGGCACGGATGGCCTCCAACGCCCGCGCCAGCGTCACGCGCCGTTTTTCCCGCCGGGCGGCCACCCAGGGCGCCAGCGGCTGGCGAAAGAAAAAGGCATTCAGGTCGTCGGCCGCCACGGCTTCCCCGCCCGCCGCGATCACCGGTGGTCCCTTTCCGGCAACAAGCACCCGGTGGAGCAGCGCGGCATCGGCCCGGCTGCCCGTGGCAAAGGGCTTGAGGGCCACCGCGGGTCGGCCGCGCCGCTGCAGGTGCCGCAGCAGCAGCGCCGTGAGCACGGTCTTGCCCACGCCGGTGTCGGTGCCGGTGATGAAGCAGGTGGGTGCCAGCGCGGGCGTCACGGGATGCCTCGGCGGGGTCACTTCCAACTGAACTGGAGCACGCGCACGCCGCCTTCGCCGGCCAGGGCGGCGAGGCCGGGAACGTTGCGCGCGAGGATGGCGCGGCACTGGCGGTGCGAGCGGCCCAGTTGCACGTGCACCGTCACCTCGAAATGCGAACTGACCGTGGTGAGCGGCGCGCGCAATTCGGGGGGCAGGGCCTCCAGCCCCGGCACCGCGGCCAGGTTGGCGCTCAAGAACGGCGTGTCGTCCTCGGTCCCCTCGACGCCGTCCAGGCCGGCGCGGGCGCGAATGATGTTGGCCGCCAGGTCATCACTGATCCCCAGGGCCACTTGCAGCACCGGGAGCGGCGCCGTGTTGATGTTGACCGCGCCGCTGGACAGCGGGGTGAACAGGTCCACCAGACCGAACGGGTACGTGGGCGCCAGGCCGCGCGCCCGCCCGCGCGGGCCGCGCCCGCGCGCCGTGTCCGCCCACTGGAACCGGTGCGCCACCGCGCGCGGGCCCCAGTAGATTTCCGGGGTGACGCCGTGGACCAGGAGCAGCTCGGCCAGGTCATCAATCGCGCCGTTCTTGGCGTAGTACGGCGGGTCCAGGCTCAGGTAGAAGTCGCTCTCGGCACCGCTGAGCCGGGAGGCGTCGTCGGGGTCGCGCCAGTCCAGAATCGAGTCCACGATCGTCGCGGCCTCGGCGGCGTCCACCCCCATGAGGGCCAGCGCGCGGGCGAGCAGGTCCTGGCCGCCGCCCTGGGCCGGGAGCAGGCTGGCGATGCGGTTGAGGTTGAGCTTGCGTTCGAGGTCCACGATCTCGACCGAGATCATCCCCTCGCCCAGCGGCCAGGCGCGGAGGTTGAGGCCCGCCAGCGGGCTGTTGGTCTCCGGACCGTCCCCCGGGCCGCCGGCCCAGATTTGGTTGAGCGCGGTGTAGCGGGCGCCGAGCCGGGCGGACTGGTCCAGGACGTACTTGGCCAGCTCGACCCCCGAGCGGCCCATCCATTCCAGCTCGGATTCGTTGTGGGCGTGCGCGGCCAGGCGCGACTCGACCTTCATCGAGTAGGCGAACCCGCCCGCGAGCATCGCCAAGACGAAGATCACCGTCATCACGATGATCAACGCGAAGCCCCGGCGGGAGCCGGCACGGACTGGCAGGACGCGTCGTTTCATGGCGGCGGTCAGTTGACGCGCGGCGCCGCGGGGGGCGGCGCGGGTGTGGTGCCCGGCGCGTTGGTGGGCGGGACGCCCGGCACGGGCATGACCGGGGCCGAGCCCTGCGAGGAGGCGCCGGGGACCATGAGGCTGGGCAGCAACACGGTTCGCACCGTCAGGTCCGCGGGCTCGCCGAACCGGTCGCGCGCCCCGCCAAAGGCCAGGGTGAAGCGCACCACCCACGGCAGTGTGTTGGTGTACGGCCACTCGGTCTGCCACTCGCCCGCACGCGGCCCGCTCGCCAGGCCGGGGCGGGGCAAAAATTCCAGGGTGAACCGGCGCACGTCGCGCGCCAGCACGATGGCCTGGTCGGAAGTGTCGGCCTTGTCCGAGATCAGGAGGGGCAGTTGGCGCAGGATCAGGTCGTTGGTGCCGTCGGGCGCGGTTTCCACCGTGAAGGCGACGCGGCGCACCACCAGGTCGCCGAAGAACCCGCTGCCGGGAAAGGTGGATGGCAGGCGCGAGACCAGGCTCAGCGCGGCGAAGTCGCCGGAGGTGTCCGCCTCGAAGGTGTACAGGGGGGCGTTGGCCTGAAACATCACCGCCGAGACCAGGGCGTCCTCGAGGGTGCGCGCGGCGATGCGGGCGCGCTGGGCGTTGGCGGCCACGTCGTTGCCCACGCGCGCGGTGCGCAGGATGGCCGTCCAGGTCGAGTAAATCGCCGTCAGCACCATGCCGAAGATGGTCACCGCCAGCATCAGCTCCAGCAGCGTGAACGCGCGGGCCCCCGGCCGGGAGCGGGCCGGGCGGGACGGGACGTGGCGGGGGTTCATGGCGGCTCAGGGCACGATGGCCTGCACGCGGCTGCCCAGTTGCGGCCGGTAGAGCAGCAGGCTGGTGTGGCGTTCCTTGATGAGGTTGTTCTGCGGCCAGGTGATGGTGATGTCCGCCTGGTACAAGCCCCCCGGGGTGCGGCCGCCGCCGGGCGCGCCGGCATTCGTGGCCACGAGGTACAGGTTGGCCACCCAACTGGCCCCGGGGTAGGTGTTGCCGAAATCCCCGCTGATGGTGCCTTCGGTCAGGTCGAGGTTGGTCAGCGTTTGCAGGCTCAACTCGACCGCCACGGTGCTGAGGTCTATCTCCCCCAGGCTCAGACTGCGGGCAATGCGAAGGTTCTGGGCCACCAGCCCGAGGATCGCGAAAATGGCCATGAAGAAAATCGCCATGGCGATCATGACCTCGAGCAGCGTAAAAGCCACCGCGCCGCGCCGCCCTGCGCGGGCCGCCGGGGCCTGGTTTCCCGTGGGGACGTGGGGTTTCATCGCAGCTCCTGAAGGCGCAGGCGGCCGGTGGTGATCTCCAGTTGCAGCAGCCGCTCCTCGCCGGTCTCGGCGGTGAGGACCGCGGTGAAGGCGTCACACGTGCCGTTGGGCTGGAAGCGGATCACCGCCTCCGGTTCATCCATCATGTCGCGCAGGTTCACGGTGAGCTGCCGGAAGGCGAGGCTTTCGTGCAGCCGGGCCGAGAAACGGGGCAGTTCCTCCCGTGGCGGCGTGTCGGAGGGCGTTTCCCCGGCGGGGGGCGCCGGGACCGCCGCGCCGGGCTCCTGAAGAGCCTCCGGCTCCACCGGGGCCGTCTCGCTCACCGGGCGCACCAGCAAGGTGCCGTCGGCGGCGCGGATGACCAGCTCGGCGGGCTGGCCGCTGAGGATGGCCAACATCCGGGCCTTGAGGAAGCCCTCGTCCAGGTCGTTCAGGGCCTGGCGCAGCGGGGCCTTGCGCACCGTGCCCACCATGACCGGTAGGGCCACGCCCAGCACAATGGCCAGGATGGCCAGCACCATCATGAGCTCGACCAGCGTGAAGGCCGCCGCCCCGGCCCGCAGCCGCCGGGCCGCTCCGCCCGGTCTGGACCACGAGGCGCCCATCACCGCGCTCCCAGGTTGGAGGTGATCCGGAACATGGCCGACAGCACGCTGAACAGCAGAAAGCCCACGCCCAGCGCCATCGCGATGATCATGGCCGGCTCGATGAGATTGGTCATCACGCGCAGGGCCACGGTCAGGTCGTTCTCGTAGGTCTCGGCCACGTTCCGCAACGCCCCGGCCACATCGCCGGTCTCCTCGCCAATGCGCACCAGGTCAATCATCAACTGGGGAAAGACCTGGCTGCGCGCCAGGGGCTGGGCCAGGCTTTTGCCGTCGGTGACCGCTTCGCGCGTGGCGGCAATGGCCTCGCGCAGCACGCGATTGCCGATCACCTGTTCGGTGATGCGCAGGGCGGTGAGCACGGGCACGCCGTTTTGGAGCAGGGTGCTCAACGTGCGGGCAAACTGGCTGAACAGGGTGAGCTGCACCACCCGCCCCAGCACCGGTGCCCGCATGAGCAGACGGTCCAGATTGCGCGCGCCCGCGGGCGTGGCTTTGTAGCGCTGGAACAACCCCCAGGCGCCCAGCGCGGCCAGCGGCAGCGTCCACCAGTAACGCGAGAAGAAGTGGCTCAGGGCCACGAGCAACCGGGTGGCCGCCGGCAACTCGACTCCCGGCATGCCCTCGAAGATGGTCAGGAACTTCGGCAGCATGACGGACATGAAAAAGATGACGATCACCACCCCCACGGAGCAGACCACCGCCGGGTAGATCATGGCCGAGATGAACTTCTGGCGCACCTCGGCAAAGCGCGCATAGTGCTGGGCCAGGCGTTCGAGCACCTCCTGGAGCGCGCCGCTTTGCTCGCCCGCGCGTACCATGTTCACGAACAGATCGCTGAAGACGCGCGGTTGCCGGGCCATGGCCTCCGAAAGGCTCTTGCCCTCCATGACATCCTGCTTGAGCTGGAGGCTCACCGCGGGCGGGATGCCCTTCGAGCCGAGGTTGGCCATGCTGTTGAGGGCCAGCGTCAGCGGCATGCCGGCCCGCAGGAGGTTGGTCAACTGCTGGGCGTAGGTGGCCAGCTCGTGCAGTTTGGGCCGGCGCTGACGCCGCAGCAGGCGCTGAAGCAGCCCGGGCAGCACGCCCGCGCTGGCGGGCGCCGCCGGGCGCTCGCGCCGGGCCGGCGTGGCACCCCGCGCCATTTCCACCATCAGCGGAAACAGGCCGGACTGCTGGAGCTTGAGCACCGCCGCCGGACGGTCGGCTGCTTCGATCTCATCCTGCACCAGCTCGCCCGAGCGACGCCGGGCCTTGTAGGTAAATTTCGGCATACCCGCGAATAGCTTCCAATAAACCGCGCCGGATGAAAAGTTTCCCGGCCGGCGGCGCGGGCGCAAGGGTTTGGGCGGCGCGGGGGGTCAAACTGCGGGCGGCGCCGGCCGGCCGAGCTTGCGGGCGGCGTCCGCGTCGAAGGCGAAATAGTCGCAAGTGAGCTCCTCGCCGGCCGCCAGATCGTCCAGGGCCACCGTGAACAACGCCGCGGGCTGGCCCGGCGGGGTGCCGGTGTTGGGCGGCACGGCGTGGTTCATGAAACAGGCATGATCCCCACTCAAAACCCAGGCGCCGTCCGCGGCCCGGCGGTAGCCAAACCACTCGACAAACTCGCGCGCCGGCGCCGGCCAGGCCGCCACCTCCGCCGCGCGGTACACCCGGTCAAACCCCGGCACCAGGCGCCACACCGGCGTGCCCGCCGGCACGGCGTGCACGGTGAACAACCCCAGCCCGTGAATCCGGCTGGGTGCCACGCGCGTGCGGATGAGCAGCATGTTCCCGCGCCTCCCTCCGCGCCCCGCGGCTAGAACGGGACGGTGATGGCCAGCGCGCCAAAGCGCGACGGCCGGGCCTGATTCTTGAACTCCTCACCCCACCAAACGAAGGAGGCGGTGACCTCGCACCAGCGCGTCCAGAGCGACAGCCCGAACTCGCCGGTGAGAAAGAAGGGGTTTTTCTCGACGCTCGGACTGTCCTCGAAGGTGTTGCCATCCAGGGTAAGATTCCGGGCCACGGCCACGCCGCTGCCGCTGGCAAAGAGGTAGGCCCCCCAGCTCGGTTCGGATTCCCCGTTCCGGCGCGGGCGGGCGTAGGGCAGCGCCCCGAAGCCGCGGATGAGCGTGGTGCCGAAATTGTCCGGCACCTGGTACCCGAAACGCACCTGGGCGCCCACCTGGGCCTGGATGAGCACGTTGCCCAGCATGGCGTTGCCCACGGGGATGATCTCGGAGCTCCAGGCCGAGGCGTCCGCCAGCAACGGATATTTGCGGCGGTGCTCGTACACCAGGTTGAAGATGGGTTCGTTGTGGAGCTGGTGGGCCCAGCCCTGCGGCTTGCCGCTCCCGATCAACTCGTGAAACCAGGCCTGTACGTGTTCGGCCTGCGACGCCGGCCCCACCACACCCGTCACCAACTTCAGGCCGTGCAGCACGTGACCCCGCTGCAACTGCGTCGAGGCCGAGGCGTACAACATCCCCACGTAGGGCCGGTCTTCCGGGTCCGGGACCGGCCGGTCGGTGTCCATCGGGGTGACGATAATCTGGCCCACGTCATAACTGCTAAACAACTGGCCCTCCTCGACCCCCAGCCAGTCCCAGATGCCGCCCAGCAAACCACGTCCCGAGTGCAGGTAGGAGAGCGAAATCCCGTTCGAGTAGTTCTCATCGGTCTCCCCCACCGCGTCGTTCTCCCAGCGCAAACCCACCGCCCGCACCGGCCGGGGCGGGCGCAAAAGGCCGGCCTCGAAGCGTTCCGCCGGGGCCGCCCCCGGTTGCGCCAGTCCCGGCATACCCGCCAGCAGCGGTACCAGCAACCAGGTCAGCCGTTTGCCGACCGCTCGGCTTGCGCTTTTTCGTTTCATACCACGAGACTGCAAACTGCGGTTGTCACTCGACTCGCCGAAACGTCCTCCCGCCGGAGGATCGGGGGATCAAAGGGCCAATTGTAGCCGCCAGGTTACACCCACGGCGGCCCCCGGAACGGCGCCGCGGTCATGGCCATCCGCGGACCATCCCGCCCAACCCCGGCCGCGGCGTGCGGCGCATGGTGGGCCGCATCCCCGCCATGACCCACCACGACGATCAACACCGCCACGCCCAGCCCGGCCAGCAAGGCCAGCGTCAGAATCACCCGGTCGTGCCGATGAAATTGCAGCTCCGGCAGCAGGTCCGCACACGCGATGGACAGAAACGTGCCCGCGCAAAACGCCAGCGCCGCGCCCAAACCGGGCGCGTGTTGGGTCTCCGCCAGGTTCACCCCCAGAGCAAACAGCAACGCCCCCAGCGGGGTGACCAAGGCAAAGGCCACGTTGACCCAGTTGCGCACCGCGCGCGGACTGCCCCCCGCGGCCATGAGCGTGGTGATGGCCAGGGCGCTGAACGGCTTGTGCAAAATCACCGCCAGCGCCGTCCCCAGACCCAGCGCCCCGCCGTGGTCGTCCGCCCCGGAAGCCACCGCCGCCGCCATCGCCACACCGTCGAAAATCGAGTGCAGCGAGAGGCCCAGCGCCACGCCCAGCCAGCTCAGCGTCCGCGCCGAGCGTTCCGCCAGGGAATGCGGGTGCCCGCAGGGCTCCAACGGGCTGCCCTCCTCGACGTCGTGATGGTGAAACGGCAGGAAGCGTTGCAGGAAAAACAGCGCCAGAAAGCCCCCCAACAGCCAGGCCGCCCCGCGTTCGGCCGAGCCCAAAATGTGTACGCCGTGCGGCCACAGGCCCAGCACCGCCAGTCCCAGCATCAGCCCCGCCACGAAGCTGATCGCCATTTGCAGCCGCGGGTGCGTGAGCTTGAACCACGAGGGCAGCGCCCCGCCGGCCAGCGCGGCGGCAAACGCCAACAGGCAATACAGCCAGAGCACAAACACCCGCGCATCTTCCGGTTCGCCCGGGCACTTTCAAGCCCCGTCGCCGGGAAACCACCCCGGGTCCCCCCGCCCGCCCCGTCCGTACTGCCGTTCCGCCCGCAAAAAACTCGTTGACCTGGCCCCGTCGCGCCCGTACCTTGCCCCCGCGTGAACGGTCCGACCAAGCTCCACCTGCTGAATGGCGCGCTGCTGTTGTGCAGCGCGGCGGTCGGGGCTTGACGCAACCTCGCGGATTTTGCGGCCCCACCGCCGACCGGGCGGTGGGGCCTTTGTGTTTCCCGGGCACCGCCGCCGGGTCCGCGTCGCGGCGGGTGCCGCCGGCGGCCGCAGACCGCGTTACCGAGATGACCCGTATCCAGTCCGACACATGAAACACGAACAAATCCTGATCTTCGACACCACCCTGCGCGACGGCGAGCAATGCCCCGGCGCCTCGATGAACCTGCGCGAAAAGCTGGAAGTGGCCCGGCAGCTCGCCCGGCTGGGCGTGGATGTGATCGAAGCCGGCTTCCCGGTCATCAGCGAGGGTGACTTCGCGGCCGTCCAGACCATCGCCCTCCAGGTGCGCGGCCCGCGCATCGCCGGCCTGGCCCGTTGCGTGCCCGCGGATATTGAGGCCGCCGCCGCCGCGGTGAAGCCCGCCGGCCGGCGCGCCCGCATTCACGTCTTCCTGGCCACGTCCAAAATCCACCGCGAGTTCAAGCTGGGCAAGGCGCAGGACGAAATCCTCCGCCTGGCCGTCGAGGGGGTGAAGCGCGCCCGCGGGCACGTCGAGGACGTCGAATTCTCGCCCGAGGACGCCTCACGCACCGAGCCGGAGTTTCTCATCGAAGTTTGCAAAGCGGTGGTCGCCGCCGGCGCCCGCACCGTGAACATCCCCGACACCGTGGGCTGGGCCGTGCCGGACCAGTTCGCGGCGCTGATCCGCCAGCTCTACGAGGCGGTGCCGGAGTTCCAGGACGGCCGCGCGGTCATCAGCGTCCACTGCCACAACGACCTCGGCCTGGCGGTGGCCAACTCGCTGGCGGCCATCCGCGCCGGCGCCCGGCAGGTCGAATGCACCGTCAACGGCATCGGCGAACGCGCCGGCAACACCGCCCTCGAGGAGGTGGTCATGGCCCTGCGCACCCGCCGGGACTTCTTCCGCGGCTTCACCTGCGGTGTGAACCCGCGCGAGATCGTCAAATCCTCCCGCCTGGTCGCCCGCATGAGCGGCCTGATGGTGCAGCGCAACAAGGCCATCGTGGGCGAAAACGCCTTCGCCCACAGCGCCGGCATCCACCAGGACGGCATCCTCAAGAAGCGCGAGACCTACGAGATCATGGACCCGCGCGAGGTGGGCTGGGGGCAGACCGAGCTGCCGCTGACCAAGCACAGCGGCCGGGCGGCCGTGGCCGCGCGCCTGCGGCACCTGGGCTACACGTTGAGCGAGGCCGACCTCAACGCGCTGTTCGTCCGGTTCAAGGAGATCGGCGACAAGAAGAAGTTCGTGTACGACGACGACCTCACCGCGCTGGTCGAGGGCCTCATCACCGAGGTGCCCGAGACCTGGACCCTGGACTATCTGCACGTGACCAGCGGCAACCAGACCGTGCCCACCGCCACCGTGCGTCTGCGCCGGGCCGGTGCGCGCAAGGGCGAGACCGCCGTGGTCCAGGATGCCAGCATCGGGGACGGCCCGGTGGACGCCGCGCTGCGGGCCATTGACCGGCTCACCGGCACGCAGGGCCGCCTGCTCGATTACTCCTTGCGCGCGGTCTCGCAGGGCATGGACGCGCTGGGGGAGGTCACCGCCAAGGTGGACTTCGGCAACGGCGAGCCCGTGGTTGGCCGCGGCGCCAGCACCGACGTGATCGAGGCCAGCGCCCGCGCCTACCTCAACGCGGTCAACCGCCACCTCGGGCAATCGCAACCCCGGCGACGCACCAACGGCCGTCAGCCCTGAGTCCACCCCGGGCCACCTCCCTCGCAAACTCCCAACCTCGGACCGGAGCCTGCCCGCCTGAGGCGACCTGTGGCCGGCCGCGACAGGGAGTGTCCGTGCGGTCTTGGGCGGAGCAGGCCAGATGCCCGCATGATCTTCGACTGTCGGCTGGGTGGCACTGCTCGCGGCCGAGACGGGAGCACTGCCTTTGTGCAGAAGGGACATGCCAGACGGCGAATCCTTGAGCCGCCGGAGGGTCGCCGCACTGCCGTCGGTTCCCGGGTAATCGGTCTCCCCAGAAGGCAGGAAGGGACGGAATGCGGAAAGGATCGAGAATCGAGGAGTGAGAAGCGCGAAGCGAGGAGCCGGGGCTTGGCGCAAGCAAACCCGCAAGTCAACCGCCCGGCGCGGACCCGCGGCACCAGGTCCATGACCATGAAGGCGGAACGCGGAGTGCGGAACGCGGAAGGAATCGCGAATCGCGGAGCGAGAAGTACGCATCGAGGAGCCAGCCCTGACGCAATCCCCGTTTTTCTGACCCCTGACTTCTGACTTCTGACTCCTGCTCCTCCTGAGTTCCTGAGTTCCAAATTGCTCTTGCTTCGGCCTTCGGACTTCGGCCTCCGACCTTGGCGTCCGGCCGGGCCTTGCGGACC
>JBBIJZ010000048.1:0-1531 GCA_037445715.1 Verrucomicrobiales bacterium | reverse complement strand
TTCGGCCTTCGGACTTCGGCCTCCGACCTTGGCGTCCGGCCGGGCCTTGCGGACCGCGCGAACCCGCCTACCCTCCGGCCCATGCAACGGCCGTACCGGACTTCTTTCCGCGGGTTCACCCCATGAATCCCCTGGCCATCGAATCCCACCTCAAGCTGGTGCTGCTCCAGTGGATGGTCATCATCGCCGTGGCCTGGATCATGGGCCGGCTGGGCCGCCGCCTGGGCCAGCCGCTGGCGGTGGGCGAGATCGCCGGCGGGGTGCTGCTCGGACCTTCCTTCCTGGGCTGGGTCTGGCCGGAGGCGTTTCAGGGGTTGTTCCCGGCCGAGACGTCGTTCTCCCTGCAACTGCTGGCCAAGCTGGGACTGATCCTGCTGCTGTTCCAGGTGGGGATGGAGTTTGACTTCGGCCACCTGGCCACGCGCTCGCACACGGTGCTGGTCGTGTCGGCGATGGGTATTGCGGCGCCGATGCTGCTGGGACTGGCCATCGGCCCGTGGTTGCACCGGGAATTCGCACCGGAAACCAATCGGTTCGGCTTCCAACTTTTCCTGTGCATCGCCCTGGCCATTTCCGCGCTGCCCATTATGGGCCGCATCCTGCTCGAGGAAGGCCTCGAACGCACCGCGCTGGGCGCGGTGGCCATCAGCTCTGCCGCGCTGGACGACGTGATTGGCTGGGTGCTGCTGGGCGTGGCCACGGCGCTGGTGACGGCGCGGTTTGCCTGGGGGCCCTTGCTGGGGCAGGTGGCCGGCATCGTGGGTTTCTTCGCGCTGCTGCTGTGGGTGGTCGGCCCCGCCCTGCGCCGCTTCTGGCGCTGCAGTTTTTGTGTGCCGACGGAGGACCCCGGCGGCCGGTCTGCCGGCCGGCTGCTGGCCTGCGCCTTCGGCCTGCGGTCGCCCCGGCTGGGCAACGGCGACTGCCCCGGCCGAGACACCTGCGGTCTGGAGCCGCAACCGCCGCAACCCGACCGCCTGCCGCCCACCTTTCTGGCCGTGCAGCTGGTGGTGTTGTTTGGCTGCGCGGTCACCACCAACCTGCTGGGCATCTTCTCGATCTTCGGCGCCTTCATGCTCGGCGTGGCCCTGCACCGGGAAACCACCCTGGTGGCCGCCTGGCGCGAGCGGTTCCGCGACTTCGTGCTGGTGGCGCTGGTGCCGATCTTTTTCACGAACACCGGGCTGCGCACCGAAATCGGCTCGCTGACCACCCCCCTGGCCTGGTTGGGTTGCGCGGTGGTGCTGGCCGCGGCCGTGGCCGGCAAACTGGGCGGCTGTTACCTGGGCGCGCGGCTCACCGGCCAGAGCCGACGCGAGGCCGGCTGCGTGGCCGCGTTGATGAACACCCGCGCCCTGATGGGCCTGGTGGCCATCAACATCGGCTACGACCTGGGGCTTCTGACCCGGCCGCTGTTCACCATGTTCGTCATCATGGCACTGGTGACCACGGTAATGACCGGCCCGTTGCTGCGCGCCTGGCTACCGCCCGAACTGCGCCCGGACAGGACGTCGGCCGGGGCGGCCGGAGCCCG
>JBBIJZ010000047.1:26994-30492 GCA_037445715.1 Verrucomicrobiales bacterium | reverse complement strand
CCTCACCACGCCGTCCAGCCGCCCTCGACCAGGAGGTTCGAGCCGTTGACGTAGCTGGAGGCGTCCGAGGCCAGGAACAGCACCGCCCCCACGATTTCCTCCGGCTGCATCATGCGCCCCAGCGGGCTCATGGCGCTGAAGCGCTTCTCGAACGCTTCCTCGTGATGGTTCCACACCCCGTGCGGGGTCAGGGCGTTGACCCGCACGCCCCGCTTGCCCCAGTAACAGGCCAGGTACTTGGTGAGCATGATCACCCCGCCCTTGCTGGCCGAGTAGGCAATGGGGCTGGCCAGCCGGTTGTCCGTGTACAGCGCCGGGTTGGACGAGACCACGCCGTAGGTCGAGGCCAGGTTGATGATGTTGCCCCTGCCCTGCTGCAGCATCACCGCGCCAAACTCGCGGCACATGAGAAACGTGCCGGTCAGGTTCACGTCCACGATCGCCCGCCAGGCCTCCTCGGGAAACACCTCGGCGCGGGCGTCCCAGGCCTGTTTGGCCAGGTAATGGTGGTTGTTGATGAGCACGTCCACCCGGCCGTGCCGCTCGAGGGTGGCCTCCACCAGCCGGCGCACCGCGTCCAGTTGCGACACGTCGCAGTGGAACCCGGCCGCGTCCCCGCCCAGCTCGGCGGCAAAGGCGGCGGGGTCTTTCGGCGGCACGTCGGCCAGGATCAGTTTGGCGCCGCGCTGGCTCAGGGCCCGCGCCACGGTGCGGCCAATCAAACCACAGGCGCCGGTGAGCACGATCACGCGGCCGGAGACGTCAAACACAGGATCATTCATGGGAGGCAAGGCGGGGTGACAGGGCAATGAGCAGGGCGTGCGCGGCCTCTTCGAGCGTGGCCGCGGGAGAGGGTTGACCGGCGATGGCGGCGAGAAAATCGGCGGCCTGGGCCCGATAGGTGTCGTCCACGGTGAACCCCTCCGGCGGGGCTTCCTCGCGGGTCGCGCCGTCGGCCCACGCCAGCCGCAGCCGGCCGCTGAGCAGGTCCAGCGAGGCGTTGCCGCCGGTGAACGAGACCTCGAGGGTGCGCGCCTGGGGCTTGTGGGCCAGGCTCAGCGTGGCCACGGACAACGCGCCACCGGCGTGCTCGAGCACAAACGCCGCCGCCTCGTCCACGTCCGTGCCCAGCGGATGCAGCGGCAGTTCCAGGCCGGTAAACCGGCGCGCCGGCCCGAGCAGCCAGAGCAGGTAGTCCAGTTCGTGGATGTTGGTCAGGGCCGCGCCGCCGCCCAGCTCGCGCCGGGCCGCGTAGGAGACCCGGTAATCTTCCCAGGGATGCCAGTCGGGCAGGTAACCGCCGATGTGGGCGCGGGCCAGCAACGGCCGGCCCAGCGGCTCGCCCGCGGTGATCATCTCGCGCAGGCGCCGCAGTTGCGGATGAAAGCGCAGATTTTGCGCCACGCGCACCACGCGGTCGCGGCGGGTGGCCTCGGCGGCGAGTTCCTCCCAGCCGTCGAGGCGGTGGGCCAGCGGTTTTTCGATGAGCACGTGACAGCCGGCCTGCACGGCGGCGAGGGCGGTTTCGAGGTGCAGGGCGGTGGGGTTGGCCACCACCACCGCGTCCGGCCGTTGCGCCAGTGCCGCGCCCAGATCGTGGAAGACCGCGTCGGGGGCGGGCTGGCCGTCGTCGGGCAACGTGGCCTTGCCGGTGCGGTAGGCGAGGATGGGCGCGCAGCCCAGGGCACGGAAATGCCGCAGGTGCCGGCGGCCGATCGAACCCAGACCGCAAATCAGGACGGAGACGGGCATTATCGAGAATTGCGAAGCGAGGAGCGGGAATTGAGGAGCCGGAAGCCGGGAGTCAGGAGTCAGAAGTCAGGAGTCAGGAGCCAGAAGTCAGAATTGCCCGGCCGCCGAGACCTGCACCGCAATGCTCGCTTCTCCCTCCTCCATGCTCGTCCCGCCCATTCATCTTTCACCCTTTTAACCTTTTCGCCGCCTTCGCCGCCCCCGCGGCCGGGCTGTTGTTCCTGCCCGATGCGCCCCCACTCGATTCTCCATGCCCGATTCCCGCTCCTCAATTCCCGCTCCTCACTCCGCTCTTCTCAATCCCCTCTTCAATCGCCGCCCGGGCCCGCGCCAGCGCCTCCTGTCCGTACGCGCACACGTAGCGCGCCTCGAAGGCCCGGGCCCGGGCCAGCAGCGCCGCCCGGAAACCGGCGTCGTCCCGCAACCGCGCCAGTTGCGACGCCAGATGCTCGGCGTTCCGCGCGTACAGGCTGGCGCCCGCCTGTATCGCCTCCCATTGCAGCGAAAAGTACCGCGAGCCGTCCGGCGGCTCGAGCGTGACCACCGGCAGCCCCCGTTGGAGGGCGTCGAACCCGAAGCTGCTGCTGTCCACCACCACCGCGTCCGCCAGCTCGAGCGTTTCCGCCGCCGACAACATCCGGTCGTCCACCAGCCGCAGGGTGGGCGATTCCTCCAGCAAACCGGCGAACGAGGCGCGCGTGTTGCTCGGGTGCAGGCGGGCCAGCACCACCCGGTCCGCCAACCGCCCCGCCAGCTCCCGCAGCACGCGGGCCCAGAGGGCGCGGCCTTCGGCGTTGAGGCAGGTCAGGCCCAGGACCACGACCGGCCGGTCGGCTCGCGCCTGCAAGGCCGTCAGTCGCTGCGCGCGCGCCGCCGGCTCCAGGGACGGCGGCAGCGGGCGAGGCTCGAATACGCCCACCGGGATGATCCGCTCCGCCGGCACGCCCACCTCGCGCAGGAGCGCGGACTGCACCTCGCCCCACGTCAGCACAAACCGCGCGCCCAGCGGCACGAAGCCGGCGCGGCTCTGCGCGCCAAAGGCGCCGTGCACCAGGGTGAAGGTCGGCACGCCCCGCGCCCCGAGGGCCGCGCAAACCGCCGCGCCCAGCGGGGCGCGGTCCCAGTCCACCACCGCGGCCCGGGGCCGGAGCCGACGCTCCAGGCGCAGCAGGGCGCTGATGCGGTCCGCTTGCTGGACCAGGTGCGCCGCCAGCCGCCAGCGCGCCGCGGAGGCAAAGTCGAACTCGCTGCACACCCGGCCCAGCTCGTGCAACCACCGCCCGAGCCGCCCCGCCAGCCAGCCCCGCGTGCGCCACCAGCCTGCCGGATAATCCATGAGCGAGACCGCCGGCGGCGTTTCGGGGAGGTGTCGCAACTGACTCGGCCCCGCCGCCAAAAGCAGGCCGGCGCCGCCGCCCAGCGCTTCGGCCATCGGCTCCCACAACCGGCGCGAACGCGCCTGCTCGCCCAGCCCCACCAGCCAGACCCGGCCGGTCCACTCGCGGGAAGCCCGGCGACGGCGCAGGCCCCACCACGGCCCCACCCACCCCCGCCAGTTCAACAGGGCGGCGACGAGGTCCCCCGCGGCCCGATGCGGCGGGCAGCCGGACCGGGTCAGCCGGCCGTGCCGGTGCAGCAGCTTGAAAAACGAATGCACCGCCCGGTCCAACGGCGCGCCGTCCAGGGCATCTGCCGCCACCACCTGCCGGAGCGCCTCCACGTACCGGAACTCCCAGGCCAGCCAGG
>JBBIJZ010000047.1:0-26894 GCA_037445715.1 Verrucomicrobiales bacterium | reverse complement strand
GCCGCCACCACCTGCCGGAGCGCCTCCACGTACCGGAACTCCCAGGCCAGCCAGGCCGGAGGCTCCGGGGCGGGCAGATGGGCCGGCGGCTCGGCCAGGGGCTCGGCAAGGACCGGCGCGGGGTTCATGCTGCGAAGGGGGAAAGTGGAGTGGTGAAGGGTGAAAAGTGAAACGGGGCTGCGGCGCGGGGCGGACTTTTCACTCTGCGGGCGCTGCTGGCGGGGCATCAACCGGTCGCCCACCGCGCCCCAGGAGCCAGCCGATGCAGGCAAAGGCCAGCCCCAGGAACACCAGCCGGCCGATCAGCATGGCCTGCGCAAAGGCCACCAGGTCCTGCCGCTGCCGGAGCAACAGCGGCAGGACCGCCACGTACGCCAGCACGCCGGCCACCAGCGAGGTGGCATAGGGCCACATGCGGCCCGTGGCGGCGAAGATGTTGTTGAACGAGTTCAGCGAGTACGGCAGCAGCACCAGCAGATTCCACTGCAGGGCCGGCACCGCCGCGGTGTATTGGGGCAAGAGCCACGGCACCACCACCGGCGCCAACCACCAGCCCACGGCCACCAGCACCCCCATGACCGGCACCAGCACCAGCGCCGGCATGGCCGCCACGCGCAGGGCCTGCCGCAGGTCGCCGGTGCGGGCGAATTCCTGCGTCATCTGCGGGTACACCACCGCAGATACCGCTCGGATGAGTATCTGAAACGGCCGCGCCCCCAGCACCACCACGGCGTTGAGCCCGAGCTGCACGTGGTCGAGATGAGTCAGCACCAGGGTGTCGTTGAGCGTGCCCCACCACACGGACAACTGCCCGACGAACATGATCGGCAGTCCCACCTTCATCACGTGGAGCAGGTCCCGACCCGACCACGCCGGGCGCACGCGGAATGGGCGCCAGTGCCACAGTTGCGCCATCTGAGCCAACGCCAGGGCCAGCGCCCGCACGCACAGCCCGTAGAAGCCCATCAGGGGCACCACCGCCACCCCCACCAGGCCCACCACTCCCTGGGTGATTTGAATCTGCGACAGCCGGCCAAAGTCGCCCGCCGTCCGGTACATGAACTGGAGGTAGTTGGCGCAGAACAAAAGCCCCCACACGCCCACCGCCTGCACCAGCCAGCCCACCGCCAGGTCCCACCGGCCCCGCACCGCCTGGACCACCGCGATCCCGAGCAGGATCACCGCGCAGAGGGTGGCCACGGCCAATGTCCAGGCCCCTGCCGCGGCCGCCAGTTCCAGGGCCCGGTCCCGGCGACCGCGTCCCAACCAGAACGGGATTTCGCGGCCCAGTCCGTTGCCCGTGCCCAGCAGCAACCAGGGCGCATAGCCCTGCACCAGCGCCAGACTGGCAAACAACCCCAGCAGCTCCGGCCCCGCCAGCCGCGCCAGCAGAAAGCCGGACAGAACGGTCAACGCCTGGCCCACCAGATTCGCCCCGGCGAACTTGGCTATGGTCTGGAACAGGGCGCGGCGGGTCATGCGGCTTCCATCGGAGCGGCGTACCCGGGCGAGGCGGGAAACCGGACTTCAACTCTCGGCGGGACGGGTTCAAGGCACGGATGCACGTTTCCCCGCGCACAGTGCTGTTTCACACCTGGCCGTAACGGGTGGCCACGATGGCATTTTCCGGCCGCAGGCAGGGAACCCCGTCCAGCACGGGATAGGCCAGCATGGCGTCCGGCGCGTAAGCCGCGTGCTCGCCCAGTTCCAGCGGTGCATGGCTAACGGGGCACACCCAGGCTGGGCGCGGTTCCGCCGCGGTGGCGCCCACGCGCACCAGGTAAAGGCAGGTGGGATTGAGCGGGTTGATGTCGTGTCCGAAAAGCCGATGCTCCACCAGGTCCGCTCCCAGCCCCCGAATTGTCTCCGCCAGGTTCCGGACGTAGCCGTGACGCTCCATGCGCTGACGAGCCTCGGGGGGGGCGAGGTCGTATGCCGGTTCCAACAGCACTACCCAGCGCGAGGCCACCCGGAGCAGTTCACGGATCGCCTCGGTCTCCCGGCCCCCGTTGGGCTCAAGACAGTGCGAGGTGTACACCACTTCCACCGAGTGATCCGCCAGCGGGATGTGAAACAAGTCGGCCAGAAAAAGGCGGCAGGGCCCCTTGGGGTAACCGCGCTTGCGGATGAACGCCTGCCCCATCTTGACGCGCGACCAGGAAATGTCGAAGCCCAGCCATGCGAGGTCGGGCGGGAGTTTGGCTGACAATGCGCTCAGGGTCGTGGCTTCTCCTACCCCGGGCTCCAAGATGGTTCGGAACGGCCCCAGACCTTGCAACAACGCGGCCAATGCCGAGGCCCGAGCTTCCAGGCAATCAGGGTTTTTCTCGTAGGCCGCAATGTAGCTGCCCGCTTGGAAGTCGTAGCTGAGCATCACGTCCTCGACCGTGTTGACCGTCGCGCCCTCCAGGGAGCGAAGATAGGCGGCCAGATTTTCCCCGCGGGCGTAGAGCTCGCGCAGTTTGCAGGTCAAGGCCAGCTTGTTCATCCGGCAGGCGCGGCGGCTTCAAAGTTTGCCCGCCGGTTGGGAAACCGCGGGGGCCGGGGCAACAGACACGCGGGCTGCCTCGTCAGCCAGTTGGAGATGAAACAACCGCTCGGCCAGTTCCCAGTCCTCGGGGGTGTCAATGTCCTGGACCTGGTGACGCGGGATGGGCACGCCGTAGGCGCGGGCGCTGAACACGCCCCGGCAGGTCCGAAAGGCCACCGGCCGGCCCCAGTAAAACTGCCCGGCGTCGTGCCAGGCCACGGGCAGGTCCTGTGAACGCGTCCGCTCGTGCTCGGGCCAGAACATCGTCACCCGGCCGTCCTCCGCGCGTTGGAAGGCCCGGAAAATGGGGTGGCTGTAGGCGGTCACGCTGAAGGCGAAGTCGGCCTCCGGGTGCGCCCGCAACAGGTCCAGGCCGGCCCGCAGGTGTTCCGGCCGCAGGAAGGCCGCCGTGCCGTAAATGCAGCAGGCCAGATCGACCGGGCCGCGGTGGCGCTCGAACCAGTCCAGTGCATGAGCCATCACCGGCAGCGTGCCGGTGCGATCATCGGCCAGCTCGGGCGGCCGGCGGAACGGCACCTCCGCTCCCTCGGCCCGGGCCACGGCGGCGATCTCGTCGTCTTCGGTCGAGACCAGGATGGTTTCAAAGAGCCCGGAGGCCCGCGCGGCGGCGAGGGGCCAGGCCAGCATGGGCCGGCCGCAGAAGGTCCGCACGTTCTTGCGCGGCACCCGCTGACTGCCGCCGCGGGCGAGGATGACGGCCAGGGTCATGGCGCTGGTGTTTCTATGGCTTGATCAAGTAATGCGGAGTGGGGCTGTACGGTGTCTGCAACAACTCCACCGGCTGCCCGGCGAAATAGTCATCCACAGCCTTGGTTTCCCCGGGGAAAACCTTGTAGTCATCCAGCAAGACCACCCCACCTGAAACCACCCGCGGGTACAAATGCTCAAGGATCACACAACTCGGCTCGTAAATGTCCACGTCAATGTTCAGCAAGGCGATTCGCAAATCCGGGTGACGGCTCACGTAGGCCGGAACGGTTTCCAAGATGTCGCCTTCCACCAGGTCCACGTCGTGATCCAGTTGGTTGCGTGCCAGCACGGACCGCAGTTGATCCGGTGAGATGCTTTCCTGTCCGCAAACCTGGACGTGACGCTGGCGCAAGGGAACATCCGGCCCGAAGTTGGTCTCAGGGAATGCTCCGAAGGTGTCAAAACCGACAATCCGTGCTTCCACGCCCACAATTTGCGAAACATGGCGAAGCGGATCAGGGAACATCCTTTGAGAACGCCACATTCCACAATGGCGCCCGGCACCCGGCAGGCCTTTTTGAACAGCTCGTAGTGGGCGAGGAGCTTGCCAACTCGGGTGGTGGCACAGGTCAGGTAAAAACCGTTCTCGTAGTCAAACGCCCTGGCCGGGTCCGGAAGTTCGATCATGGCTGTGGCGGGGTTGTGTCTGGAACTGCGGGAGACTGGGCAAACCGGCTTTGCGCCGAGCGGAAATCGTCGGGCCGGCCCACGTCCATCCATTCCTCGTGCACGGGGAAGGCGGCCACGGGGCGGCCGGCGGCGCGCGCCCGTTCCAGCAGGTCGGGCATGTCCAGGGGAACGCCGGGTTCGAGCAGGGCCAGCAACTCGGGGTTCAGGCAGTAGATGCCGGCGTTGACCAGGTAACTCTTGACCGGTTTTTCGGCCAGGCCGGCCACCAGGTGGTCGCGGACCTCGACCACGGCGTAGGGCAACTGGATTTCGTAGGCCCGCACGGCCAGCGTGGCGGCGGCGCGTTGTTCGTGGTGGAAGCGGAGCAGATGCCGGAAGTTCACCCGTGTGAGCACGTCGCCGTTGACCACCAGGAAGGGCCGGTCCGGCGGCGGATCGAGCAGGGCCAGCGCCCCGGCGGTGCCCAGGCGCTGTTCCTCGCGCTGGTAGCGGATGCGCGCGCCCCAGCGGGTGCCGTCGCCGAAGTGCGCGGTGATCTGCTCGCCCAGGTAGTGGATGCAGAAACAGAAGCGGTGGAAGCCCTGGCCGAGCAGGCTCTCCAGGATGTGCTCGAGCATGGGCTTGCCGGCCACTTCGAGCATCGGCTTGGGACAGGTCTCGGTGAACGGCCGCAACCGCGTGCCCAGGCCGCCGGCCATGATCACCACCTCGTTGTCGAACTGCTCGAAGCTGACCTCGTCCAGCCGGATGACGTCCACCACCCGGCCCTCGGGGTCGAGCACGGGCAGGTGGCGGATGCGGCGCTGGCGCAGCACGGCGAAGGCGCCCTCGCGCGGCGCGCCCTCGGGCCAGAACAGGAAGTTGCGGTTGACGTGGTCGCGGGCCGGGGCATCCAACGGCACCGCCCGCAGCACCAACCGGCGCACGTCCGGGTCGGTGAGGATGCCCACCGCGCGACGGGCGGCGTCGGCCACGATCACGATGCCCTGGTGATTGCGTTCGAGGGCGGCGATGGCGTCCCGCAGGGAGACGTCCTCGGGCACGAACAGGGCGGCGAAGGCTTCAGGGGTCAGGGACACGGGGGAAGGGGGCGGATACCGGATGCCAGATACCAGATGCCGGATGCCGGATGCCGGGCGAGAAGTCAGAAGTCAGGAGTCAGAAGTCAGTGGCGCAAAACCCGAAGGATCGCCCAAGCCTCAATTCTCGTTTCTCAATTCTCACTCCTCGCTGCTCACTCCTCGCCCCGCTCTTCCCGAGCTCCGGCTTCACGGCGGCTCAGGCCGCGCGCGGGCCGAGCAGGTCGTCCCAGGTCACCGGCTCGCCGGCGGCGAGGTCGCGCGGGCAGGGCCGGCCCAGCAGGTTCTTGAATTCCCGCGGATGCAGCCCCGGCGGTTTCTGGCCGTTGCGCAACACGGCCAGGTTTTCGCGGCTGAACCGCTCCCCCGCCCGGACGGCCCGCCGGGTGAACAGACTGCGGAAGGCAAAGCCCCGCAGGTACTGTTCCTCGGCCTGGACGGTCTTTTCCGAACTGCCCAGCAGCACCGGGTCCACGACCGGGGGATCGCCGGCCGCCACGCGCCGCTCGGTCTCCCGCACCGCTTCCACCAGGCGGCGCAGTTCGTCCGGCTCGATGGCGAAGGAGTGGTCCGGCCCGGGCGAGCGCCGGTCCAGGGTGATGTGTTTTTCGATGACCCGCGCGCCCAGCGTCACCGCGCCCACCGGGGCCTCGACCGGGTCGAGCGTGTGGTCGGAGAAGCCGATCACGCAGCGGGGAAAGGCGCGGCGGAGGGTCTCCAGCACGCGCAGGTTCACGATGTGGCGCGGTGCCGGGTAGCTGCCGTTGCAGTGCATGATGCAGCAGCGCTCGGGCGCGCCGTAGGCCGCCAGGGCCTCCTCGATGTCGCCCAGCCGCGCGCAGGCGGTCGAGAAGATGATCGGGATGCCCAGGGCGCCGAGCCGCTCGAACAGGGGCAGGTGGCTGATCTCGTAAGAGGCAATCTTCAACAGCGCCGGCCGGTAGGGCAGGATTTCCTCCAGGCCCACCTCGTCGCAGACGGTGATGAGGAAGCCGATGCCGGCCTCGCGGCAGGCGGCGGTCAGGCGGTCCAGCCAACCGGCGCGCAGCTCGCTCTCGCGGACGACCTCGCGGATGTCGAACTCGCCGCTGGCATTGCGGTAACGGCCCGCGCCGGGCGGGTACATCTCGTCGGCCTTCAGGAGCTGGAACTTGGCGAAGTCCGCACCGGCGGCGGCGCTGACGCGGATCATCTCGACCGCCTTGTCCAGCGAGCCGTCGTGGTTGATGCCGATCTCGGCAATCACCCGGACGCGCGAGTCGGGAAACAGGCTCATGAGTGAGAAATCTTGGACCCTTGCGAGCGGTGCAGCGCCAACATCGGCGGCCGGGTCGCGTCGCGAAACTTCAGCAGCAGGTCCGCCAACCGGGCCAGGCCCTGGCCGTCCACCAGGGCGCGGCCCTGCCGGCTGAGCGCGCGGCGGGTGGAGGCGGTCAGCGCGGTGAGTTGTCCGGCCAGCGCGGAGGGCGTCAGGTCACCCACTTCGCCGGCGTTGATCAGGGCGCCCAGCGCGGCCAGACGCGCCGCATAGGCGTGCATGAACGGCTTGATGGCCACCACCACGGTGGGCACCCCCAGCGCCAGCGCCTCGAAGGTGAGATTCCCGTAACTGCCCACCAGCAAATCGGCCGCGTGCAGCAGCGGGAAGACCGAGGGGACGTCGGTCAGGACCTCGCAGGCCGGGCGGCCGGCCGCCCGCGCGAGCTCCGGCCGGTGGGGACGCAGGGCCGG
Source organism: Verrucomicrobiales bacterium (assembly GCA_037445715.1). GTDB lineage: Bacteria > Verrucomicrobiota > Verrucomicrobiia > Limisphaerales > J093 > DSVZ01. Next base: position 20,153 of record JBBIJZ010000047.1, on the reverse strand, counting down.
CGGCAGCAGCACCTGCACCGAGCAGGGCCAGCCGGTGCGGTCCAGCGCCTCCAACGCCAGGCGCGCGCCGGCGGGGTCGGCCCAGTTGCCAAAGGCCACCAGCACCCGGCGCGGCGGGTCGGGAAAGTCCCGCGTCGTGTCGCGCCAGGCGACGGCTTCCGGCGCCACCGGCGCCCATTCCAGGCCGCGATACAGGGTGAAGGTCGGCCGGGCCACCGGCTCGAGCATGTGGCCCACCACCGCCGTAACCGGCAGCTCGGGCGGTACGCGGATTGAACTCGTCACCAGGACCACCTGCGCGTGCCGCGCCGCCACGGCGCGGAGGAAATCGAGGTCGTAGTGGTCCGGGTCCTGCGGGTCGAACATGCAGTCGAGCACCGCCAACGGCGCGGCGTCTCCGGCGTCGCCAACCGGCACCTGCGGCAGCGTCGCCCGCAGTTGCTCGCGGGCCGCTGCATCGAGCTGGCCCGCGAAGGCCACCCGGACGCCCGCCCGGTCGAGCCGGGCGGCCACGGTCAGGCAGCGACGCAAATGGCCGAAGCCCACGCGCGCGTCCGCGGTGCACAGGAAGAGGACCTCCGGCGGCTCCATGCGTTCAACGGGCGGGCACGCCCTTGACCACGCGGCCGGGCGGGACGTCGCGGGTCACCACGGCGCCGGCCCCCACGGTGGCGCCGCGGCCCACGGTCAGGTCGGGCAGGATCGTGGCGTTGGCGCCCACGTACACCTCCTGCTCCAGCCGCACCCGGCCGAGCAGGACGGCATTGGGCGCGACGGTGCAGAAGTCTCCCACCACGCAGTCGTGCATGAGGTTGGCGCGGCAGTTCACCCGCACACCCCGCCCCAGCCGGCAGTTCACCGAGACATGCGCCCCCTCGGCGATCACGCTGCCGGGGCCGATGACCGTACCGGGTTTCACGCGCGCGGCGTTGAGGGTGACGATTTCAAAGCCGGCCGCGGCGTAGCGCTCGAACAAACGCCGGCGCGGCGCGGGCGGATCGGGCGCAATGAGCACCCGGCGCTCGGCCGGGGCGAGAGGCTGGGCCAGCAGCCAGGCGTCGTCGCCGCAAACGGGGTAGCCGAAGTAGTCGCGCGCCCCGCCGTGGGTCTCGATGATGCCGCGGATGCGCCAGCCGAGCTGCTCGGCCAGGTCAATCAACTCGAGGCTGGCGCCGACCAGGAACAGGGCACGGTCGCCGGCAGAGGGAATCCCCACCGCCGACGGCGCCCCTTCAAGCCGCGGCGCGCAGGCCGTCGAGGAGTTGCTCGCAGACATAATCCACCTGCTCGAAGGTCATGGCCCGGAACAGGGGCAGGGAGATTTCCCGCCGGCCGACCTCCTCGGTCAGGGGCAGGTGCACCGCCGGATCGCGATAGCAGGCGAACTGGTGCACCGGCGGGTAGTGCATCGAGGTACCGATGCCGCGCGCCTTGAGCGCCTCGCGCAACGCGCGGCGGTCCGGGTGCGTCGTGAGCACGCCGAAGACGTAGTGGCTGGAGCGGCCGGGGTAATCGCGGAAGGGGAGGTGAATGGTGGCGTGCCCTTCCAGGTTCTGGCGGTAGCGGGCCACCAGTCGGGCGCGGTGGGCCAGGTCGTCCTCCAGCCTGGCCAGTTGCGCCAGCCCCAGCGCGGCGCGGATGTCGTCCAGGCGGTAGTTGTAGCCCCAGTCCACCACGTCGTAGAACTCGGCACCCCGCTCGCGGTCAATGGCGGTGGCGGTCATGCCGTGGGCGCGCAGCAGGCGGGCGCGGGCGGCCAGGTCGGGGTCTTGGGTCAGCATCATACCGCCCTCGCCGGTGGCCATGTTTTTGTTCGAGTAAAAGCTGTAGCAGGCGAAGTCGCCAAAGGTGCCCAGGGTTTGGCCGTCGCGGGTGCCCAGCGGGGCGTGGCAGGCGTCTTCAACCACCTTCAACCCGCGGGCCCGCGCCAGCGCGCAGAGCCGCGGCATGTCCGCGCCGTGGCCGCCGTAGTGCATGGGGATGATGGCCCGGGTGCGCGGGGTGAGCTTGCGCTCGACGTCGGCCGGCGAGAGCGTCCAGTCGTCCAGCGAGGTGATGTCGGCAAAGACCGGCGTGGCGCCCTGCATCCGCACCACGCTGACGGTGGCCACGAAGGTCAGGGAAGGCACGATGACCTCGTCGCCGGGGCCGATGCCGAGGATGCGCAACGCCAGGTGGAGGGCGGCGGTGCAGTTGGCGACGGCGATGCCGTGGGCGGCGCCGTGCAGCGCGGCGAAGCGTCGCTCGAACTCCTCGCAACGGGGGCCCATGGAAATCCACCGGGACTCGAGGGCGGCGACCACCGCGGCGGTTTCCTCGGGGCCGTAGTTGAGCTCGAAAAACGGGACCTGCATGGCGGGCGCGCGGGCGCGGCTACACGTTGGCGTACTGCGGGGCGTCGGGATTGCTCAGCAGGCCGCTGCGGAGCAGGCGCAGGATTTCCGCGATGCCGTCCGGCACCCGGCGGGTGATCCGGAAGCCGAGGTCGCGCCGGATTTTCTCGAAGCTGACGCGGTAGTCGCGCGGGTCTTCGGTGCGCTGGACGTAGCGGATTTTGCCGTCGGGCACCTGCCGCAGCAGCTCCTCGGCGATCATCTTCTTGGTGTAGTTCTCGGCGGTGTCACCCACGTTGAAGACCTGGCCGGCCACGCGGGCCGGTGCGGCCTCGAGCACGGCGAGCACCGAGCCGGCGAGGTCGCGCACATGGCAGTAGGGCCGCCAGAAGTGCTCGCCGAAGATCACCAACTCGCGGCCCAGCGCCAGCTCGCGGGTGAATTCATTGACGGTGAGGTCGAAGCGCAGGCGCGGGGAGACCCCGTACACGGTGGCGAACCGCAGGCAGGTCCCGGCCAGGCCGTTGCGCCCGCTGCGCGCCAGCAGTTCCTGCTCGAAGGCCACCTTGGTCTCGGCGTAGAGCGAGACCGGCGCCAGGGGCGAGGTTTCGTCCACGAACGCCTCCGGGTCGGCCATCTTGCCGTAGTTCGAGCAGGTCGAGGCGAAGACAAAGCGCGACACGCCGGCCCGCTCGGCAGCGTCCAGGAGCCGACGGCTGCCGTCGAGGTTGGTGCTGCGGGCCAGGTCGGGCTCGGCGCGGCAGGCGGGGTCGCCCACGATGGCCGCCAGGTGCGCCACGCCGTAACAGCCGGCCACCGCGCGGGCGACGGTGTCCGGGTCGCGGATGTCGCCGCGAAGGAACTCGAAGGCGGGGTGGTCGAACAGTTCGAGGAGCGATTCACCGCCGGCGCGCAGGCAGTCGAGCACGCGCACCCGCCAGCCGCGGGCGAGCAACAGGCGCACCAGCACCGAGCCGATGTAGCCGGCGCCGCCGGTGACGAGGAGGGGTGAAGGGGAGGGCATAAGAACGGTGGGGAAATCGGACGGATCGGACGGATCGGACGGATCGTGTGGGTGGGTTGAGGGGGGCCATTTAGCGCCCGTCCCGCACGCGGCCCAACAGGGTGCGCAGGTAGTCGCCGTAGGCACTTTTGCCCATCTGGGCGGCGGCCGCCTCGAGTTCGGCGGGGCCGATCCAACCGTTGTGGAAGGCGATTTCCTCCAGGCAGGCGATCTGCAGGCCCTGCCGTTCCTGGATGGCCTCGACGTAGTTGGTGGCTTCGAGCAGGCTGCGGCAGGTGCCGGTGTCCAGCCAGGCCACGCCGCGTCCCAGGATTTCGACCTGGAGCTGGCCACGCTCGAGGTAGAGGCGGTTGAGGTCGGTGATCTCGAGTTCTCCGCGGGCGCTGGGGAGCAGGGTGGCCGCCAGGTCGCAGACCTGGGCATCGTAAAAGTACAGGCCGGGCACGGCGTAATTCGAGCGGGGCCGGGCCGGCTTTTCCTCGAGAGAGAGGGCGCGACCGGTGCGGGGATCGAACTCGACCACGCCGTAGCGTTGGGGGTCGCGCACGGGGTAGGCGAAGATGCGGGCGCCGTGGGTCAGGCGGGCGGCCTCGCGCAGGCGCTGGGTCAGGCCGTGGCCGTAAAAGATGTTGTCGCCAAGAATCAGGCAACCCGGGCTGCCGGCGAGGAAGTCGCGGCCGATGAGGAAGGCCTGGGCCAGGCCCTCGGGGCGGGGCTGTTCGGCGTAGGCCAGGCGCAGGCCCCACTGGGAGCCGTCGCCCAGCAGGCGCTGGAACAGCGGTAGGTCGTGCGGGGTGGAGATGACCAGGACCTCCCGGAGCCCGGCGAGCATGAGCACGCTCAGCGGGTAGTAGATCATCGGCTTGTCATAGACCGGCAACAGTTGCTTGCTGACCACGCGGGTCAGGGGATGCAACCGGGTGCCGGCGCCGCCGGCGAGGAGGAGGGCGCGCATCGGAGTTTCGGAGTTTCGGAGTTTCGGAGTTTCGCGGATGCGATGGGCCGCAAGCAGGAGACTAGAAACAGAAACTTTCGTAGCGATTGATCATCGAACCGAGCTGGCGGCCAACGGCCATGGCCTGACCCCGGAGCTCGGCTGACTGTGTTGCGTTCAGGTAACCACACGCCTCCGTGGCGGAAAGCCAGTGCAAAGTTTCCTGCAGTTCACCGTCAGCATCGGTCAGCTTGGCCAGGAAATGCGCCGGATAGCGCCGCTTGGCCCAGGCCTCCGCGAGATTCGATCCGATGGACCGGGAGGATCGTCGGATTTGATCAGTCAGGGAGAAATTCTCGTCCTTGGGCCAGGCGCATGTACACCGGTAGATGGCCTGCTGCAGGGCAAATGCCTTCTGATAAACCTCCAGCTCGGACCAGGAATCAATCTTCATGACGGCAACTGCCCGCCAGCGGACCGAAACTCCGAAACTCCGAAATTCCGAAATTCCGATACACCGAAACTCAGCCTCCCTTCCCCAGCCGCTCGAGCCGGTACTTGCCCGACAGGATGCGTTCCCACCAGTCGCGGTGGTCGAGGTACCATTGCACGGTGAGGCGGAAGCCGGTGTCGCCGGTCTGCCGCGGCGTCCAGCCGAGTGCGCGGTGGAGCTTGTCCGGGTTGACCGCATAACGCAGGTCGTGACCGGGGCGGTCGGCCACGAAGGTGATCTGGTCGGCGTAGGAGCGGCCGTCGGGCCGGGGGCGCAGTTCGTCCAACAGGGCACACAGGCGCCGCACCAGGTCGAGGTTGCGGAGTTCGTTGCGGCCGCCGATGAGGTAGGTCTCCCCGGGCCGGCCGCGTTCCAACACGCAGAGCAGGGCTTCGACGTGGTCGCCCACGTAAAGCCAGTCGCGGATGTTCTCGCCACGGCCATAGACCGGGATGGGGTCGCCGCGCAGGGCCTTGAGGATCACCACCGGGATGAGCTTTTCCGGGAACTGGTAGGGGCCGTAGTTGTTCGAGCAGTTGGTGATCAGGACGGGCAGGCCGTAGGTGTCGTGCCAGGCGCGGACCAGGTGATCGGAAGCGGCCTTGCTGGCGGAGTAGGGCGAATGCGGCGCGTAGGGGGTGGTCTCCTCGAAGGGCCGGTCCGTCGGGCCCAGCGAGCCGAACACCTCGTCGGTCGAGACGTGCAGGAACCGGAAGGCGGCGCGCCGCTCCGGCGGGAGCCCTTCCCAGTGCGCGCGGGCGGCCTGGAGGAGGGTGAAGGTGCCCACGATGTTGGTCCGGATGAATTCGCCCGGCCCGTCAATCGAGCGGTCCACGTGCGACTCCGCGGCCAGGTGCAGCACCGCGTCGGGCGCGTGGCGCTGGAAAATGGCCCGCAGGGCGCCGGCGTCGGCGATGTCGGCCTGCACGAAGTCATGGCGCGGGTGGTCGGCGACGTCGGCGAGGGACTCGAGGTTGCCGGCGTAGGTCAACTTGTCCACGTTGACCACCCGGTGGGGGGTGTGGTGGAGGAGGTGGCGGACCAGGTTGCAGCCGATGAAACCGGCGCCGCCGGTGACGAGGAGGGTTTGCGGGGCGTTCATGGCTCAAATTTCCGCGCCCAGGGGCGAGACCCGCAGCGGCAGGGCGGGAATCTCCGTCACGGCGCGCACCGCCTCAACCAGGTCCCGCTTGATCTCGGCGGGGAGCGCGGGCAGGTCGCCGTCCTCGAAGTAGGTCAGGGCCTTCAGCGGCAGGGAAGGATTGAATTCCTGGCCGTGGACCGCGCGTGCCCAGGCCAGGCCTTCGGCCAGCGAGAACCCCGCCCGCAGCAGGGCGTGTACGTCCCGGTAATCCTTGGCCTCGGCCCGCTGCACCAGCGTGTTCAATTTGACGGCCAGGAGATCGCGCAGGCTCGCCACGCGGACCCCGGTGTCCGGAGCGCGGGAGGGCGGTTCAAGCTGCCCCAGCCGCAATCCCCCGAAAAACGAGCATTTCACCCCGTCCGGTCCGGCGGTCCGGAAGGTCAGCGTGTTGGTGGTCGCCTGCGTGACTTCGGCGCGTTCGGCAAACCCGAGTTGTCGCAGCAGCTCGTCCGGGCGAAAGCCCGTCGCGCTGAAAAAGTCGAAATCCTCCGAGGCGCGGTGTCCGAGCCGAAGCGCCAGCGCCGTGCCGCCATACAACACGAAGTGCGCCGGCACCTCCGACAATGCAGGCCAGAGCCGACGCTGCGCCGGAGGCAGGATTTCCAGTCTGGCGGTGAACGGGTTCACGGCAGGCGGCGCCAGGGCAACGGAGGCACCGGCTCAATGCCGAACACGCAATGCCAGTAGCTCCAACTACGCGCATCAAACACCCCCGGCGGCGGGTCGAGCAACACCGCCCGAAAGTCGGCTTCTGTCCAGTAACGCCGCGCCACGTGGAGATCGTCCCACGTGCCCAGGGTCATGACCTGTGCCAGGAACCGCCGCGGCCAGGCCAGCGCCTCCGTCGGCGTCTTCCACCAGAACATCCGGCGGGCCAGTCGCTCCAAATCGGGCGGCAGCCCGGGGGCTTCGGTCTCCGGCGGCGGCTCGGGCGGTGCGGCATTCATGCCAACGGAACGACTTGCGGGCGGGACGCGGCGGGGGCCACTTCGGCCAGAGCGGACTTCAAGGCCTCCACCACGCGATCCTGATCTTCCCCGCTCAGGAACGGGTGCATCGGCAGGCTCAACACTTCGCGACTGGCCTGCTCCGCCACGGGGAAATCGCCGGGACGATACCCCAACCCGGCAAAGACCGGCTGCTCGTGGAGGCATTTGGGGTAGTAAATCCCGGTGGGGATGCCGGCCTCCTTGAGCCGCGCGGCCACGGCGTCGCGCTCGGGCACGCGGAGGGTGTACTGGGCATACACGTGGGTGTTGCCGGCGGCCACGGCAGGCGTGACGCAGACGCCGGCCAGTGCCGCGTCGTATCGCGCCGCGATGCGGGTGCGCGCGGCCAGTTCGTCGTCCAAGTGGGGCAGCTTGGCCAGGAGCACGGCGGCTTGGAGGGTGTCGAAGCGGCCGTTGCGCCCCAGCCGGCCGTGCTCGTGCCGGCGGAGGCCGCCATGAGTGCGGATCGCGCGCATGGCCTCGGCCAGCGCGGCGTCGGCGGTGAACAGGGCGCCGCCCTCCCCGTAGCAACCCAGCGGCTTGGCCGGGAAAAAGCTGGTGCTGCCGATGGTGGTCACCCCGCCGCTGCGCCGGCCGCGCTGGGTGGCGCCGAAGCTCTGCGCGGCATCCTCGATCACCGCCAGGCCGTGACGGGCGGCGATGGCGTTGAGGCGCGCGAAGTCCGGCATCTGCCCGAACAGGCTCACCGGCATCACCGCGCGCGTGCGCGGAGTGATGGCGGCCTCGATCTGGTCCACGGCGATGTTGAAGGTGACCGGCTCGATGTCCACGAAGACCGGGCGGGCACCCACCAGCAGGACCGCCTCGGCGGTGCTGATCCAGGTGAAGGGCACGGTGATGACCTCGTCGCCGGGGCCGATGCCCAGGGCGCGGAGGGCGATTTCGAGGCTGTCGGTGCCGCTGGCCACGGTGATGGCGTGCGGCACGCCCACGTAGGCCGCCAACGCCGCCTCCAGCTCGGCCACTTCCGGGCCGAGGACAAACTGGCCGTGTTCGAGCACGCGCCGCAGCCGGGCATCAATTTCGGCCTGGTAGGCGCGGTACTGGGCACGGAGGTCAATGAAGTCCATGATGCTTGCCGGGCGGCTCAGCCGGCCGCCACGCCGGTCAAAGTTTGGTGCAGCCCGAACGGTGGATGTCGTCGCCCGCCGGGGCGGCCAGCGCCGCTTCCAGGACCGCCAGGGCCCGCCCCAGCTCGTCCAGCAGCCGTTCAGCCTTCATACAACGTGCGGCATCGGGCCAGGGCCGCCGCCCGTAACTCGGGCGAGGCCCGCTGCAGGTCCACCCAGTCCACGGTGTAGAGCGTGGGAAGCGCCTCGAGGGCGTCCGCGATGCGGTAAAAGGTGTCCAGGGGCAGCGGCGCCGGCCCGAGCACGCCCAGATCGAAATCCGCCCCCGGCCCGGTGCGGCCGGCCGCGCGCGAACCGAACAACACCACCCGCCAACCACGCAGCTCGGCGGCGAACTGCGCCAGGCAGTCGCGGATCATCCGCTCGACGGCCGCTTCGCGTTCGAGCACCGCCGCGTTCATACGCGATAAAACTCCCGGTACCAGGCCACGAACCGGCGCACGCCCTCCTCGATGGGCGTGGCGGGCTGGAAGCCCACGTCGCGGCGCAGGTCGTCCACGTCGGCGAAGGTCGCGGGCACGTCGCCCGGCTGCATGGGCAGGAGGCGTTTCTCCGCCCGCCGGCCCAGGGCGGCCTCGAGCACGGCGATGAGGTCGAGCAACTCGACCGGCGCATGGTTGCCGATGTTGTAAATCCGGTACGGCGCGCGGCTGGTGCCGGGATCCGGAGCGTCACCGGACCAGTCGGGGTTGCCCGTCGGCACGCGGTCGGTCACCCGCACCACGCCCTCGACGATGTCGTCAATGTAGGTGAAGTCGCGGCGCATGCGGCCCTCGTTGAACACGTCAATCGGCCGGCCTTCGAGGATGGCCCGGGTGAAGAGGAACAGCGCCATGTCCGGCCGGCCCCAGGGGCCGTACACGGTGAAGAAGCGCAGGCCGGTGGAGGGCAAACCGTAAAGGTGGCTGTAGGTGTGGGCCATCAGTTCGTTGGCCTTCTTGCTGGCCGCGTACAGGCTCAACGGGTGATCCACGTTGTGGTGCACCGAAAACGGCTTCCGCGTGTTGGCGCCATAGACCGAACTGGAGGAGGCGTACACCAGGTGCTCGACGCCGTGGTGGCGGCAGCCCTCGAGCACGTGCAGGAAGCCGACCAGGTTGCTCTCGACGTAGGCGTGCGGGTGGCTCAGCGAGTACCGCACCCCGGCCTGGGCGGCCAGGTGGATGACCCGCCGGGGGCGGGCCTCGGCAAACAGCCGTTCCATGCCGGCGCGGTCCGCCAGGTCCAGCCGGTGAAAGGTGAAGCCGGGGCGGCCGGTCAACCGGGCCAGCCGGGCCTCCTTCAGGCGCACGTCGTAGTAGGCATTGAGGTTGTCCAGGCCCACCACCTCGTCGCCGCGGGCCAGCAGCCGCTCGGCCACATGGTAACCAATGAAACCGGCCACGCCGGTGAGGAGGATTTTCATCGGGAAGCGGCCCCCACGGCGGCGAGGAAGTCTTCGAAGTCCACCCGTGGCGCTCCGGAAGGCGTGGCGGGAAGAGGCGCAGGGGTTCCGGCTGACAGTTCGGGAGGCAGCGGCACGCCCAGCGCGCGCAGGACCGGGGCGCGCTCCTCGTTCAGGCGGGTGTAGTCATTGAGGGTGTACATCTCGAACTCGTCGGCCTCGCGCGGCCGGAACGTGGCCAGGCGACGGCCGGTGCGGAACACCTCCTTGCGCAGGACCGTGCTGGCGCGGCGCAGGTCCACCAGGTCCACCTCCCGCCGCCACCGCCGGGCCAACGTCTGCGCGGCCTGAAAGACCGCCCAGGGGTCGCAGGGGGCCGGCGGCCAAAACGCCAGGTCCAGGTCGCTGTCGGGACGGAGCACGCCCACCACCGCCGAACCGAACAGGTAAATGACCGCGGGGTCGAAGGCGGCCAGGGCCTCGATCACCGCCGCGATTTCTTCCGGCCCGAGTATCGCCGCGGCGGAGGTGTGCGGGGCGCCGGGACGCGCGGCGGGGCGTGCGGAATCCGGGGTTGGTGCGTCGGGGGTCATTCGCGCAGGGTGCCGGCGGCGCGGGCGGCCAGGAAATCCTGGTAGGCGACGGCCAGGCCTTCCCGCAGCGGGATGCGGGGCACCCAGCCGGTGGCGCGCAGGCGGGAAACGTCCAGCAGCTTGCGCGGTGTGCCGTCGGGGCGACCGGGGTCGAAGACCAGTTCGCCCGTGTAGCCGGTGATGTCCCGGATCATTTCCGCCAGTTCCCGGATGGTCAGGTCGCTGCCGGTGCCCACGTTGACCCAGTCCGGCGGGTCGGGCAGTTCGAGCAGGTGGAGGCAGGCGGCGGCCAGGTCGTCCACGTGGAGGAACTCGCGGCGCGGGGTACCGGTGCCCCAGAGCACGACCCGGGGTCGGCCCTGTTCGCGGGCCTCGTGGAAGCGGCGCAGCAGGGCCGGGATGACGTGGGCGTGCTCGGGGTGGTAGTAATCGCCGGGGCCGTAGAGGTTGGTGGGCATGACCGAGTGGAAGAGCCGGCCATGCTGGCGGCGGTAGTACTGGCAGAGTTTGAGGCCGGCGATCTTGGCCAGGGCGTAGGCCTCGTTGGTGGTCTCCAGCGGCCCGGTCAGCAGTGCCGCTTCGGGGATCGGCTGCGGCGCCTCGCGGGGGTAGATGCAGGAGCTGCCCAGAAACAGGAACCGGGCCGTGCCGTGCCGGAAGGCGCTCTGGAGGGTGTGGAGCGCGATGGCCAGGTTGTCCTCGAGAAACTCGACCGGGTAGCGGCGGTTGGCCTCGATGCCGCCCACGCGGGCGGCGGCCATCAGCACCACCTCGGGCCGCTCGGTGGCGAAGAAGCGGTCCACGGCCGCGGCGTCGCGCAGGTCCAGTTGGGTGCGGTCGCGCAGCAGTAGCGGGCCCAGGCCCCGCTGCTGGAGCAGGCGCACCAGCGCCGAGCCCACCATGCCGCGATGGCCGGCCACGAAAATCCGGCGGCCGCGCAGGGCGGAGTGAGCGGCCGTCGGAACGGCGGCGGGGAATGAAGCGGCGTCTGTCATGGCGGTGTGGGAATGGAGTCACCGGCCGCGCCGCCGGCGGGGAAGCCGGAGCGTTCACCGGCTTCGCGCAGGGCCCGTTCGCGCCGGGCCAGGGCGAGGTCGGCCTCGACCATGAGGTGGACCAGGTCGCGGAAGCGGACCTTGGGTTCCCAGCCCAGTTGGCGGCGGGCCTTGTCCGGGCAGCCCTGCAGGAGGTCCACCTCGGCGGGGCGCTCGTAGCGGGGGTCGTGGCGCACGAACCGGCGCCAGTCCAGGTCCAGCAGGCCGAAGGCGGCCTCGCAGAACTCGCGCACGCTGTGGGTCTCGTTGGTGGCGATGACGTAGTCGTCGGGCCGGTCCTGCTGGAGCATGAGCCACATGGCCTCGACGTACTCCCTGGCGTAGCCCCAGTCGCGGCGGGCCTCGAGGTTGCCCAGGTACAGCTCCTGTTGCAGGCCGAGTTTGATGCGGGTGGCGGCGCGCGTGATTTTGCGGGTGACGAAGGTTTCCCCGCGACGGGGGGATTCGTGGTTGAAGAGGATGCCGTTGCTGGCGTGCAGGCCGTAGGCCTCGCGGAAGTTCACCGTCAGCCAGTAGGCATAGACCTTGGCGCAGGCGTAGGGCGAGCGCGGCCAGAAGGGGGTCTTTTCCGTTTGGGGCACCTCTTGGACGCGGCCGTACATCTCCGAGGAGGAGGCCTGGTAAAAACGGCATTTCTTGACCAGTCCCGCCTCGCGGATGGCCTCGAGGATGCGCACCGTGCCCAGGCCGACCACGTTGCCGGTGTACTCGGGGATGTCGAAGGACACCCGCACGTGGCTCTGGGCGCCGAGGTTGTAAATCTCCTCCGGGGCCAGCTCGTAGAGCAGCTTGACCATCTGCACCGAGTCGGCCAGGTCGCCGTAGTGGAGAAACAGGCGCACGCCGTTGACGTGCGGGTCCTGGTAGAGGTGGTCAATGCGGCTGGTGTTGAAGGTCGAGGCGCGGCGGATGACGCCGTGGACCTCGTAGCCCTTGGCCAGGAGCAACTCGGCCAGGTAGGAACCGTCCTGGCCGGTGATGCCGGTGATGAGTGCGCGCTTCATGAGGCTGGGGGGGCTCCGGGCCGGTGACGTTGTGACGGCGCTGCGAGGGTTCAGGCCTTCCACACCTGCCCGGGGCGGGTGGACAGGCCGGCCATGACGTTGCGGGTGTCCACGATGCAATCGGCCCACTCGGCCAGCTCGGCGTAATTCACCGCCCGATGGTGCGTGGCGATGAGGACCAGGTCGAAGGCGCTGATGCTTTCGCGGGTCCAAGGGACCGAGCGTGTGCCGGCCCAGTGCCCGTGTTCGCGGCCGGGGCGGATGACCGGCACGTGCGGGTCGTGGTAGGCCACTTCCGCACCGCGCTCCTTGAGCAGGTCCATGAGGACGTAGCTGGGGGATTCGCGGTCGTCGTCCACGTCCGGCTTGTAGGCCAGGCCGAGCACGAGGATGCGGCTGCCGTTGACCGGTTTTTTGCGCGCGTTGAGGGCGTCGGCCACGCGGTGGACCACATAGAGGGGCATGGCGGTGTTGACCTCGCCGGCCAGCTCGATGAAGCGGGTGGACTGACCGTACTCGCGCGCCTTCCAAGTGAGGTAGAACGGGTCAATGGGAATGCAATGACCGCCCAGGCCGGGACCGGGGTAAAAGGCCATGTAGCCGAAGGGCTTGGTCTTGGCGGCGTTGATGACCTCCCAAACGTCAATGCCCATCGCGCCGTACACGACCTTCAGCTCGTTGACCAGGGCGATGTTCACGCTGCGAAAGATATTTTCGAGCAGCTTGGTGGCCTCGGCGGCGCGGCAGGACGAGACCGGCACGAGCGTCCGGATGGCGCGGCCGTAAAGGGCCTTCGCCTTTTCGAGGCAGGCCGGGGTGTAGCCGCCGATCACCTTCGGGATTTGGGCCACGACGCTCTGGGGGTTGCCCGGGTCTTCCCGCTCGGGGCTGAAGGCCAGGTGGAAGTCCGTGCCCGCCTTCAGGCCCGAGCCGCGTTCCAGGACCGCCCGCAGGTCCTCGTCGGTCGTGCCCGGGTAGGTGGTGGATTCCAGGACTACCAGCGTGCCCCGCTGGAGTTGGGGGGCAATCTCCTCACCGGTCTTCACGATGTACGAGATGTCCGGCTCGCGGTTTTTGTTGAGCGGGGTCGGCACGCAGATGATCACCGCCCCCACCTCGCGCACCCGGCTGAAGTCGGTCGAGGCCGTGAACCGCCCCGCCCCCACCTGCTCGGCAATTGCCGCGGCGGGGATGTGCTGGATGTAGCTCTGGCCGGCCAGCAGCGCCTGCACCTTGGCCGGGTCAATGTCCAGCCCCACCACGGACACCCCGGAGCGGGCGAACTGGAGGGACAAGGGCAGGCCAACGTAGCCCAGGCCGACGACGGCGATTGGTTTTTCAGCGGGTTGGGTCATGGTGGGAGCAGTAGGTTGTGATTGGTCTAGAGCAGTTTTTCGATCAAGGGTGCCACGGACTGGAAATTCTTCTGGAACCGGGCCAGGGCTTCGAGACGTTTCTGGCAGAAAGCGAAATCCTCGGGGCCGATCAACGCCTGGTCGCGCTCGGCCTCGAGGTGCGCGACCACCTGCTCGACCCGGTGCTGGGCGGCGTCGAGGTAGGGCTTGACGATCTCCCAGTACGCGTTGCGCAGCAGGGCGCCAATTTCCGGGACCGCCTCGAACAGGTCGCGGCGGTTGCCGGGCACCCAGACCTTCTTGGCGGCGCCCAGGGCCAGCAACTGCCGGGTGCCGGTGCTGGCGCTGGCCTTGCTGATGCCCAGGCCCTCGGCGATTTCCTCTAGCGACAGCGGCTGATGGGAGAGATACAGCAGCCCGTAAATCTGGCCCACGGTCCGCGGCAGACCCAGGCGGCGGCAGAGATTACCCACCGCTTCGATGAGCTGGAGCTTGCCTTTGGAGCGGATGGCCATGCAGGGGGAACGGCCGGCGGGGGCGACACTTCGTGCCGGTCACTTCGCGGGGGGCGCGGTGACGGGCGGGTTGAACGGGGGCCGTGGGAACGGTTCGTTCAATACGGATTGAACGAATAAAACCAACCGCCCCCCTTGGCAAGCTCTTTTTCCTTCCCCTCACCCCCCGCCGCGGTCGGAACCCGGCACCGTCGTCTCCGGCACCACCGCCGGCTCCACGTGCACCAGCACATCCGCCACCATCGGCAACGCCGCCCGCACCCGGTCCTTCACCGCGTGGGCGATGGCGTGGGCGTCGCGGACCGGCATTTCCGGCGCCACCTCCACGTGCAGGTCCACGAAGTACTCGCCCCCCATCTTGCGGAGGCGGCACTTCTCGATCCGCACCACCCCCGCGGTACCGGCCGCCAGGTCACTCACCCGCAGGTTCAGTTCCGGGTCGGGCGCCGTGTCCATAAGTTCGGCCAGCGTGCCGCGCAACAACCGCCAGCCGTTCCAGCCAATGATGCCCGCCGCGACCAACGCTGCGGCGTCGTCCGCCCGGGCCCACGCCGGCCCGCCCACGAGGGCGATGCTGATGCCCATGCCGGCCGCCAGCGAGGTAATGGCGTCGCTGCGGTGATGCCAGGCGTCGGTCTTGACCGCCAGGTTGTCCAGGGCCGTTGCCTCGCGAAGCATGTGGCGGAAAAGGAGCTCCTTGACCGCCACCACCACGACCAGCACGACGAGCGTGAACGGCGCGGGCCCCTGGTGCGGTCGCATCAGTTCGATCGCCGAACCCACCGCAATCCACGCCGCCGCCAGGAAGAGCATCGTGGCCACCACCGCGGCGGCAATGGGCTCGGCCTTGCCGTGGCCGTAGGGGTGGTCAGCGTCCGGCGGCGCGGCCGCCACCACCAGCCCACGCCAGACGATGAGGGAGCTGAGCAGATCGGCGAACGACTCGATGCCGTCGGCCACCAGCGCCTGGCTGTGGCCCACCACGCCGGCCACCGTTTTGCCCCCCGCCAGGAGGGTGTTCACGATCATGCCCAGGAAGGTCGCCCGCAGGCTGCGTTGAAGCCGGGTGCGCCGCACGCGGGCAGTTAAACAAGCGGGCGCGGGCCGGACACTCCCAAAACGCGCCGCCCGGCCGCGGCGGACGGATTTGCACTTCGGATTTGGCGCGGGCGGATTAGGCTGGGGGCGTGACCGCGTTGGAACGCGCCCGCACCACCTACCGCCTCGAGCTGCAACGGGCGGTGGCCAACGGCGTGCTCGAATCGGCCGGCAGCACCTTCCTGTTGCTGATCGCGCTGAAGTACTACCAGGCCGGCGCGCTGGCCAAGGCACTGGTGGCCGGCGGGGGCAGCGTGGGCCTGATGCTCTCCCCGCTGGTGGTCTCGCTGGTGGCGCGCCGGGGCTGGCCGGCGGCAGCGGCGGCGGCGCGCTTCGCCTGGGTGGGCGCGGGCACGCTGGTGGGAATGGCGGCAGTGCCCTGGCTGCCGTTGTACGTGGTGGGGACCATCGTGAGCATGGCCGCCGCGGCCGGGGTGATCCCGCTGCTGACGCAGGTTTACCAGGACAACTACCCCGAGGACCGGCGGGGCAAACTGTTTGCGCGCGCGGTCATGTTGCGCATCGCCGTCAACGCCGGCTTCAGTGAACTGGCCGGTCGGTTGCTGGCCGGGGACATCGGTCGCTCGCGGGGTTTGCTGCTGGTGTTTGCGGCGGCGTTTGCCTTCGCGGCCACGCGGCTGGCGCGGTACCCCTCGCGGCCCCTGCACCATGATGGCGGCTCTCATCCCTTCCGCGCGCTGCGGTACGCGCGCGAGGACCGGTTGTTCCGGCAGACGCTCATCGCGTGGATGCTGATGGGCTTTGCGAACCTGATGATGTTGCCGCTGCGGGTCGAGTACCTGGGCAACCCGAAGTACGGCCTGGCGCTGGACCCGCGCCAGATCGCGTTCATCGTGGGCGTGGTGCCGAACGTGGCCCGGTTGCTGATGAGCCAGGTGTGGGGGTGGTTGTTTGACCGGATGAACTTTTTCGCCCTGCGGGTGGTGCTCAACATCGGATTTGCCCTGGGCATCCTGACCTTTTTTCTGAGCGAATCCCGGGCCGGGTTGCTGGCCGGCGCGGTGATTTTCGGCATCGCCAACGCGGGCGGCGACGTGGCCTGGGGGCTGTGGGTCACCAAGCTGGCCCCGCCGGAGCGGGTGGCCGATTACATGTCCGTGCACACCTTCTTCACCGGGGTGCGGGGGGTGACGGCGCCGGTGGCGGCGTTTTACGCCGCGCAGTCGCTGGCCCTGGGCACCATCGGCCTGGTCTGCGCCGGCCTGATCCTGGCGGCCAGTTTGTTGCTGGTGCCGGAAATCCGCTGGGCGCGCGCCGCCCGTCCGGGCCGCGTGCCCGGCGAGCAACCGCTGGCCGAGTAGGGCCGAAGGCCGCCGCCTTCCAGACGACGCCCCGGACGCGGAACGCTCGTGGCCAGTGCGTGCCGCCTCCGGCTGCCGGTCCTCCGGCGGCGGGCGCTCAATACACGATGACCGCGTGCACCGGCAGGTCGGCCAGTTTTTCGCGCCCTTTGAGGAAGGCCAGTTCGATGAGGAAGCTCACCTCGAGGATTTCCGCGCCCAGGCGGCGGACCAGGTTGGCGGCGGCGCGGGCGGTGCCGCCGGTGGCCAGGAGGTCATCCACCAACAACACGCGGCTGCCCGGCCGGAGGGCATCGGCATGGATGGCCACGGTGTTGGCGCCGTATTCGAGGGCGTAGCTTTCCTCGATCGTCTGCCAGGGCAGCTTGTCCTTTTTGCGCACGGGCACGAAGCCGGCGCGCAGTTTGAGCGCGGCGGCGGCGGCGAAGATGAAGCCGCGGGCGTCCACGCCCACCACGGCGTCCACCTGCCCGGGCGGGCAACGCGCGGTCATGTGCTCGATGGCGCCGGCGAAGAGACGCGCGTCGGCCAACAGGGGGGTGATGTCCTTGAACTGGATGCCCGGCTTGGGGAAGTCGGGGATGTTGCGGATGGCCCGGGCCAGTTCGGCCGGGTCGGGCAGCGGGGCGGACATGGGGTCAGGGGGCTTCGTTTTCGAGTTGGGCAATCATGCGGCGGAGCTTCGCCAGGGCGAGATTCTGAATCTGGCGGATGCGCTCGCGGGTCACGCCGAAGCAGGCGCCGACCTCCTCGAGGGTTTTGACCTTGCCGCCGTCCAGACCGAAGCGGTAACGCAGAATCTGTTGCTCGCGCGGGTCCAGGCGCTTGAGCAGTTCGCCCAGCAGGTCGGTGAGCGTCTTTTCCTCGAGCTTGGCGTAAGGGTCCTCGGCGCGTTCATCCTGGACGATCTCGGCAAAGGTGTTGGTTTCGTCCTCACCCATCGGCGCGTCCAGCGAGGTGGGGCGCAGGGCGGCCAGGCGCAACTGCGCCACGCGGGCCGGGGTCAGGCCCAGTTCCTCGGCCAGTTCCTCGTCGGTCGGCTCGCGGCCCAGAATCTCCTGGAGATGCATGGCCACGCGGCGCATCCGGGAAATCTTGTCCACCAGGTGCACCGGCAGGCGAATGGTCTTGGCCTGGTTGGCCAGGGCGCGCTTGATGGACTGCTTGATCCACCAGGCGGCGTAGGTCGAGAGCTTGCCGCCCTTGGCGGGATCGAACCGCTCGACGGCCTTCATCAGGCCGAGGTTGCCCTCGTTGATGAGGTCCAGGAGCGGCAGCCCCAGACCGTCGTAGTCATGGGCAATCTTCACCACCAGCCGCAGGTTGGCCTTGATCATGTGCTCGCGCGCCTTGCGGTCGCCCTGCTTGATGCGCGCGGCCAGCTCGATCTCCTCCTGGGGCGTGAGCAACTTCACCTGGCCGATTTCACGCAGGTACAGCTTGATGGCCGAGTCGGCATCGTAACCCTCCCCGCGGCGTTCCGCCTCCTCCAGGACTTCCTCGCGCGGCACCTCGACCGGCCGGGCCGCTTCCGCCGGGTGCGCCGGCGTTTCCGGGGACGCGGGCGGCGAAACCGGCTCGGACGGAGCCGGGGCGGACGTCGGGGCCGGGGCCGTCAGCGCAGCCGCCGCACCCGGGGGCGGGACGGGGGGAGCAGGGGCCTTCGGGCGGACGCGACGCCGGGCCGTGCGCCGGGCCGTGCGCCGGGCCGACACCCGGTCCTTGCGGGCAGCGCGGGATTTGCGAGAAACCGCCATGGACCTGGGCAGCGTGAACAGGACCCGCGCGGGCATCAAGCAAATTGCCGGCGGGACAGCGGGCGCGATTTGAGTCAAAACGATTGTGAGCAAAGCGGGAGGGCGGGGCCGCGGGACAGCCGTTGGGAAAGGGGGGGCGACAGCAGGTGGAGATTTGGCGCGCGGACGCCGTCGCCCCGGGCTTGATGACCGCGCCGGCGTCGGGCCCGCAGATCCGTTCGCTGCATTTTCGGCTTGGGCCAGATTCGCGGCTTCTGTTACAACCGGCGTCCGCTCCGGTGAGCGGGCAAACCGACTTGCAACACTGTTACTGCCATGTCGCAACATCGAAGTCTCCGCGCAGCGTCCACCCTGGGCGCCAAGCGCAACGTGCTCAAACGCTACGAGCGGATTGAGCTTCTCAAGAAACGCGGCGAGTGGAAGGAAGGGGATCGCGTGACCGGCCTGCGCAAAACCAAGCCCTTGAGCTGAACCGTGCCGGCCCGGGTCCGGGCGTTGCGGCGGTTCTGCCTGCACCGGCCCGAGCGGGCCCGTCCGGTTGAAAATCCGGCTCCACAAATTCATTGCCGAGGCGGGTCTGGCCTCGCGCCGGGCCGCCGAACGGCTCATGCGCGAAGGTCGGGTGCTGGTCAATGGCGCCCCGGCGCACGAGCCCGGGCTCAAGGTCGAGCCGGGCGCCGACCAGGTGACGGTGGACGGCCGCCCCGTGCAGCCGCGCCGTCGCCTCACCGTGGCGTTGCACAAGCCGCGCGGCTATGTGTGCTCGCGCGCGCGTCAAACCCCCGGACAGCGCCTGGTGACCAACCTCCTGCCCGCGGAGTGGGCGGACCTCTACCCGGTGGGCCGGTTGGACCGCGACAGCGAGGGGTTGCTGCTGCTGACCAACGACGGCGAGCTCTGCCTGCACCTGACCCACCCGCGCTACGGCGTCGTCAAAACCTACCGGGCCACCGTGGTGGGCAAGCTTCCCCCGACCGCGGCGCAGGCACTTTGCGCGGGCGTGTCCGATGCGGGCGAGACGCTCCGTGCCCGGCGCGTGCGGGTCCTTTCCGCCAACGCCTCGCACAGCGTGGTGGAACTGGAATTGACCGAGGGCCGCCGGCACGAGGTGCGCCGGATGTTCCAGGCCCTGGGCCACACCGTCGAACGGCTGGTCCGGCTGCGCGTGGGGCCCGTGCGCCTGGGGGAACTGCCCCCCGGCAAGTGGCGCGTGCTCACCGCGGACGAACTCGCCGCGCTGCGGGCCGCCACGGCGGGCGCGCGCCCGCGGGCCGTTGACAACCCGGCGCCCCGCGCCTCTACTGGCCGCATCCCATGAACCGGTGGCTCACCTGCCTGCTGTTGTGCGGCGGGCTGGCGGGAGAAAACCTCCCCGTCGCCCGCGCCCAAAACGAGGCGGTCGCGCGCGCCGACCGGGTCCTGGTGCGCAGCCGTCCCGGCCTCAAGGGCGAGGTGGTCACGCGTCTGGCGCGCGGCCAGCGCGTGCTGGTGTTCGAGGAAGGCCTGCCGCCGCTGCTGGCCAGCGACACGGTCACCGAGTGGGTCCGCATCGAACTGCCCGCCGGCACGCGGGTCTGGGTGGCCGCGGAGTACGTGGACCCCGCCGGGGGCGAGGTCCTGGCCCGGTTGCTCAACGTGCGCGCCGGTCCGAGCGAGGACTACGCCGTCTTGGGGCGCGTGGGCCGCGGGGCGAAGCTCACCGTGGTGGGCGGAACCAATGCCTGGCTTGAAGTGATCGCGCCGCCCGGCCTCTCCGGGTACGTCGCCGCGCACCTGTTGGAACCGGCGCCGCCGCGTCCCGCGCCCGCACCCGGGGCCGAGTCGCACGAACCGTCGTCGCCGCCCCGCGAACCGGTTCCGGCAGACGCCCCACCCTCCCCGGACTCCCCCCCCGCCGAAACGCCTCCGGCCACCGTCCCGCCCGGACCGGCGGCCGACCCGGAAGTGCCGCCGGCGAGCGCGCCGCGGCGGGTGATGGTCATGCCCGACTCTTACTTGCCGT
>JBBIJZ010000046.1:0-30566 GCA_037445715.1 Verrucomicrobiales bacterium | reverse complement strand
GCCGGGGCGCGCCGGACCGGCGCGGGGCGGCGGCACCCGCGGCGGGCGTCACGGCACGGACCACGGAGGTGGGGGGCGGATTTTCCCGCACGGCCGTTGGTATAGCGCCGGAACGAAACGGCGGCAGCTCGAATCCCCGGAGCTGCGTCGCGCATCCGGTCAGCGAGGGCGGGGGCGGAATTACCTTGCCGGGCCGGACTACGCCCCGCTTAATGCCGGTGGTTTTTGCCAGGGGCCGTGGAACGCCGACGGGCAAACCCCGCCAGGGCCGGAAGGCAGCAACGGTAGTCCGCTTGGCGTCTGCCGCGGTTACCCTGGCATTTCTTGCTTCCCGCGTTTTTTCCCGGCCGCCGCCCGCGATGCGACCTGGCCGCGTCGCAGCAGCGCGAGGAATCGGGCGGCATCCTCGCGCATGGTCAGGTTGTTGAACAGGCACCAACCGCCCGCCGGAAATTCGCCCACCCGCCCGAGCAGCCAGCGCAATTCCGCGTCCGTATAGCGGTGGCCGTAGCCGCCCCGGCCGTGCAGGCGGAAGTAGAACGGGCCGGGCGTGACCGGCGGCCGCACCCAGGGGTCCACGACGTGGATCAAGTCCAGTTCGCGGCACAGGGTTTGAATCACGGCGTCGGGCCAGGCCCCGCGGGGTTCCCAGGCCAGGCGGGGGGCGGGCGTGTGGCGCTTCTCCAGGTCCGCCCGCGCGCGCCGGAAGAACCGGCGCAGATTTTCGAGGTGCTCCGGTGTGGGGCCAAACGAGGCCGGGCACTGAAAAACCACCACTCCGGCGCACAGCGCGCGGGCCATTTCGAGGGTGCGTTCCCACGCCGCCCACACGGCGTCGCTCGGGCGGAAGGCACCCACCTGCTCGCGCCAGTCGGCCGGCAAGGGATGCCGCAGGCGGCGGTAGGTGGGCGAGCCGGGCGGGTGGGTGATGAGTTGCCAGGCCTTGAGGGTGAACTCGAAGTCCGGCGGCGCGCGTTCGCGCCAGCGGGCGGCGGTCTCGGGGGCCGGCGGTTCGTAAAAGGTTTGTTGCACCTCGACGACCGGGAAGTCCCGGAAGTACGCGGCCTGCGCGCCGGCAAAGCCGCAACAACCCACGCGTACGGGCGGCGCGGCCGCGTCCGGAGCCGGCGGGCGAGCGGGCTTCATGCACGACAATTGAACGCGGCGGCCCACGGCCGGCAAGTGCGCCACCGGGCGCGGCCGTTCCGCGCGACGACGCGGAACCACCGGTCCGGCCGGAAGTTTTTTGCGCCGGAGCGGATTGACGCCTGCCGCCCGGGGCGTTAACAAGGCGCCCTATTCCGAGCGACTTGAACCGGGCCGGCCCGGCGCCGGCCGCAGCCACGACCGGTTATGGAAACCATCCTGCCCTCCGAGTTCAAACGCGGCATGGTCCTGTTGCTGGACGGCACGCCGTACGTCCTGGAGGAGTTCCACGTCAGCGGCACGGCGCAAACCAGGCACAAGCTGCACGCGCGCCTGCGCCACCTCAAAACCGGGCGGCTGCTGGACCAGACCTTCACCGAGGGCGAACGGGTGCCGGTGGCGGAGGTTCAGCATCGTCGCGTCCAGTTCAGCTACCAGCAGGGCGAGGACTTTGTCTTTGCGGACGTCGAGTCGTTTGACGAGCTGGTCCTGACGCGCGAGCAAATCGGCGAGCGCCGCGGGTTCATCAAGGAAAACGAGGAGTACCGCGCCCTGATGCTGGACGGCCGGCTGGTGGACATCGTGTTGCCGCCCACCGTGACGCTCGAGGTGACCGAGACCGCCCCGCCCATCCGCGGCGGCTCGGATGCGACGTGGAAGCCCGCCCGGCTCGAAACCGGGCTGGAGGTCATGGTGCCGCTGTTCATCGCCCCGGGCGAAAAAATCCGCGTGGACACCGCCACGCGGAAATACGTGGGCCGCGAAAGCGAGGGCAAAAAGTAGGCGGGGCGGTTCGAACCGCGGTGCATGGCCCGCGGCCCATGGCGCAGCGGGGGCTCACGCCGTTGCCGGCGGGACGGGAAGTGGCGCGGGGAACGGTGGCCGACGCCCGGTGGCCGCGGCGAGGAGGCGTTCATACTCGGCCGGCTCCACCTCGCGCGGGACCGCGTGGCAGAGGTGCTCGCAACCCGGAAAGCGCCAGAGGTTGGGGAAGTCCCGGCATTGCTGTGGCTTGGCCGGTTGCACGCGGCAGTCGCGGCCTTCGAGGAGGACGCAGGCGCCGTCGGATCTTTCGGCCAGCACCAGCCCGTGCCGGTCGGTCCGCAACCGGGTGAAGCGCTGGATGAAGTCGAACTCGCTCAGCCCCAGGTAAGCCGCCAGGCGGGAGATTTCCGCGTCCGTGAGCCGCACCTGTCCGGGCCAGCGACAGCACGCGGTACACCGCTGACATTCCCAGAAGACCGGCATGGCAGCGTCCCGGAAAACCGAGGCCGGGGGAGCGGTCAACCTCCCGCCCGGGCGGCGGCCAGGTCACTGCGCCGCTGGGCCATGCTCTTGAAGAACTCGTAGCCCTCGCGCAAGCGGCGCACGCACACGTCCTTGTCTTCGAGCATGGTCTTGATGATGCGCAGGATCGGTTTCGGGCGCAGGTAGTAGCGGTGGTAGAGCCGCTCGACCGCCTCGAAAATCTCTTCCTTGCTCAGGTCGGGGTACTCGAGGGCCGACTCCTGGAAGCCGTCATCGTGGACGATGTCGGTCTTGTCCCGCTTGACGAACCAGCCATTGAGCCGGGCCTGCTCGTACAACTCGGTGCCGGGGTACGGCGCGGCCAGACTCACCTGGACCGAGAACACGTCCAGCTCCTGGGCGAAGCGGATGGTCTCCTCGATCGTCTCGCGGGTCTCGACCGGCAGGCCGAGGATGAACGTGCCGTGGATGACCACGCCGGCGCGGTGGCAGTCGCGCGTGAACCGCCGCATCTCTTCCT
Organism: Verrucomicrobiales bacterium; assembly: GCA_037445715.1. Classification (GTDB taxonomy): domain Bacteria; phylum Verrucomicrobiota; class Verrucomicrobiia; order Limisphaerales; family J093; genus DSVZ01. The sequence goes on along the minus strand of JBBIJZ010000046.1, from coordinate 27,652 downwards.
TGGTGACGCCCTTCTTGATGTTCTTGAGGATCTGCTCGTTGCCGGACTCGTAGCCCACCAGGAACAGCCGCAGCCCGCCGTCCTTCATCTGGCGGATGGTGTCGTAGTCCAGGTTGGCGCGGCTGTTGCAGCTCCAGGTCAGGCCCAGGGGCGCGAGCTTCTTCGCGATTTCCCGGGCGCGCGGCAGGTTGGCCGTGAAGGTGTCGTCGTCGAAGAAAAACTCCTTCACCTGGGGGAAAAGCTGTTTCAGGTAGGCCATCTCGTCGGCCACGTTTTGGGCGGAGCGGACGCGGTACTTGTGCCCGCCGATGGTCTGGGGCCAGAGGCAGAAGGTGCATTGGGCCGGGCAGCCACGGCCGGTGTAGAGGCTGACGTAGGGGTGGAGGAGGTAGCCGATGAAGTAACGCTCGATCTGGAGGTCGCGCTTGTACACGTCCGCCACCCAGGGCAGGGCGTCCATGTTGGCGATCAACTCGCGCTCGGGATTGTGGCGGATGCGGCCGTCGCGGTCGCGCCAGCTCAGGCCGGCGATGGTCTCCAGCGGGCGACCCTCGGCCACTTCCTTGCAGGTGAAGTCGAATTCCTTGCGGCCCACCCAGTCGATGGCCGGCGAGGCCTTGAGGGTCTCGGTGGGCAGGACCGCGGCGTGGGCGCCCACAAAGCCGATGGTGGTGCCGGGCCGCTGCGCCTTGATGGCCTCGGCCACCTTGCAGTCGTTGCGCAGCGAGGGCGTGCTGGTGTGGATGATGACGTGGTCGTAGTCCCGGGCGATGCGCAGGCATTCCTCGCGGCCGATGCCGTGGGGCGGGCAGTCGAGCAGCCGGGACTCGGGCACCAGCGCGGCCGGTTGGGCCAGCCAGGTGGGGTACCAGAAGCTGGTCACCTCGCGGCGCGCCTGGTAGCGCGAGCCGGCGCCGCCGTCGAAGCCGTCAAAACTGGGGGGACACAGGAAGAGCGTGGGCATGGGTCAAGTTCAGGAGCTCGGAGGGGAGTTGAGCCATTGTTGCAGGGCAAGGATGCGTTCCTGGCGCTGCTCCATCAGCGCCCCAACCAGTCGGCGCAGGTTCGGCAGCCGTTGGTTGATCTCGCGGTGCAGCCCCTTGCCGCGGTCGTCCTCGAAACCGAAGTTGGTCAACTGTAGGCCGGCCTGCTGGACCGTTCGGACCAGCCATTCCTCGAGCCGCGGGCAGACGAGAATCAGCCGGTTGCGCCGCCCGCGGTCTTCCAGGACCAGCAGGTCGTGCTGTCGGTGGATTTCTGTCAAGGATTGCACGTAAGGTATCGGGTGCGCGTCCGGGTCCTGGTCCACCAGACCCACAACCTCCTCCTCCCGCTGGAGCCGCCGGCAGACGCCGTCCCGTCCTGCGGCGTGTTCCACCGCAGCTCCGGAAACCCCGAGCGCGGTCACGAGCGTTTCGTCCGGCTTGCATTCCACAAACAGCCTCATGCGGCGATCAGGCGTTCGAGGTTCAGGAAGGCATCCGGGCCGGACTCCAGAATGCGCGTCAGGCCCTGGTCCGTCACCGGCGTGAGTCGCGTCTGGTACGCGTCCATCGTGGTGACAAACACCGCCAGGTCCCGGGCGGGCGTCTTGGCCACGAGGGCCCCCAGCACGTAGGGATTGTGCGTGGTCAGGAAGAACTGGTTGGTCTCGTCCAGCGCGATGCGTTCGGCCAGGTAGGTGGTGTAAAAGGGGAAGGTGTTCGCCTCCGGCTCGTCCAGCAGCAGGATGGCGCCCTGGTTGGTCTCCAGCACCGCCATGAAAAAGGCGATCCGCCGTAGGGTCTCGGAGGCGGTGAGGTAGCTGAACTGGTAAAGCTGGTCGTCCACTTCCTTCGCCAGGAACAACTCGTTCTTCTCGGGATTGGCCATCAACCGGAAACCGCGCGCCCGGAACAAATCCCCCACCAGCCGGCGCAGGCTCTTGTGGGTGGTCAACAGGGCGGCCAGATTGGCGCCATCGGGCGGCTGCAGCACCGAGTACTCGGCGCGCGGAAAGCTCGCCAGCGCGCGGTAGCGGTAGTAGCGGACGGTGGGTTGGAGTTGCGAAAAGGGTGGTCCAACACCTCCACTCGCCGCCCCTTGGTGATCCAAAAGGAACGCACCACGCGATTTTTTCCCGATACCTGCCTTTTCCCCGTTCGGTTGCTGCTCTACGAGAGCAAACTGCGCTTGAAAAGCTGCATCTTTGAACGCCAACGTCCATTCGCGTTTGTCGGCGATAACCCGCACTCCCTCGCTCAGGTCGCGGTCGTAAAACAGGTCGGCCATCGTGACGAAGCGCAGGCTGTCCCGGAGCCTTTCAGGCGGGTTGTAGAGGGCATCGCAAAACACGGCCAGCGCCTCGAGCACGTTCGACTTGCCCGTGTTCGGCTCGCCAATCAGCACGTTCACCCGCCGGGCCTCGAACTCGACCTCTTTGAGGGACTTGAAGCGGCTGATGCGGATGTGGCGGAACATAACGGGGCGCGAGCTTACGCCGGCGGCGCGCCCGACTCCACGCTTTTGGTCGCACGGAAGTTGGCGGGTACCGCCTCCCCTCCGCCGTTACCCCCGCCGCAGGTACTGCCGGCAGGCGCGGTAACGCCCGGCTGGGATTCCTGGCTCTTTTGCAACGCTGCCCGCGCCTCGGCCAGGTGGCCCTTGCCGACGGAGTGACCATTGAAGGCGCGGCGGACAAGGTCGGGGTCGCCGGGGTAACGGGGCGGACGCGGCCCGAAGTTGTACTTGAAGTTCTTCCAGTGGTCGCCGGGCTGGTAGTTGGTGCCCAACGCCCCGCTGGGGTCGTAGCCGCAATGGACCATGCAGTTTTCGCAGCGGGGATCGCGGGCCACGCCGTTGACGACGCCGTACTTGTCCCAGTCCACCTTTTCGAGCATCTCGCGGTAGGTGGGGTAGTGGCCGTCGGTCATCAGGTAGCACGGCGCCTTCCAGCCCTTGATGTTGAAGGTGGGGATGGCCCAGGCGGTGCAGGTCAGCTCGCGTTTGCCGGCCAGGAATTCCTGGTACACCGGCGTGCCGAAGATGGTGAACTGCCGGCCCCAATCGAGGATGCGGGCGAATTTCTCGACCGTCATTTTGCGGGTCAGGAAGAAGTCCTCCGGCTTCTTGCCCAGGCGCCGGACCATGTCCTTCTTGGCGGCGTCGTAGTCGTAGCCGGGGGAGATGGTGTGGCCGTCCACGCCCAGCCAGGAGAAGAACTTGAACATGTCCTCGATCTCGCGCACGTCGGTCTCGCGATAGACGGTGGTGTTGGTGGCCACCTGGAAGCCCAGGCGCTTGGCCAGTTTGATGGCCTCGACGCATTCCTGGAACACCCCCTCGCGCTCGACGATGAGGTCGTGGGTGTATTCCAGGCCGTCAATGTGGACGTTCCAGTACAGCCATTGGGTGGGGCCGATGACCGGCCGGCCGTCGGTCTTGCCCTGGCGGATGGTGGCGGCCTGTTTGTCCGTGATGAGCTTTTCGCCCAGCAGGGCCTGCAACCGCCGCTCCTCGGCGGGCGTGTAAATGGCGGCCAGGTAGTCCACCAGTTTTTTGCGCATGAACAGGCCGTTGGTGCAGAGGTACACGATGCGGCCCTGGGCGAGCAGCCCTTCGACCAGCTCCTCGATTTTCGGGTAGATCAACGGCTCGCCGCCGCAGATCGAGACCATCGGGGCGTCGCACTCGGCCGCGGCGGTCAGGCAACGCTCCAACGGAACCATGTCTTTGAGGCTGGTCGAGTACTCGCGGATGCGCCCGCAGCCGGTGCACGTCAGGTTGCAGGTGTGCAGCGGCTCCAGTTGCAGCACCAGGGCGAACTTGGGGGTGCGGCGCAGCTTGTGTTTGATGATGTGCCGGGCAATCTTGACCGACAGCGCGAGGGGAAAACGCATGGTTTCAGTTTGCTTGGACCACCAACGTGGGCTCGGCCGCCGGGGCCGGGGACCCGGCCGGCGCGGGCGGCGCGGCCGGTTCTGCCCGGATGAGCCCGGGCAGGAAAAACGAGGCCGGCGAGACGCTGTGGGAGGCGTTGATGCCGCTGCACCCGGTGGAGCCCCACAACAGGCCGGCCAGTCCGATCCATAGCCACGTCAGTTTCAAAGCATGGTGAGTATAAAGCCCCTCCGCACCCGCGCAATGAGGAAGTCCCGGCGGCCGGTCTTCGCCGGCGGGATGCTGGCGGCACTCTTGTGCTTGGGGTGGCTGCCGCGCGCGCGGGCCGGCGAGGCGCTTCCCGAGTCAACCGCGACCCTCGCCGAGGCGGCCCGGGCGCGCGCGGAGCGGGCCTATCAGGCCGCGGCGGCGGCGTTCGAGCAGACGCCCACCAACGTCACCAGCGCCTGGCAATTGGGCCGGGCCTGCTTTGACCGCGCCGAGTTTGCGCGGGACAACGCCGAACGCGCCGCCCTCGCCCAGCGCGGCATCGCCGCCTGCCGGGCCGCCCTGGCCCGGGAGACGAACGTGGCCGCCGTGCCGTATTACCTGGGCATGAACCTCGGCCAGCTCGCCCGCACCCGCTCCCTGGGGGCCCTGCCCCTGGTCCGGGAAATGGAGACCTGGTTCCTTCGCGCCCGGCAGTTGGACGAGCACTTCGATGAAGCCGGTCCGGACCGCAACCTGGGGCTGCTTTACCTCGAGGCGCCCGGCTGGCCGGTGAGCGTGGGCCATCGCGGCAAGGCCCGCCGGCATCTCGAACGCGCGCGCGAACTGGCGCCGCACTACCCCGAAAACCACCTCAACCTCCTCGAGGCCCGCCTGCGCTGGGGCGAATCCGACCTTGCCCCCGCCCTTCGCCGCCTGGCCGAACTGCTCCCCGCCGCCCGCGCCCGCTACGCCGGCGAAGCCTGGCTTTGGACCTGGGCGGACTGGGAACGCCGCTGGCGCGCGGTGCAGGACAAGGTCGCGGCGCCCGAGGCCCCATGACTCCGCGGGGCCGGACCGGCCTAGCCCGCGCCCCACACGCGCCCGAGCCCGGTGGTGAAATCGCTCAACCACCTCCCCAGTTCCGCGCCCCGGCCCACGCTCAGGGCCAGGGCGGCCGCGCTGATCAACCCCAACCCCGCCCAGCCCAGCCACTCGAACCGGGCGACCCCGCGGCGCTCGGCGGCCAGCGTGTCGAGCCACAGCCGGTGCAACGGCCCGGCGGCCCGACGACACCCGGCCGTGGCGGTGTAGCGGCAATCCAGCAGCGGAAGGGTCGCGCCGCACCACCGGCAAACCGGCGCAAAGGTCCGCAGCGCATGCGGAGCAAGAAACAGGGTCGTGGTCATCGTGTTCGCCCGGGAACCACGGGTACGACCCGCGGTTCGTCTCCGGGCAGGGAGGCAAACCCCTTTCGCGCCGGTCGGGTTTCAAAATTTTGCGTCCCCCCAAAAAACCGCGCCCCGGTTGGCTGCGGCCCTAGGGAGTCGGGCGAGGCGCCGGCGCACCGGGCGGCGGTCACACGCCGGGGGCGATCACGCGCAGCGCGCCCGGGAGCACCCGCAAGCGGGCCGGCGTGGCGCCCGCCACGTCCCCGTCCAGGGCCAGCGGTTGGGGCTGATCCGACTCGATGACCAGTTCGCGCCCGGGCTGGTAGCTCACCTGCGGATGCCCGGGAAAAGTGCCGCGCAACAGCCGCGGGAAATTCCGCACGATCTCGAGCCGACTCAGGGCCCCGATCAGGCAAAGTTCCAACTGACCGTCATTCAGGCGCGCGCCCGGCGAGAGCCGCATGACGCCGCCCCCGGCCCGCTCGCCGTTTCCCGCGCAAACGTGGAAAAAGCGGCCTTTCCGGCGCCAGTCCCCGGCCTGCACGCGCAACCAGGGCGCGCGGAAGCGGGCCAACGCCAGGAAAAACCCCGCCGAGTAGCTCAGCGAGCGCCCCAGCCAGCGCTTGAGCCACGGTCGGGTACGGGCCAGCAGGGCCGGCGCGAAACCCGCCGCCGCGAACAACAGCGCATGTTGCGGCGTGCGACCCGGTGCGGTGGGGTCGCTGACCTCGATCACGTCCAGCCGTTGCTCCCGGCCCACGCACAGGGCCTCCAGCGCCGCGGGCAGGCGCCCCACGCCGAGCTGGTTGGCCAGGTCGTTGCCGGTGCCCAGGGGCAGCAGGCCCAGCGCGGCGCGCGCTTCCCCGGCGGTCAACAACCCGTCGGCCACGGCGCGCGTGGTGCCGTCCCCGCCGGCGGCCACGACCGCGTCGAAATGCGGCGCCGCCTCGCGGGCGAGCCGGCGGGCCTGGGCGAGGCTGGAGGTGGCAACCCGGTGGAGCGCCGCGCCGGCGCGTTCCAACGCGGCGAGCGCGGGTTGAAGCCGGCCTTGCAGCTGCGGCCGGGCGGCCACGGCGGGACTGGCGAGAAGCAACAGACGGCGGGACACCGGGAGGGGCGCCCTTCAGTACACGCGGCGCAGATGGGAGGGGAGGATGTTCAGCTCGGACCGGTACTTCGCCACGGTGCGCCGGGCGATGAGGATGCCGCGGGCGCCGAGCTGGCGGACAATTTCCTCGTCGGAAAGCGGCTTGTTTTTGTCCTCCCGGGAGACCAGTTCGAGGATCATCTGCTTGACGCTTTCGTTCGAGACGGCGCCGTTGCCGCCCGCGGTGGGCAGACCGGAGGTGAAGAAATAGCGCAGCTCGAAGAGGCCCTGCGGGGTTTGCATGTACTTGCCGGAGACGGCGCGGCTGACGGTGGTCTCGTGCACGCCCACCGCACCGGCCACCTGGGCCATGGTCATCGGCCGCAGGTGGGTCGGGCCCATGTCGAAGAACTCGCGCTGCCGGCGGACGATTTCCCGGCCGATGTTCAGCAGGGTCTGCTGGCGGAGCTGGAGGCTTTTGATGAGGTACTTGCCGGCGCGGATTTTCTCGCGGATGTAGGCGCGCACCTCCTCCGGGCTGTCCGGGCGGGTCATGAGTTCCTTGTAGGTGTGGCTGATGCGCAGGTGGGGCAGGGTGTCGTTGTTGGTGCTGACCAGATAGTCCTCCTCGCTGTTGCGCAGGAACACGCGCGGGAACGCCTCCTCCAGGAGCAGGCGGTTGAGCTTGACCCGGCTGATGCCCCGCGGGTTTTCGCGGCCGCGTTCCAGCGTCTCCGCGCTGAAGCTGCGTCCGCTCAGCGTGGCCCGGTCGAACAACGAGGGGCCGGTCAGCAGGCGGTTCAGGTCCCGGCAAAGCGTCGTCAAAAGGGCCGAGCGGGTCTCCGGGGCCGGCTCCTGGCGGTACTGCCGCAGCAGGGCGCGGGTCCGGTCCGAGAGCCCGTCCCACACGGCGCGCGCCAGCGGGTCCACCGGACCGAAGGTCCAGCCGCCGGCCACGAACGCCGCGCTGGCGGCGCCGTTGCCCCCCGGTGCTTCCGGACCCGTCGCTCCGGACGGCGACGGGGCGGCGGGTGGTGCGGCGGGCGCGTTGAGCAGCGGTGCCCACGTGGCCACCAGGCGGTCCAGATCCCGGATTTCCGCCGCGGAAAAGTGAAACGCCTCGGGGGTGTTCGGGGTGACGAAGATTTCCGGCACCACGTAGTGCTGGTCTTCGGCGGAGAACTCGCGTCCGGGACGGGGTTCGAGGTGGGTGATGCGCTCGGCGGCGGCCTTGACGGCGTCCAGGTCCACGTCCAGGGCGCGCGCCAACTCGGGGTACCGGTGTTTGGCGAGGGTCTCGAGGTGGCGGTCCACGATCCGGTATTCGAGCGAGTCCCGGCGGCCGGCCCGCTCCAACTGGAGCAGCAGGCACTCGCGCAGGTCCCGGGCGGCCACCCCCGGCGGGTTGAAGGTCTGCACCACCCGGAGGACCTCGGCCACCTGCTCGACCGGCACGCCGGCCGAGAAGGCAATTTCCTCGAGGCTGCTCTGGAGGTAGCCGCGCTCGTCCACGTTGCCCACGATCAACTCGGCGATGGCGCGCTGCTGCTCGTCCAGCTCGGAGAGCCGCACCTGTTCGAGCAGGTGCTCCTGGAGGGAGGTGCCGGCCACGAGCGAGTCGAACATGAACTGGCGCCGCTCCTCCTCTTCCTCGTTGTGGGGCGCGGCCAGGTTGCCCTGCGCGAACACGTCGCGCCACTCCTGGTCCATCTGGACCAGGCGCTGGAACTCGGCCTCGAAGTCGTCCGCCGGCGCGGCGGAGGGTTTTTCGGTGGCCGGGTCGTAGCGCACATCCGCCGGCGGCTCCTGCGGGTCGTGGGGGTCGTGCAACGGCGGCAGCTCCTGGGCGGCGGGCTCGGGGGCGGGCACCTCCTCGAGCACGGGGTTCTGGGCCAGCTCCTGCTGCACCAGGGCCTGCAACTCGAGCATGGGCGCCTGCAACAGGGCCAGCGATTGCTGCAGTTGCGGCGCCAAGACCTGTTGCAGCGCCAGGCGCTGGGAAAGATGAAGGCCCTGAGATGCCACGCCCTCAGCATAGGCGCCCGCCCGGCTGGCTCAAGCGCGAAGTCCGTCCCCGCCCCGGCCATTCCGGGTTCGACACCCCCCGCGCCCCGGCCCATAGTCCGCCGGCGATGAAGTCCATGACCGGGTACGGTCGCGGCGAGGCCGCGCGCGGCGGATTCAAGCTCGCCGTCGAGATCAGCTCCCTCAACCGCCGGCAGAGCGAGTTGCTGCTCAACCTGCCGCGCGAGCTCGAACCCCTGGAGGCCCGCGCGCGGGACCTCATCCACCGCCACGTCGCCCGCGGCCGCGTGCAGGTGCGCGTGACCCTGCACGCCGCCGACGAGGCCTGGCGCCGGCGGGTGCATCTGAACCAGCCCCTGGCCCGCACCTACGCCGAGGCCCTCGGCCGCCTGGCCCGGGACCTGCACCTGGCAGGGGCGGTGACGCTGGACACCTTGCTGCGCGTGCCCGGGGTGATTCGCACCGAGGACCCCGAGGCCGACGCCGCGGCCCTGGCGCCGCTGCTGGAGGCCGCCCTCGAAAAGGCCCTCGCGGCCCTGCAGCGCACCCGCACCGCCGAAGGCGCCCACCTGGCGCGCGACCTGGCCGGCCGCATCCGCACCATGCGCCGCCTGGTGGCCGGCATCCGCCGCCGGGTGCCGCGGATGCTGCGCGATTACCGCCAACGGCTCCTGGAGCGCATCCGGGCCGCCGGCCTTGCGGACGTGCGCGCCGACGACGAACGCGTGGTGCGCGAGGTGGTTTTCTTCACCGACCGCGCGGACATCTCCGAGGAACTCTCCCGGCTGGAAAGCCACTTCGCCCAGTTCGACCAGGCGCGCCGGGCGCGCGCGCCGGTGGGGCGCCTCCTGGACTTCCTGGCCCAGGAGATGGGCCGCGAGATCAACACCCTCGGCGCCAAGGCCGCCGACGCCGCCATCTCCCGCGCCGTGGTGCTCCTGAAGAGCGAGCTGGAGAAATTCCGCGAGCAGGTGCAGAACGTCGAGTAAGCCCGCCCCGCCATGAGCACCCCGCCCCTGCCCCCGCCCGCACCGGTCCTGCTGCTGCTTTCCGCCCCTTCGGGCGGGGGCAAGACCACCGTGAGCCGGGAACTCCTGTCCCGCGTGCCCGGGTTGGCCCGGGTGATCACCTGCACCACCCGCCCGCCGCGGCCCGGCGAGCAGGACGGGGTGGACTACCACTTCCTGACGCCCGAGACGTTCGAGCGCCAGGTGGCCGCCGGGGAGTTCCTCGAGCACGCCGTGGTCTATGGCCATCGCTACGGCACCCGCCGCGCCGAGGCCCTGGCCCTGCTGGACCGCGGCCGGGACGTGTTGTTGAACGTGGACGTGCAGGGGGCGGACAACCTCCGCGCCCTGGCCCGGGGCGAGCCCCGGCTGCGCGCGGCCCTGGTGACCGTGTTCCTGACGCCCCCCTCGGTCGAAATCCTGGCCGAGCGCCTGCGCCGCCGCGCCCAGGACCCCCCCGAGGTGATCGAACGCCGCCTGGCCGAGGCCCGCCGCGAAATCGCCACCTGGCCCCGGTTCGATTATCTTGTGCTGAGCGAAACCGTCGAAGCCGACGTGCGTCGCGTGCAGGCCATTCTGGAAGTCGAAAAGCTGCGGACCGCCCGGCGTCAGGCCGGGGCGGGCGCCGCCGCTGCCGGGTAAACGGCCATGTCGCGTCCCGCCACCATTGTCCTGGGCGTCACCGGCTCCATCGCCGCGCACCGCGCGGTGGACCTGGCCAGCCTGCTCAACAAGGCCGGCCGCGCCGTGCACGTGGTGATGACCGCCGATGCGCAGCGGTTCGTGACGCCGGTGCCGTTTCAGACCCTCTCCCGCCACCCGGTAGTCACCGACCTGTACGCCGTGGAGCCCGGCGGGGAACCGGTCCACATCCGCCTGGCCGACGCGGCCGATCTGCTCCTGATCGCCCCGGCCACGGCCAATTGCCTGGCCAAACTGGCCCACGGCCTGGCCGACGACGCCCTGAGCTGCATCGCCCTGGCCCTGCGGCCCGGGGCGCGGCTGCTCCTGGCCCCGGCCATGAACGGCAAGATGTGGCTCCACCCCGCCACGCAGCAGAACGTGCAAATCCTCCGGACCCGCGGCGCCGAATTCCTCGGGCCGGACGAGGGGCTGCTGGCCTGCGGCTACGAGGGCCTGGGCCGGCTCTGGCCGGTGGAACAGATCGCCGCGCGCGCGCTGGCGCTGACCGGGGACGGCGGTTGAGGCCGGCTGTGCCATGAACTTCGCCCGCTGGCCAACCTGGTTTGCCGGGCTCCGGCGTCGGGGGGCACCCGGCGACCAGCCCGCCCCGGCCCCCGAGGCCCCGTTGTTCTGGGAGCGCGACGTGGTGCTGATCATCCGGGCGGTGGTGGTGTTCCTGGTGGCGTACTACCTGTTCGGCTCCGGCCTGGCGGACACCGGCCCGGGCCCGGCGTGGGAACTGCGGGGCGGCGGCCTGCACGAGGCCTGGCGCACCGCGCTGCGCACCGTGCAGGGGCTGTTCTTCGTGTACCTGGCCCTGAGTGTGGGCACGGGCATCCTGCTGCTGGGCGCGGCGCAACTGCCGCCCGCCGGCCGGCACGCCCTGGTCTTCGGCGTGGCGTTGCTGGACGCCTGGTTCCTGGGCGCGATCGTGGCGTTGACCGGCGGGGTGGAAAGCCAGCTTTACTGGCTCTACCCGCTGTTGCTGCTGCGCAACTCCCGCAGCCTCTCCTCGGTGGCGCTGCAAATGGGCCTGAACCTCCTGACCGTGCTGGGCTACGCCGGCGGCGCAATCGCCGACGCATACATCACCCGTCTGGACACCTTCACCCAGCCGGACAATCCGGAGCTGATCGGCGCGCCGTTGCCGCCCACCGACCCCTTCACCCTGGCCCTGGGCCTGGGTCGTCCGTTCGGGCTGCGCCTCCTGTTGCTCCTGGTGGTGGCCTTCTGGCTCCAGGGCCTGTGCTACCTGCTCGAGCGCGAGCGCCGGGCGCGCGAAGAGGCGCGGGAACTGGCCCTGCGTCAGGAACAACTGGCCGCCTCCAGCCGCCTGGCCGCCGAGATTGCCCACCAGCTCAAAAACCCCCTGGCGATCATCAACACCGCCTCCTACACCCTCCAGCAAACCCTCCGCGAGGGCAAAACCATCACCCAGCAAATCCAGATCATCCGCGAGGAGGTCGCCAAGTCCGACCGCCTGATCACCGAGCTGATGGGCTACGCCCAACTGGTCGAGGGGCGCGTCGAAAAACTCGACCTCAAGGAGGTGATCGAGGCCGCCATCGCCCGGGTCTTCCCCCCGGCCGTCAAGTACCCGGTGCAAATCCAGCGGGATTACGCCCCGGGCGTGCCCGAGTTGCTGGTCCAGCGCAACCACCTGCTGGATGTGTTCGTGAACCTGCTCCAAAACGCCCGCGACATCCTCGACGGCCGCGGCCGCCTCCGCATCCGCACCCGGCTGGAGCCGGACTTCACCGTGCGCATCGAGATCGAGGACGACGGCCCGGGCGTGCCGGTCGAGCTGCGCGAGCGCATCTTCGAGCCGTACTTCTCGACCCGCCAAAAGGGCAGCGGGCTGGGCCTGGCCATCGTCAAACACAACGTCGAACTCTACGGCGGCCGGGTCTGGGTTGAGGATTCCTCGCTTGGCCACGGGGCCCGCTTTGTCCTAACGTTACCGGCTCGCACCTTGTTGCGTTTGCGCCCATGACCGTGCCCCTGCCGCCGCTGCTGTTTGTGGATGACGAGAAGAACGCCCGGGCGATCTTCGAGAGCATGATGGCGGCGGTGTGCCCGGACTACGAGGTCCGCTCGGTCGAATCGGCCGAGGAGGCCCTGCGGCTCATCCACACCCAGGAGTTCTTCCTGGTCATCACCGACGCCCGCCTCGGGGGCATGAGCGGCTACGACCTCATCCGCGAGATCAAGCTGCGCAAGCCCGACCTGCCGGTGCTCATGATCACGGCCTACGACACCTCCCAACTGGCCGTCCAGGCCATCAAGGCCGGCGCCATTGACTACCTGCCCAAGCCCTTCGACCCGGAGCGGCTCCAACACGCCATCCGCCGCTGCGCCGAGGAGTACCGCCGGGCGCGCGAACTGGAGGCCCTCCGCGCCCAGGTCGGCCAGTCCGTGCGCCTGGACCAGATCATCGGCGAATGCCCGGCCATGCAGGCCCTGCGCCAGCTCATCCAGACCGTCGCCCCGGCCAACGCCAACGTCCTGATCCTCGGCGAAAGCGGCACCGGCAAGGAACTCATCGCCGGTGCCATCCACACCCTGAGCCGGCGCCACCACCGGCCCTACGTGCGCATCAACTGCGCCGCCATCCCCGAGACCCTGCTCGAAAGCGAACTCTTCGGCCACGAAAAGGGCGCCTTCACCGGCGCCCTCCGCCAGAAGGCCGGCCGCGTCGAGGAGGCCGACGGCGGCACCATCTTCCTGGACGAAATCGGCGACATGAGCCGCCCGCTCCAGGCCAAGCTGCTGCGCTTCCTCGAGGACGGCAGCTTCACCCGCGTGGGCGGCAACCAGGAGCTGCGCGTCAACGTGCGCCTCATCGCCGCCACCAACCGTGACATCGTCGAGGCCATCCGCCGCGGCGCCTTCCGCGAAGACCTCTTCCACCGCCTCAACGTCGTGCAACTGCGCCCGCCCCCGCTGCGCGAGCGCGGCGAGGACATCCTCCGGCTGGCCCGCCACTTCCTGGCCCAGTACAGCCTGGCCATGAACAAGACCGTCCGCGACCTCACCCCGGCGGCGGCCGACAAGCTCCGCCGCCACCACTGGCCCGGCAACGTCCGCGAACTGCGCAACGTCATCGAACGCGGCGTCATCCTCGAGACCACCGACCTGCTCCAGGCCCGCAACCTGCCGGACTTCGCCGTGGAAAACCGCCTCCGCCACCTGCCGCCCCCGCCCGAGGAGGGCGCCGGCTCGCTGGATGAACGGCTGGCCGCCTACGAACGCGAACTGCTGCTCCGGACCCTCGAGGCCAACCAGTACCGCCTGGAACCCACCGCCGCCCGGTTGCAGATCAGCCTGGCCTCCTTGCGCTACCGGCTCCAGCACCACAATATCCCCCTCGACCACGTGCAGGACACCGCCCCGACCCCCGCCCCGGACGCATGAACGCCGACCCGTTGACGCCCCTGCTGGCCTCCCTGCCCGCGCCCCCGAGCAGCACCCCCCCCACCGCCGTGCCGGGGATCAGCCGGGACGCCCTGACCATCCTGCTGGTCTGCGCGGCCCTGGGCGTCTTGCTGCTGTTGCTGGTGTTCTGGTGGTGGCAAGGACGCCGCCACCGCCGGCGCCATCGCCACCATCACCACCACCACCGGCACCACACCGAATCCAGTCCCGCCCCCGCCCCGGAAAACACGGAGAGCGCGGCGGAAAACTCCCCCGCGGGCGAACACCACCACCACCGCCGGCGCCGCCGGCGCAGCCACCGCGGCCGCAACCCCACCCTCGCCGAGACCGGCGGCCTGCCCCCGCCCCGCCCGGAAGGCCAGCCGCCCGCCGGCCTGTGAGTGACGCGCTCTGCCAGTCCATCACCCGCCGCAGCGCCTCGAACCTCGCGCTGGCCTTTGTCCTGTTGCCCCCGGCCCGGCGCCGCGCCATGGCCGCGCTCTACGCCTTCTGCCGCGAGGTGGACGACGTGGCCGACGACACCGCCGTGCCCCTCGCCGAGCGCCGCCGCGCCCTGGCCGCCTGGCGCGAGGACCTCCGCCGCGCCGTGGGGGGCGAAACGCCCCGCCTGCCGGTCCTCCGCGAACTCCAACCCCACCTGGTCACCTACCAACTGCCCTTTGACCTCTTCGACGAAGTCCTGGCCGGCTGCGCGATGGACCTCGAACACACCCGCTACCCGGACTGGCCGGAACTGGACCTGTACTGCCACCGGGTGGCGGCGGCCGTGGGCCTGCTGAGCCTGCGCATCTTCGGTTGCCGCCACCCCCAAAGCGCCGACTACGCCGAGGCCCTGGGCCGGGCCTTTCAACTGACCAACATCCTCCGCGACGTGCGCGAGGACGCCGCCCGCGGCCGCATTTACCTGCCGCAGACCGAACTGGCACGGCACGGGGTGAGCGAGGCCGAGATTCTCGAGGGCCGCTACACCGAACGCTACCGCGCCCTGGCCGAAAGCGTGGCCGCCCGCGCCCGGGAGCACTACGCCCGGGCCGCCGCCCTGCTGCCGACCGACGACCGCCGGGCGCTCATCGCGGCCGAGTTGATGGGCGCGGTGTACTGGAACCTGCTGCGCCGCCTCACCGCCCGGGGCTTCGACGTGTTCTCGGGCCCGCGCGCGCGGTTGAGCCGGGCCACCAAGCTCTACCTCACCGCCCGCACCTGGTGGCGGTTGCGCGTGGGGCCGTTCCGCCCCAACTATGGCGTCCCCTGAGCCCCCGCCCCGCCGGCTCATCGTCAACGCCGACGACTTCGGCCGCTCGCCCGCCGTCAACGCCGCGGTCCTCGCCGCCCACCGCGAAGGCATCCTCACCACCGCCAGCCTGATGGTGAACGAGCCGGCGGCCGAGGAGGCCGTGGCGCTGGCCCGCGCCTGTCCCCGCCTGGGCGTGGGGTTGCACCTGGCGCTGGTCTGCGGGCGCGCCGCCCTGACGGCGGCGGAAAACCCCGGCCTGGCCGACGCCGCGGGCCAACTGCCGGCCGGCGCGGTACGGGCCGGCTGGCGATACTTCTTCCGGCGCGACCTGCGCGCGGCGCTGCGCCGGGAAATCGCCGCGCAGTTCGCGGCCTTCGCCCGCACCGGCCTGGTGCTGGACCACGTCAACGGCCATCTCCATTTCCACCTGCACCCACGGGTCTTCCCGGTGGTGCTCGAGCTGGGTGGGCGCCACGGCCTGCGCGCGCTGCGGCTGACGCGCGACCCGTTTTGGCTCAACGCCCGCCTGGCCGGGGGCGCCTGGGCCTACCGGGTGAGCCACGCGGTGATTTTCCACCTGCTCAGTCTGGCCGCGCGTCCCCGGCTGCGGCGGGCCGGGCTGCGGCACACGGACCGGGTGTTCGGCCTGCAACTCAACGGGCGGGTGACCGAAGATTACCTGCTGGCGCTGCTGCCGCGGCTGCCGGGGGGCGATTCGGAACTTTACGCGCACCCCGCGCTGCCGGACGCTCGGGCCGAATTCGAGGCGCTGGTCAGTCCGCGGGTGCGGGCCGCGCTGGCCGCGGAACAGATTCAACTCATCCGGTACGCGGACCTCTGAAATGCTCAAGATTGTCCTCATCCTGTTGGTGGGCCTGGTGCTCGAGGCCGTGGGGGTGGTGTTGCTCAGCCAGGGCCTGCACGAGATCGGCGAACTCAAACGCGTCAGCCTCCCGGAAATCGCCCGCCTGATCGGGCGCGGGGCGACCAACCGGTACCTCCTGCTGGGCGTGGCCTTCGAGGCGGCCTTCTTCGGCATCCTGCTCTACCTGCTGTCTCAGAAAGACGTGAGCCTGATCTGGCCGCTGACCTCGCTGGGGTTTGTGATCACCGCCCTGGCCGCGCGCTTCATTCGGCACGAGGAGATCAGCGCCCTGCGCTGGTCGGGGGTGGGCCTGATCGTGGTGGGGGCGGCGCTGGTGGCCTGGAGCGAGCAGACCCGGACCACGCCCCCCCCCGCGCCGGGTCCCGGCGCCAGCCTCACCACCGGGGATCGGCCGTAACCGCGGCCAGGACCTCCGCCAGCCGTTGCGCCGCGGCGCGGGTGGTGCGCCGCAGCGCCAGCAACGCCCGCACCAGGGCGGGACGCCGCAGCGCGGCGCCGACCAGCCGCGACAAGACCAGCCGCTGGTCGGGACCGAGAAAGCGGTTGAAGTCCACCGGCAAATCCTCGCCGGCGGCGTCCGAGATCACCCGCACGGTTGCGCACGGCACCCCGCGCTGCCGGCATTCCTCCGCGAGGGCGGCGGACTCCATCTCGACCGCGTCGGCGCCGGTGGCTTCACGCAGTTGCCGCTTTTCGGCCGCCGTTGCGGCGATGCGGTCGGCGCAATGAAACGTGGCCGGTCGGGCGCCGGCCGCCAGCAGCCGGTCCCGCCAGACAAATCCCGGCTCCGCGGCGAACACCACCTCGCCCCGCGCCAGGGCCGGGTTCAACCCGCCGGCAAAGCCGCAGGTGAGCACCACGGCCGGCGGAGCACTCGCCAGGGCCGGGCGCGCACGCCGGCGCGCGTTCTGGCGGCCCATGCCGGTCACCAGCACCCGGACGTGCGGCCGCCGCCCGGCCAGGGCCTCGAACGGCCGCGCCTCTTCGGGCAGGGCGAAGCAGACCAGGACGCGCTCGGGCGGGGCGTTCATGGTCGGGTGGGCAGCCGGCTTTGCACCAGCACCTTGAACCGCTCGCCCAGGTGCTGGGGGTGGATCAGGGTTTGGAACTGCCGCCGTTGCGCCGCACTCCAGCCGGCGGCCAGCGGCTGCGCGCGCAGGATTTCGACCAGGAACCGGCCCTGCGCGCAGAGCGCCACGGTGTGCAACCCGGCACGTTCGCCCGCCGCCAACAGCGCGGGGAAATTCACGTCCGCGGTCAGGTCCTGCTCGCCCGGCTCGGCCAGCACCTCCGCGGTCTGGTGATGGCGGGTGAAGGCGCGCAACGTCCCGTCCGGCCGCTCCGGCCGCAGGGCTTCACGGTCCGGCCCGTAATCCAACGCCACCAGCCAGCCGGTCCCCAGCGCCCGCGCGGCCGCGGTCCAGAGCGCCCGGGCGGCGGGACAAACTTCGACGGTGAAACCGTCCGGCAGCGCGGCCTGCACGGCCGGTTCGTTCAGCGCCGGGTATTCGGCCGCCAGCGCTTCGCGCCGGGCGGCGGCGGGCAAATCCCGCGTCCCGTCCGGCCGGGAGCGGACCCGGCAGAACCGCGTGCCGTCCCAGCCCACGCACCACTCGAACCAGTCCCGCGCCGCGGCATCCCAGCCCAGGCGATGCACCGGCAGGGCGTCGAAAAACTCGTTGCCGAAGATCACGCCGCACACCGAGCCGGGCGCCAACCCGGTCAGGTCGGCCACCCAGCGCACGCGGTCGCGGTGGGGCGCGAGCGTGTCCGCCTGCCAGGCGCGGCGCACCGGAGAGGGGTCCACCAGCACGTATTCGAGGCGGGCGCCCCCGTGCGGCGCGGCGGAGGCAAGGGCGTCAAGGAGGTCCCGGGCCAGGCGGCCGTCGTGGGGGCCGAGTTCCACGAGTTGCCGCGGGCGGTCGGCGTCCAGGGCGTTCAGCCAGGTGGCGAACCGCGCGGCCAGGCATTGGCCGAAGACCGGGCCGACGCTCACGCTCGTGAAGTAATCCCCCGCCCGGCCGAGGCGCCCGGGCCGGCGCTCGTAGTAGCCCAGACCGGGGGTGTACAGGGCGGCGTGCATGAACCGCGCGAAGGAAATGGGACCGGCGGCGGCGATTTCCGCCCGGAGGATGTCGGCAACGGTCGGCACGGGAGCGGAGCCTGCGGCCGGGCCGGGCCGGCCGGCAGGTCAGATGTAGTACATCTTGCTGTTCTCGGCCGCGCGGTCCAGGAGGTCCTGGAAGTTGATGCTGTCGGCGGCGGCGTTGGCGGTTTGCTGCAGGCGGGTCCAGGCCTCGCGCAGTTCCGGCGGGCAGGCCGGGTCGTTGCGCGCCGGGGATTCGAGCAGTTCGCCGTGCACGGCGCGGAGCACGTCGCCCAGGGTGATCTCGCGCGGGGGCCGGGCCAGGAGGTAGCCGCCGTCCTTGCCGCGCAGACTGCGCACCAACTGTTGCGCCTTCAGTTCGATGAGAATCTGGACCAGGTAACTGGCGGGGATGCCCTGGGCGGCGGCCAGTTCCTCGACCTTGCAGGCGACGCCGGAATGGTAGGCCCGTGCCAGACCCAGCACGGCCCGGGCGGCGTAGTCGCTCTTAACCGAGAGCTTCACCGCGGCGAGCATAACCGGCGCCGGCGCGCGACAACAGCCCAAAGTCCCGCGGCGCGGAACGCCCGCCGGGCGCTTCGGCCGCGGATTGACGGCCGGACGACCTGCCCGGAGATTGGCCCCATGCGTGCCGCCACCGTCCTGGCGTGGTGGGGGCTGGTGGGCCTGGCCGTGTCTTGCGCCCGCGTTGCCCCGCCGCCCGCCGCAAGCCCCGGCCCGGTCCCGGTCGCGGGGACGAACGCGCCCGCGCCCCGGGCCGCGGAAGTGGGGTTGCCGACACGTTACCCGGAAGTGACGCCGGTGACCCCGGTGCAGGGGCGGGTGGTGTTTTTGAATGCCCGGCTGCGCTTTGTCATCGTGGATTTTGCCTTCCACCAGATGCCCCGGCTGGAACAACGCCTGGGTGTGTACCGCGCCGGGCGGCGGGTGGGCGAGGTGCGCATCAGCGGGCCCGCCGACGGGACCCGCGTCGCGGCCGACGTGATGACGGGCGAGGCGGACGTGGGCGACCTGGTGCGGGAGGATTGAACGCGGCCGAGTCCCGGTGCCGGGCCGGCGACGCCAAGCGGCCGCAAGACGCACGTACCCCATAGGCCGGCTCGGCGCAGGTTGCCGCCGGGAACGGCCGGGTTGGCCGTTCCACCCGGAGTCAGTCCGGCGACCGCCTTACCCGAACTTCCGAACGTCGCTACGCCGCGGGCGTTCCGACGGGAACCAAACGGCATTGCCTTCTGCCCACCCGGCGGATGAAATCCGCGCGATGTGGCTTTCGCGACGTGACTGGCTGCGCCGCGCCGCCGCGCTCGCGGCCGGGGCCGGGCTGGGCGGGGTGCGCGGTGCGCCGGCCCCCGGCGCGCGCGCCGCCTGGAAGTTTGCCCCGGAGGAGCCGCTCATCCCCGCGCCGGACGACCCGGCCCAATGGCCGGACTTTCGCCAGGAACTCCACGCCTGGCGCCGGCGGCGGCGGGCCGAGTTGAACTACTCGGCCGCGGCCTACGAGCGGCCCGAGTTCGCCTGGACGGCGCGCAATTTCGCCTGCGGCTTCGTCATGCTCAACGACGAGGCGTTCTGCGACCTCCGCACGGGCCGGTACCACGTGGACCGCTTCCTGGCGGACGCGCGCGCGGCGTTTGGCGGTTTCGACAGCGTGGTGCTCTGGCACGCCTACCCGCGCCTGGGGCTGGACGCGCGCAACCAGTTCGACTTTTACCACGACCAGCCCGGAGGCCTCGCGGGGCTGCGCGCCGCCATCGCGCAGTTGCGCCGCGCCGGCGTGCGGGTGTTCCTGGATTACAACCCCTGGGACACGCAGACCCGCCGCGAAGGACGCGACGACCCGGCGGCCCTGGCCGAACTGGTCGGCGCACTGCACGCCGACGGCGTATTTCTCGACACGCTGGACCGCGGCGCCGCGGCGTGGCGGGCGGCGCTCGACGCCGTGCGCCCCGGCGTGGCGCTGGAGAGTGAACTGGCCCTGCCCCTCGAGGGCGTCCACGACCACCACCTGAGCTGGGCCCAGTGGTTCGCGGACAGCCCCGCACCCGGCGTGCTGCGCAACCGCTGGTTCGAGCGCCGGCACCAGCAGCACTTCATCTGCCGCTGGGACCGCGACCACACCGGCGAACTGCACGCCGCCTGGATGAACGGCGCGGGCGTGCTGGTGTGGGAAAACGTCTTCGGCACCTGGAACGGCTGGTGCGAACGGGACAAGGCCATCCTGCGCGCCATGCGGCCGCTGCAACGACGCTTTGCCCCGCTGTTCACCGGCGAGGGCTGGACCCCGCTGGTGCCCACCGCCCAGTCGCAGGTTTACGCCAGCCTCTGGGAAGGCCCCGGCGTGCGCGTCTGGACGCTGGTCAACCGCTCCGAGCGCGATGTGCACGGCGAGTTGCTCGTGGTGCGCTGTGCCGACGGCGAGCAGGTCTGGGACGGCGTCCTCGGGCGGGCGGCGGCGGTGGGCCGGCGGGCGGGGTTGGCGCGGCCGCGGCACGAACCGGCGGAGGTACCCATCACCGGTTACCTGCCGCCGCGGGGCATCGGCTGCCTGATCGCCGGACGGCCGGAGGCGCTGGGCGAAGATTTCGGGCGGTTCCTCGAACAACAGCGGGAAACGCTCCAACGGGCCAACTGGCGCACCCGTTTCCCCGCCCGCCGGGCCGTGGGGCAACCGCCGCCGTCCCTCGCGCCCCGCCCCGCCGCTCCGCCCGGCATGGCGGCCATTCCGGGCGGGCGGGTGCGGCTGCGCACCACCTTCCGCGTGCGCGAGTGCGGTTTCTACGAATCCACGCATCCGCACTTCGAGGCCCGTTTCCCGGCGCTGCACGGGCGGCTGACCTTCGAGCGCGAGGTCACGTTGCGGCCCTTTGCGCTGGACCTCACGCCGGTGACCAACGCCGAGTTCGCCCGCTTCCTGGCCGCCAGCGGCTGGCGGCCCGCCGAGCCGGCCAATTTCCTCCGCCACTGGGTGAACGGCGCGCCACCCCCCGGGCGGGAAGACCACCCGGTGGTGTACGTGGACCTGGCCGACGCCCGCGCCTACGCGGCCTGGGCGGGCAAACGCCTGCCCACCGAGGAGGAATGGCAGTGGGCGGCTCAGGGCCCGGACGGGCGGCGTTACCCGTGGGGACCGGAATGGAGGCCGGGCCGCTGCAACGACGGCGCCACCGGCGACACCACCCCGGTGAACGCCTTTCCCGAGGGCCGCTCGCCCTTCGGTTGCCTGGACCTGTGCGGCAACGTGTGGGAATGGACCGAGAGCGAACGCAGCGACGGCCGCACCCGCTTTGCCATCCTGCGCGGCGGGAGCTTTTACCGGCGCGGCGGCCCGGCCTGGTACTTTGACGAAGGCCCGCAACCGGCGGACTTCGCGGCCAAGGTGCTTCTGTGGGGACCGCGCCTGGACCGCTGCGCCAATGTGGGCTTCCGCTGCGCCGCGGACCTGCGAGTTTGAGCCTGACGCGACGGGAGGCGACCCGCCCGCCGGGGAACCGGGCGTCCGCCCCGCCACGTCGCCGCGCGGCCCGCCACCAGGGGGTGGCGGTTCTCCACCCCGCCCCGTGGCGTCGGATCCGTGCCAGCCCTTGCGCCGCCGCACCCTTGGCCCCGGGCCCGGGCCGGGGGGTGCCATTTTGGGATTCGCCACGGGCGGTGTTTGTGCTATGCAGACCGCCCGTGCTGAGTTTCTTGCACAAACCCTGGCGGTGGGGAACCCGGTGCGCGCTGGCCGGGATGCTGCTCCTGACCGCCGGCGGTTGTTCGCTCAAGAAATTTGCGGTCAACCGCGTCGGCGACGCCCTGGCCGGCGGGGGCACCACCTTCGCGCGCGATGATGATCCCGAGCTGGTCCGCGCCGCCGTGCCCTTCAGCCTGAAACTCATGGAGAGCCTGCTCGCCGAGAGCCCGCGCCATCCCGGACTGCTCTTCGCCACCGCCAGCGGTTTCACCCAGTACGCCTACGCCTTCGTGCAAATGGACGCGGACGAGCTCGAGGACCGCGACCTGGCGGCCGCCCAGGCGTTGCGCGAGCGGGCGCGCCGGCTCTACCTGCGCGCGCGCGATTACGGCCTGCGCGGGCTTGAGGCCCGGCACCGCGGCTTCCGCGCGGCCCTGCGGGCCGACCCCCGGGCGGCGGTGCGGCGGGCGCGCAAGGCGGATGTCCCCCTGCTGTACTGGACCGCCGCGGCGTGGGGCTCGGCCATCGGACTGGCCAAGGACCGCCCCGAACACGTGGCCGAGGTGCCGCAGATGGAGGCGTTGATTGACCGCGCCCTGGAGCTGGACCCGGACTGGGGCGAGGGCGCGCTGCACACGTTTTTGATCACCTACGAAATGGCCCGCCAGGGCGCGCCGGGCGACCCCGCCGCGCGCGCGCGCCAGCATTTCGAGCGCGCCGTGGCCCTGAGCGGCGGCCGGCAGGCGGCGCCGTTTGTGGCGCTGGCGGAGGCGGTGTGCGCGCAGACGCAGGACCTCGCGCAGTTCGATGCGCTGCTGGCCCGGGCCCTGGCCGTGGACGCGGACGCCACGCCGGAGTACCGCCTGGTGAACCTGGTGATGCAACGCCGCGCCCGCTGGCTGCTGGGCCGGCGCGAGGATTTGTTCCTGATTCCTGAACCCCCCCCCGGTCCCTGACGTCCAACGCCGCATGAAACGAAGCCGTTTTCCCCGGTGGTTCCTCCTGTGGGGCGCGCTGTTGGTCGCCCCGTGGCTCCCCTCCCCGGCCGCGCGCGCGGCCGAGCGCATCAAGCTGGCCACGCTGGCGCCCACCGGCAGCTCCTTTCACAAGAGCCTGCTGGGCCTGCGCGAGGCCTGGCGCAAGCTCTCCAATGGCGCGGTGGACCTGGTCATCTACGCCGACGGCAAGCTCGGCGGCGAGGCGGACACCGTGGGCCTGATGCGGGTCAACTCGATCCAGGCGGCCATGCTCACCGGCGTGGGGCTGGCGGAGATCGAGCCGGCGGTGCAGGGGCTTTTGTCCATCCCGATGGGGTTCCACGACCTGGACGAGGTGGACCACGTGGGCGCGCAACTCCAACCGCGGTTGGAGGAACGGCTGGCGGCCAAGGGCTTCGTGGTGCTGTTCTGGTCGGATGCCGGCTGGGTGCATTTCTTCAGCACCCAACCCGTGGCCCGGCCCGACGACCTGCGGCGGCTCAAACTCTTCTCCTGGGCGGGCAACACCGACCAGTTGCAGATTTACCGCTCGGCCGGGTTCCAGCCGGTGGCCCTCGAGACGGCCGACATCCTGCCGGGGTTTCAGACCGGCCTGATCGAGGCGGCGCCGCTGCCGCCGGTCTTTGCCCTCTCCACCCAGGTGGACACCCGCGCGCCGTACATGCTGGCCCTGAACTGGGGGCCGCTGGTGGGCGCGTGCGTCATCCGCAAGGCCACCTGGGACAAGCTGCCCGCCGCCCTGCGCGAGCCCCTGCTCCGCGCCGCCCGGCAGACCGGTGCGGAGATCAAGGCCAGCGGGCGCAGGGAATCCGAGGAGGCCATCCGCGCCATGCAGAACCGCGGCCTGAAAGTCACCGCGGTGACCCCGGAGCTGGAGGCCGAGTGGCGCACCGCCGCCGAGGCGGCCTACCCGCAAATCCGGGGCAAAATCGTCCCGGCGGACATCTTCGACGAGGTCCTGCAGATCATCCGGGACAACCGCGCGAAAAAGGCGGACGCCCCCCGGGCGCGTTGAAGCCGGCGGCGCAGCCGGACCGGTTCAACCGTACCGGCCCTCGATGTACTCGGCGGTCCGGGGCTGGCGCGGGTTCAGGAACAGGTCCTCGGTGCGGCGGTGCTCGATCACGCGGCCCAGCAGCATGAAGATGCACTCGTCACTGGCCCGGCGCGCCTGGGCCATGTTGTGGGTCACCACCACCAGCGTGTAGTGCTCCCGCAGCGCGAAGAGCAGTTCCTCGATGGCCCGGGTGCCGTTGACGTCCAGCGCCGAGCACGGTTCGTCCATGAGGATCACCTGCGGCTTGAGCGGCAGCAGCCGGGCGATGCAGAGCTTTTGCTGCTGCTCGAGCTGGAGCCGCGGGGCGGGCGTGTCCAACCGATCCTTGAGATCGTCCCACAGGCCCACCTCGCGCAGGGCCTGCTCGACGGCGGCGTCCAGGGCGTCGCGGCGCAGTTCGTGGCGCCGGTGGTGGACGCGCAGGCCGAAGACGACGTTCTCATAGACCGAGAGCGGCAGGGGGTTGGGCCGCTGGAAGACCATGCCCACCGCCTTGCGCAGCTCGATGAGCGAGACGTCGGGGTCGTAGATGTTGCGGCCCAGCACGCGGATTTCGCCGCGGGTGGTCACGTAGCCCAGGCGCTCGTTGATGCGGTTGAAGCAGCGCAGGAGCGTGGTCTTGCCGCAGCCCGAGGGCCCGATCAGCGCGGTGATGCGCCGGGCCGGGATGTCCAGGGACACGTCCACCAGCGCCTGGAAGGTGCCGTACCACAGGTTCAGGCCGCGCGTGCTGATGCTGTACTCGGGGGCGTCCATCGGGCTCAGCCGAAGTAGCCGCGGGTGTATTCGTAGGTGCGCCGGTCGCGCGGCTGGTCGCCGAAGATCACCTCGGTGCGGTCCAGTTCCACGATCTCGCCGTTCCACAGAAACAGCGTCCGGTCGGCCAGCCGCCGGGCCTGCTGGACCAGGTTGGTCACCAGCACGATGGTCATCCGCTGGCGCAGGCCCTGCAGCACCTCCTCGATGCGCATGGTGGTGACCGGGTCAATGGCGATGGAGAACTCGTCCAGGCAGAGAATCTCCGGGTCGTGCGCGAGCGCGCGGGCGATGGTCAGGCGTTGTTGCTGGCCGCCGGAAAGCCGCGTGCCCAGCGTGTGCAGGCGGTCCTTCACCTCGTCCCAGAGGGCGGCCTGGCGCAGGCACCGCTCGACCCGCGCGTCCAGCTCGGCGCGGTCGCGCACGCCGGCGCAGCGCGGGGCGAAGGCCACGTTGTCGTAAATGGTCATGGGCAGGCCCACCGGCAGCGGCGCCACCATGCCCACCTTGCGCCGCAGGGCGTGCACGTCCCGCACCCGCGCCACATCCTCGCCGTCCACCCGCACGGTGCCGCTCTGGACGGCGTGGGGGATGAACTCGAGCGTGCGGTTGAGGCAGCGCAGGAGGGTGGTCTTGCCGGATTGCGCGGGACCGATGATGCCGAGGATTTCGTGGGCCGCGACGGTGAAGGACAGGCCGTGGAGCACCTCGCGGGGGCCGTAGCTGACGCGGAGGTTTTCCACGGCGATCTTGGGGGGCGGGCTCACCATTTCTTCCGGGAGCGCAGGCGGGTGCGCAGGAGGATGGCGGTGGCGTTGACCGCCAGCACGGCGGCCAGGAGCACCACGGCGATGGCGTAGGGCAGCGCCGCGGGGGCGTTGGTGACCTGGGTGGTGACGGTGTACAGGTGCATCGAGAGGGCCATGCACTGGTCGCTCAGGGCGTAGGCGAAGGGGTCGCCGGCGGCGATTTTTTTGTAGAACACCGCGCCGGTGAACATGATGGGCGCGGTTTCCCCGGCGGTGCGCGAGACCTGGAGGATCACGCCGGTGAGGATGCCGCTGATGGCGTTGGGCAGGACCACGTGCCGGATGGTCTGCCAGCGGGAGGCCCCCACGTTCCAGCACGCCTCGCGGAAGGCCATCGGCACCGCCGCCAGCGCCTCGCGCGTGCTGGCGATGATGACCGGCAGGGTCATGATGGCCAGGGTCAGGGACGCGGCCAGGATCGAGCGGCCCAGGCCGGCGAAGAGCACAAACGCCCCCAGGCCGAAGAGCGCGTGCACGATGCTGGGCACGCCGGCCAGGTTCACCACCGCCAGGTGGATGAGGCGGGTGAGCCAGTTGTCACCGGCGTACTCGTTGAGGTAGATGGCGCACAGCACGCCCACCGGCGCCGCCACCAACAGGGCGATGACCACCAGGTAAATCGTGCCCAGCAGGGCCGGCCAGATGCCGCCGGCGCGCATGCCGTGCGTCGGGTTGGTGGTCAGGAAGCCCCACGAGAGCAGCGGTGCGCCCTGGACCACCAGGTAGGTGATCAGCGCCACCAGGGGCAGCACCATCGCCAGCACCATGCCGGCCAGCACCGCCCGGGCGAGGCGTTCCTGGCGCAGCTTGCGGCGCACCAGCGGGGTGGGACTGAAGGGCGGGGCGTTCATCCGGTCTTGCCCCGCACGCCGCGCACCGCCAGGTCCGCGAGCAGGTTCACGATGAAGGTGATGGTGAAGAGCATCAGGCCGATGACAAAGAGCATCCGGTAATGGTCCGACCCCACGGCCGTCTCGCCCAGCTCGGCGGCGATCGTGGCCGTGAGGGTGCGGATGGGGTCGAACAGGCTGCGGGGAAACTGGTTCGCGTGGCCCGTGGCCATGAGCACGGCCATCGTCTCGCCAATGGCCCGGCCCACCCCCAGCAGCACGGCGGCGAGCAGGCCGTTGCGGGCCGCCGGCAGCAGGACGCGGTGCACCGTCTGCCAGCGCGTGGCGCCCAGGGCGAGGGCCGCCTCGCGGTAGGAATCCGGCACGGCCTTGAGGGCGTCCTCGCCGATGCTCACGATGATGGGCACGCTCATGAGCGCCAGCAGACAGGCGGCGTTGAAGAGGTTCAGGCCCACCGGCGCCGCCAGGTAGCGCTGGATGAGGTGATTGGTCACGCTCAGGCCGATGAAGCCCCACACGATGCTCGGGACCGCCGCCAGCAGTTCGATCACCACCTTCAACGTCTCCTTGACCCGCCCGGTGCAGAATTCGGACACGAAGATGGCCGCGCCCAGCCCGAAGGGCACCGCCAGCACCATCGCCAGGGCCGTCACGCTCAGCGTGCCCGCGATCATCGCCGCCACGCCGTAGCGCACGTGCACCCGCGAGGTGGGGTACCATTCCGGGCTCAAGAGCACCTGCGCCCAGTCCAGCCTGGGCAGCAGCGGCGCGCCCTCCCGGAACACAAACAGGAAAATGGCCAGCACGAAAAAGATCGCGCTGTAACCGCAGGCGCGGATGGTCCATTCCACGCCGCGTTCGGCCAGCCGGTGCAGGCGCGGCCGCTCGCGGCGCAGGGGGGTGGCGGGCGTCTCGTTCATGGTCGGGCCGGGGCCTCCGCGCGCAACGGGATGTAACCGGTCAGCGCCACGATCTGCTGGCCCGCCGGGGAGAGGATCCAGTCCAGGTACTGCCGCACGTGCGGCGGCGGCTCGCCCGGCGTGTACATGAACATGGGCCGGGCGATGGGGTAGCTCTGGTCCAGCGTCGTCGCCACCGAGGGCAGCACCCCCCGCTGCCCGCGCCGGCGGGCGACGCGGAGCATCTTGACCTGGTCGGTCTGGTAGCCCAGGCCGCTGTAGCCGATGGCCGCCGGGGTGCGGGAGACCAGTTCGACCACGTCCTTCGAGCCGTTCATGTCCAGCGACCCCAGCTTGAAGTCCGCGTCGCGTCCGCACACCACGTCGCGGAAGTAGTGGTAGGTGCCCGAGTTGTTCTGGCGGCTGACGCGGATGATCCGGTCGGTGCGCGCACCGGGGATGGGTCCCACGCCCAGTTGCGACCAGCGGTCAATCGGGCCGCCCTCGGCGTAGATGTCGTGCAGGTCCTCGAGGCTGATTTCCTCGAGCGGGTTGTTGCGGTGCACGTAAATCGAGAGCGCGTCGAAGCCCACCAGGAACTCGCGCGGCACCTGGCCGGTGCGCGCGGTGATGCGCGCCTGTTCCTCGGGCTCGAT
Organism: Verrucomicrobiales bacterium; assembly: GCA_037445715.1. GTDB lineage: Bacteria > Verrucomicrobiota > Verrucomicrobiia > Limisphaerales > J093 > DSVZ01. Next base: position 251 of record JBBIJZ010000046.1, on the reverse strand, counting down.
CCGGCGGCTGGAGTTGGCGATGTCCGCCGTGCCGTTGAGCAATGCGGCGATGCCCAGCCCCGACCCGCCGCCGGAGACCTCGACGGAAACCTCCGGGGCCACCTGCGCGTACTCCTCGGCCCACGCCTGGGCCAGGTTCACCATCGTGTCCGAGCCGATGTTTTGGATGACCTGTTTGGCCGTGCCGGGCGCGGGCCGGGCGCAACCGGCCACGCCGGCGGCCAGCGCCAGCGCCAGGCCGGCCGCGGCCA
>JBBIJZ010000045.1:1969-30712 GCA_037445715.1 Verrucomicrobiales bacterium | reverse complement strand
CACGGCCTGGCTGTCCATGATCATGTCATAGACGTGGCGCAGGTCGGGCGCGGGCGGGGTGCGGAGCCGCGCGGCCACGGCGGGTTCGGGCGCGTGGCAGGCGGTGCAATGCAATTCGGCCAGGAGCCGCTCACCGGGGTCAAAGTTTTCCCATCCCAAGTCCAGGGCGGGGAAAACGGGGGGCCGGGGGACGGCCGCCCCGGGCGGGGCTCCGGCCAGCCAGGCGACCATGAAACACCAGCCGGGAGTGAGCCACCGGGGAAGTCCATTACGGGGCGGTGCCGAGCGTGCCATGTCGCGCCCGGAGGCTACGCGAAGCGGTGGGGCTTGGCATCACAAACCGCCGACCGACCAGAACGCTGGCGGACCCCCGGCCGGTGCCGGGGCCGGTTGACGTTCGACAAGCCCGTGCCCGGCCGGCACACTCCCGGGCATGACGACCAAGACCGTGATCCGCCCCGCCGGCACGCCGCCACCGGTGGGTCCGTACAGCCATGCCGTGCGTGTGGGCGACCTGCTCTTTTGCGCGGGGCAAATTCCCCTCGACCCCGCGACGGGCCAACTGGTGGCCGGGGACATCCGCGCCCAGACCGAGCGGGTGTTGCTGAATCTCCGGGCCCTGTTGGAAGCAGAACGCCTGAGTCTGGCGCACGTGGTGAAGACCACCGCTTTTCTGGTGGACCTGGCCGAGTTCGGGGCGATGAACGAGGTGTACGGACGGTTCTTCACGGCCGACTACCCGGCGCGCTCGACCGTGCAGGTGGCGGCCCTGCCCCGCGGGGCACGGGTCGAGATCGAGGCCATCGCGCATTATTGAGCGGCGCGGCCCACCGGGCGCGCCCGTTTGCAACAGCCCGACGGGGAGCACGGTCAACCGCCGTTCTTCTTCTCCCCCAGGTCGCGGCTCCGCCACAGGTAGAAAATGGCCGGATAGACGATCAGCTCCATGAGGGTGGAGGTCACCACGCCGCCGATCATTGGCACGGCGATGCGCTTCATTACATCGGCGCCGGTGCCGTGGCTCCACATGATGGGCATCAGGCCGGCGATGATGACCGAGGCGGTCATGATCTTGGGTCGGACGCGCTTGACCGCCCCGTGATAAATCGCGTCGCGCAGGTCATCGAGACTGCGCATCCGGCCTTCCCGGGTCCACTGTGCGTAGGCCAGATCGAGATACAAGAGCATGACCACGCCGGTCTCGGCGTCGAGCCCCGCCAGGGCGATCAGTCCGACCCAGACGGCGACGCTGAGGTTGTAGCCGAGCCAGTGGATGATGGTGAAGGCGCCCACCAGCGAAAACGGCACGGCCAGCATGACGATGGCCGTTTTGATGACCGAGCGCGTGTTGAGATAAATGATCAGCAGGATGATGAGCAGCGTCAGCGGCACGACGATCATGAGACGCGCTTTGGCGCGTTGCATGTACTCGTACTGGCCGCTCCAGAAGAGGTTGTAGCCGGGCGGCAGGTGGATCTGGCCGCGAGCGATGGCCTCGTTAACCGCGTGCATGGCCGTTTTCACGTACGTGCCAATGTCCACCCCTTTGACGTCCACGTACACCCAGGCATTGGGCACGGCGGCTTCGCTTTTGATGCTCATGGGGGCATTGACGACCTTGAAGGAGGCCAATTGGCCCAGAGGCACTTGCGCGCCCGTGGGGGTGGGGACGACGAGGTTGCGCAATGCATCGAGGTCCTGGCGATAATCGCGGTCGTAGCGCAGGTTGATCGTGTAGCGTTCCAGTCCTTCGACCGTGGTGCTGAAGGGCATGCCGCCCAGCGCCACGGCCAGCACATCCTGCACGTCACCCAGGGTCAGGCCGTAGCGGGCGATTTCTTCCCGGTTGATGTCGAACTCCAGATAGCGCCCGCCGATGACGCGTTCGGCGTAGGCGCTGAGGGTGCCGGGCACCTGCTTGACCGCGGCCTCGACCTCGGCGCCGATGCGCTCCAGTTCGGCCAGGTCCGGCCCGGCGATTTTGATGCCCACGGGCGTCTTGATTCCGGTGGCGAGCATGTCAATGCGCGTCTTGATGGGCATCGTCCACGCGTTGGCCAGACCGGGAAACTGGATGGCGGCGTTGAGCGCATCCACCAGCTCTTCGGGCGTGCGCCGGCGGTGCGCGATGACGCGGCCCGAGTCGTCTTTGATGTCCACCGCCGGCCATTCCTTCTCCGGCTTAAGCATGATCGTGGTTTCGATCATGTCGAAGGGCGCAGGGTCGGTGGCCGTTTCTGCGCGGCCGATTTTGCCGAAGACCCGCTGCACTTCAGGGAAGGAGCGAATGATCTGGTCGGTTTGTTGAAGCAGCTCGCGCGCTTTGGTCGAGGAGATGCCCGGAAAGGTCGTGGGCATGTAGAGCAAATCCCCCTCATAAAGCGGGGGCATGAATTCCGAGCCGATGTTCTGGTACGGGAAGAACTTCCCGAGTTTGAACGCCCATTCCTTGACCGGGCCGTCGGGAAGCAGGCGCGCCGCCAGCCAGTTGGACGGGAAAAAGACCCACGCGACGATCGCCGCCGCGCCGGCCACAACCCACCAGCGCCAGCGGATGACCCAATCAATGACCGGGTGATAGAGGCGGATGAGAAGGCGGTTGATCGGATTTTTTTCCTCGGGCGCGATTTTGCCCCGGATGAACAGGCCCATGAGGATGGGGGCGAGCGTGACCGACAGTAGCGCGGCCGCCGCCATCGAATAGGTCTTGGTGAACGCCAGCGGTTTGAACAAGCGCCCCTCCTGCGCCTCGAGGGTGAACACGGGCAGGAACGAAACCGTGATCACCAGCAACGCATAAAAGAGCGTCGGGCCAACCTCGACCGACGCGTCCCGGATAATGTCCCAATGCGGTTTTTTGCCCTGGTCGCGCTCGAGGTGTTTGTGCGCGTTTTCGATCATGATAATGACGGCGTCCACCATCGCGCCGATGGCGATGGCAATGCCGCCCAGGGACATGATGTTCGAGCTGATGCCCTGGCCGAACATGATCAGGAACGACATGAGCACGGCGGTGGGCAGGATGATGACTGCCACCAGGGCGCTGCGCAGGTGCAGCAAGAAAGCCAGACAGACCAGCGCCACGACGAGGCTTTCCTCGATGAGCTTCTCCTCCAGCGTTCGTACCGCCCGGTCAATCAGTGCGCTGCGGTCGTAAGTGATGGTATAGGTCACATCGGGTGGCAGCGCCTTCATCGCCTCGTCGAGCTTCTTTTTCACGTCGAGGATCACCTTGCGGGCGTTGGCGCCGTAACGCACCACCACGATCCCGCCGACGGTTTCGCCTTCCCCGTTGAGCTCGGCGATACCGCGGCGCATCTCCGGGCCGAGTTGCACGGTGGCCACGTCGCGCAACAGAATCGGCACGCCGTTTTGCCCCACGCCGACGGCCACCTGGCGCAGGGCTTCGACGTCTTGGATGTAGCCCTTGACGCGGACGATGAACTCCTTTTCGGCCATCTCGATTGAGCGCCCGCCCACTTCACCGTTGCTGCGTTCGATGGCCATGCGCACCGCCGAGAGCGGCAGGTTGTAGGCGCGCAATTTCACCGGGTCCACCGTCACCTGATACTGCTTCTGGAAGCCGCCGATGGATGCGACCTCCGAAACGCCGTCCACCGCGGTGAGCTGGTAGCGCAGATACCAGTCCTGGATCGAACGCAACTCCTGGAGGCTGCGGTTGGTCGAGTTGATGGCGTACATGAAGGCCCAGCCCACGCCGGTGGCGTCGGGCCCGAGCGAGGGCGTGACGCCCCGGGGCAACTGGCTGCTGATCTGGCTCAGATACTCGAGCACGCGGGTCCGTGCCCAATACGGATCGGTGCCGTCCTCGAAGATCACGTACACGAAGGAGAACCCGTAGAACGAATAGCCGCGCACCACCTTTTTGTACGGCACCGAGAGCATTTTGGTGGTGATCGGGTAGGTCACCTGGTCCTGGACGATCTGCGGAGCCTGGCCCGGGTACTCCGTGAAGATAATCACTTGCACGTCGGAGAGGTCCGGGATGGCGTCGAGCGGAATGTTCTTCACCGCATAGACGCCGCCGAGCATCAGCGCCACCGTCGTCAGCAGAACGATGAATTTGTTCTTGAGCGAAAAATCTATGATGCCTTTGAGCATCGGTCAGCCTGGAGGAGGGAGTGGTGGAGCAATGGAGTAGAGGATGCGCCACTGGAAGGATGCGCGCTTCCTCGTAGCGCAGGTTTCCAACCTGCTGTATCGCCGGCTTCCCGCCGGCAGAGCGTCGAAGCGGAAAAGGCCGGCCGTTTGGAAGCGCCGTTGCGGTTGCAGTTTGGAAATCCGCGATACCGCAGACTGGAAGTCTGCGCTACGGTGCGAGGGCCGATGGAGCGATCAGGGTCCATTCGTCTGCGTCGCTCAGTGTTGGTGTTGCGGAATGCCGGTCGAAGGCCCCGGATGCTGTTTGCGCCAATGCTCCTCCGCGGTCTTGCCGTGTTTCACGCTGCTCGTGGGGACGAGTTCCATCTCGCACTCGGGACATTTGCCCGGTTTGTCGGAAACGACGTGCGCGTGCGCTGCCATCGGGCAGGTGTAGAGCGGCGGCAGCAGCGTGGAGACCGCCTCCGGGGACGGTCGTGCCCCGGCCGGCAATGGCGGTTTGGACATGATCGGAATCAGGGTCATGCCGCAATGCGGACATTTGCCGGGCTTGTCGAGCTTCACGTCGCTGTGTTCGGGCATCGGGCAGGTGTAGAACTCGACCTTGCCGCCGGGCTGCATTTGGGTGAGCAATGCCGCTGAAACCGGCACCAGCGCCATGCCGCACAAGGGGCAGTTGCCCGGCTGCTGATACTCGATGGACACGTGCTCGGGCATCGGACAGACGTAAACCGGCGGTTCGGCGGGCGTTTCGGCGGCCGCCGTGGCCGCGCCGCCCGGGGGCGTTGTCGTCGCACTCGCCGCGGCCGAGGAGGCGGCGATGGTTGGGCCGGGCGGTTTCGGATGCAGCATTTTCTGAATGGCCTCGCGCAACTGGCTTTCGGAATCGAGCATGAACTGACCGGAGGTCACCACCCGCTCGCCGGGGCTCAGGCCGCTGAGGACCTCGTACATGTCGTTTTCGGCGCGCGGTCCGAGAGTCACGGTGCGGGGCTCGAAACGCCCCCCGTCCAGTGCCACGAACACGGTGTTTTTCTCGCCGCTGCGCAGCACGGCCATGTCCGGCACCAGCAACGTCGAGGGCTTGAGCTCGGCCCGCAGTTCGACGCTGGCATACATGCCCGGCTTGAGCAGGTAACCGGGATTGTGAAACTCCATTCGCACCCGCGCGGTGCGGGTTTTGGGATCCACGGTCGGATAGACGTATGTGACCCGGCCGCGGAACTGCCGGTCGGGCCAGTAGGAAATCCGCACCAACGCCTCCTGACCCAGTTGAATGTAGGGCAGGTCCTGTTCATAAACCTCCGCGTACACCCACACCAGCCCCAGATCGGCCAGCCGATAAATCATCATGCCCGCCTCGACCATCTGGCCTTCGACGACCATCTTGTTGATGACAAACCCATCCTGCGGCGCGACGATGCGCAGGGTCTTGTGCGGCCGGCGTGTGCGTTCCAGCTCGGCGATTTGCGCGTCGGGAATGTCGAAGAATTTGAGTTTCATGCGCGCGCTCTCGATCAGCGCGTTGCGGCTGGTTGACTCGCCGGCCAACGGACTGCTGAGCGCCAGGAGATATTCGGTTTGGGCGCTGTAAAGCTCGGGGGAGTAGATTTCAAAGAGCGGATCGCCCTTCATGACCAACTGGCCGGTGGCGTCCACGTAGAGCTTTTCGATCCAGCCCTTGAATTTGGTGGTCACATCCGCCAGGGCGGTTTCGTTGTACTCCACCGTGCCCACGGTGCGGATCACGCGTCGGAGCGGGCCGTTGGTGACCAGCGCGGTGCGAATGCCCATGTTCTGAATCGTCACCGGGTCAATCACAATGGTCGAAGCCTCCGCGAGCGCGGCCTCGTCTTCGTACACCGGCACCATGTCCATGCCCATGCTGTCTTTGCCGGGCGTGTCGCGCACTTCGCCGGGGATCATCGTGGACTTGTAGTACTTGATCTTGCGCTCGGTCGGGCCTGCGCCGGTCGGGCGTTTGATCGGCGTGAGTTTCATCCCACAGATCGGGCAGTTGCCCGGCTTGTCCTGAATGACCTGCGGGTGCATGCCGCAGGTGTAGAGGGTTTTGGCCGCCGGGGCCGCCGCGGCATCCGGCTCGGGGGGCGCGCCGCTCCCGTGGCGGCCCAGGTAAAAGCCCCCGGCCGCCGCAGCGACCAACAACAGCGGGAGAACAACCGGTTTGAGTTTCATGGGGGACTAGCGGCGTGAAGGGCGCGAAGGCAGGGCCACCGTGGTCGCCACCCGGAGGGCGCGGGGCGCCGGACCGGAAGGCTCTGTTTCCGGTTCGAGCACGGGCGCGCCCACGGGGGCAATGCCGGCGATGAGCAGCGACAGCTCGGCCAGCACGATTTCGCGCCGGATGCGTGCCTCAACGGCCTGCAACCGGAAGCTCAGCAGCGTGCGTTCGGCGTCAATCAGGTTGAAGAAATCAATCTGGCCGGCCAGGTAGCCGGCGCGGGCGATCTCGAACGATTGGCGGGCCTTGGGCACCAATTTTTCCTCCAGCAGGGCCAGCGTGCGGGTCAGCTCGCGATACTCGAAGCTTTTCAGGGCCAGTTCCACCGTCAGCCGCAGTTGCTCGGCCGAAAGCCGCGCGGCGGTGGCATCACGGCCGGCGGTGGCCCGGGCGATTTGTGCGGCGATCTTGTCGCGCCAGATTGGCAGGGACATCCCGGCCAGCGGCCGCACCATCACGGGTGACGCGTTCACATCGCTCATCACGCCCAGCGAAAAGTCCGGCACGGCCGACTTGCGGGCCAGCGCGATGGCGGCTTCGGCCATTTGCAGTTCGGCTTGCATCTGCTTGAGCCGCGGATTGCGTCGGAACGCCACCTCCAGCAGGCCGTCGTCATCGAACGTCAGAGGGGTGGATTCCAGCCGCGTCGGCGGCGGCGGATCGGGTTGCCCGGCGTGCAGGCCGAGGGCGGCCTTGAATTGCGCCAGCAACGGGCGGCGCGAATCTTCCAGGTTGGCGATCTCGGTGGCCAGCCGGTCCTGTTCGATCTGGGCGCGATAGACGTCCTGCAGGGTGACCTTGCCGGCGGCGTTTTGGGCGCGCGCGCCGGCCTCCAGCTCGGTGAGCAGGGCCAGCGTTTCGCGCTGGAGACGGAGTTGTTCGTCCAGTAACCCGAGTTGATAGGCCGTGCGCTTGACCTCGAAGGCGGTCTGCAGCACGGCGGTCTCGAAGGCGAAATACTTCGCGCGGCTTTCCGCGGTGGCCACCGCGGCCGCGGCGCGCAGCTTGCCCGGCCCGGGTAACTCCTGCATCAGCCCGGGCATGACGGCCATAACCGTGTCAGCGATGTCTGCCTGGAAGGTCAGGACCGGGTCGGGGCGGGAGCGCTCAACGGTGACGCGTTCAACCGCGGCGACCCAGTCGAAATAGGCGGCGCGAACCGCGGGGGCGTTGAGCAGGGCGAAAGCCAGGTAATTGCTCAGGCCGGCGTCGGGCTCGAGCGCGGGCAGGTCGGCCGCGGGCACTTCGAGCCGCGCGGCGACGACGGCAACCTGTTGTCGGCTCAGCCGCTCCGCCGCGGTCGGTAACCCGCGGCACCCTGCAACCAAGAGCACCCCCAACCCCACCAGGGCGTTCACAACGGAAGTTCGCATCGTGACAAAACCAGAACCACCCCCCCCGGGGGCCGTCACTCCCGGAACCCGCAGCCTCGCCGGAGCAAGATCTCAATGTTACCGGTGCGACCCGGCCGGACGGGCGGAGCCGTAGACCGCTGGGTCAGCCGGGAGCGCCGTTACGGCCCGCCTGCAATCAGCCCGGCGGTGCGGGCAAAACGGCTTCACCCTTTTCAGGCCGCCACTTCGGCGAAGCCGCTTTGGTTCGCGCCCGGCGGCACCGCGAGTTTATCGGGTTCTGTTGCCCCGGTCTGGTTCGGAGCGGTGGGCGAGTTACTTGGTTCCCGCGGCTTTACCCTTTTTCGCGGCTTCTTTCTCGGCCGCCTCGAGCTTCTTGATGAACTTGGCCGGGTCCTTCTGGAAATCCTTGAGGCAATCCTTGCAGCAGAGCTGGATTTCGCGGCCCTGATGGGCGAAGGCATACGGCGTCATCCCGCCGCCGCCGAGTTTTTCACCCGAGACCAGGCAGGTGTCCAACGGGTAGGGCTTGGCGGCCGCCTCGAGTTTCTTGATGAAGTTGGCCGGATCCTTCTGGAAATCCTTCAGGCAGTCCTTGCAGCAGAGTTTGATTTCGCGGCCCTCGTGGGTGAACACATGAGGCTTCATGCCCCCGCTGCCGAGTTTCTCGCCCGAGACCAGGCAGGTGTCCAGCGGGTAGGGGCGAGGTTTCTTGCCGGTTTGCCGGGCTTGCGCGGCGTCGTGTTCACCGTGTTGGGCTTGCGCGATGCCGGCGCCAAACGCGCCGGCCAGCAGGAACGCCACGGAGGTGGAACGAACGAAACGAACGATGGTCTTCATGGTCTGGCTTTGCTAGTTGCGGTTGCACTTGCGGAACCGGGTCGGGTCCATCCCCACCCGGTTCCTGCCCCTTAATACCCCGTCAGGCGACGAATCCCGCGAATTTTTCAAGGGACCTTTACGCGCCGCCGAAATCCCGGATTGTGCGTCCGGCCCGGAAACCCGGCCGGGAAGTTGCGGGGTTTTCGCCGGAGCGGGGTATTACCCCAGGTGTGCGTGACCTTGCCGGTTTGTGGGCCAACCGGCCGTTTGCCAACGGCCAGGTCGGTTCGTAAGCTGAAACCGGTTGTTGGAACCCACCGTGAAAATGAACCCCGCACCCCCCGTAACGCCGGAGGACCGACTGAAGGCGCTGCTGCGCGCGGCGCGTCCCTCGCCGGCCGTGCCACCGCAGTTTGTCGCTGCCGTGTGGCGGCGGATCGAGGCCGGCGAAGCCGACACCTGCGCCGGCCCGTGGTGGCTGGTGCGTCTGGCGGACTGGCTGACCCAACCCCGTCGAGCCCTGGCCACGCTGGCCGTGCTGATGCTCCTGGGCGCGGGCACCGGCCTGATGCAGGGTTGGATGCGCTCCCATGAAGTGGCGCGGGCCCGGTACCTGGCCGCCGTCAGCCCGCCAGAGCCCGGCCCATGAACGCGTGGAAGACCTGGATGCTGGTGGTGGGCGCGCTGGTGACCGCTGCCGCGGTGTTTGTGCTCACCAGTCAGGCCGTGGCGCGGTGGTGTGCCGAGCGGCTGGTTAATCCCCACGACGACCTGGACTGGCTGCGTCGCGAGTTCCGACTGGGCACCGCAGAATTGGCACGCATCCGGGAGTTGCACGCGGGTTACCTGCCGCGATGCCAGGCCTGGTGCGCTCAAATCGCCGCCCGGAAATCCGAACTGGCCGCCGAACTGACCGCGCAGGGCACCTTCACCCCCCGGGCCGAGGCGCTCTTGCGTGAAGTGGCGGCCCTGCGCGCCGAGTGCCAGGCCGACATGCTCCGTCATTTCCTCGAGGTCAGCCGCGCCATGCCCCCGGACCAGGGCCGACGCTACCTCGCGGAAATGCAGCGCCTGACCCTGGGATTCCACGAACAAACCGAACGCGCCATGACCCCGGCCGGGCACAGCGGACATGCACACCCCTGATGCGGACGCGCGGGACCGGGCGGCCATGGCGCGTCTGGCGGCGGGCGATGACACCGCGCTGGCCGAGCTGATGGAACGTCATGCCCCGGCGGTGTTGCGGTATCTCAAAGGTCTGTTGGGCGATGCCGAAGACGCGCTGGACCTGGCCCAGGAAACCTTCGTGCGGGTGTACCAGGCCCGGCACCGTTTCCGGCCGCGCGACCGCTTTCTGCCCTGGCTTTACACCATCGCCACCAATCTGGCCCGCAACCGCCTGCGCTGGCGTCAACGCCATCCCACCGTCGCCCTGGCCACCGGTGAGGAGGCCGCGGAGGAAGGCTCAGCTCCCTCCCCCGGGGTCATGGCGAACGACCCGCCGCCGGCCGAGAATCTCCTGGCCCGCGAGCGCGCGGCGGCCGTGCGGGCCGCGGTCCGGCGGCTGCCGCCCGACCTGCGCGAGGTGGTGGTGTTGTGCGCCTGGGAAGAACGCTCGCAGGCCGAGGCCGCGGCGATTCTGGGCACCACGCCCAAGGCCGTGGAATCCCGCCTGTACCGGGCACGCCAGCGGTTGCAGGCCGAGTTGCGCACCTGGTGGTGAACCGAATTCGGGCGGTCCGGGTGGACGGGTGATTTCAAACTTGCCTTCGGTTGCATCATCCGGAAGGCTGTCTTGGTAGCGGTTGAACCCACGCCGTTTGGATGCGGGCGCGCCCGGAAGCGGAACCGGGCGTGGGGGGACCGTGCGGATGTTTGCCATGAAAAACCGAGACCAAGTGGTGCGGAATCTTCAGCGCCAACGCCCCGGCCGCCGACCAAGGACCGGCCGGCGCAGCGGGTACACCGCCTGGGCCGCGGCCGGAGCACTGGCCGGCTTGAACGCGCAGGCGTTCGAGGCCCGGGACCTCCTGGCCTTCAACGCCGGGCCGGTGGTGCTCAAGCCCCGCTTGAGCGTGGTGACCAGTTACAGCGACAACGTTTACTCGCTGCCCGACAATCCGTTGTTCGAGCAGCTGGGCCTGATCCAGAGCCGGGACGACTTCATCTTTGTGCTCAGCCCGGAATTGCGCGCCCGTCTGGGCCGGGAGGGCGGCGACCGGCAGGTGGATTTCACGTACCGCTTCGACCAGTACCTGTATGTGGAGAACACCGACTCGGACTCCTCGAACCACAGCTTCAGCTTGGGAGCGGCGGTGACGGGCAGCCGGCTCGAGTACGACACCCGCAACTCGATCCAGATCCTCAACAGCGTACTCTCCGGGTACGAATCCATCAGCGAGGGCGTGGTCCAACCCAGCGGCAACGTCGAGCGCAATCAGTACAACTTCAGCCACAACCTGGCCTACGTGTTGACCGCCAAAAGCCGGTTGCGGGCGGAAGGCTCGCTGACCCTGCGGGAATACCCCGGAACCGGCCTGCAACAGGCCCGTTTCTTTGATTCGACCGACTGGCGGGTGCGGGCCGGCTACGACTACGCCCTGAGTCAGAAGCTGCGCCTGGCCGGGTTGGCCCATTACGGGCAACAGCTTCGCAGTGCGCCCCGGGGCGGCGTGGACCTGCCGGACGCGAACGTGTTCGGCGGCTCGGTCACGGTCTCGGGCAGCCTCACCCCGAAACTTTCGGGCAATGTGCGGGCCGGTTACGAGTTTCGCGATTTCGAGCAGGGGGGCGGTTCCGACGGATACGCCATTGTGGGCGTCAGTTTGACGCAGCAATTCTCGGAGAAGACCTCGGCGTCGCTGGATTACAACCGCTCCGGCAGCGTCTCGGCGGGCACGGGCTCGGCCACGGTGGTGGACGCGGTGGGGCTCAGCTTTCAGCAGGTGCTGGGTACGGCGCGGCCCTGGTTCCTCAACGCCAGCGTGCGCTACTGGCGCAACGAGTACGTGGACCGGGACCTGACGCTGGACAGCATCCAGTTCACGGCCGGGGTGGCGCGCCAGTTGCGGCAATGGGCCACGGTGTTTTTGAACTACAGCTACGAAACGGCCAGCCGGCCGGCGTTTGATTACGAGGTCAACCAGGTTAACCTGGGCCTGACGATCGGCTTGTGACCATGAAACCCTTTGTCTGGCGGTTTGTTCTGGCGCTGTACGTATCGCTGGGGGCGCTGGCCCAGGCCACGGCGCCCGCGGCGGGGACCGGCGACGACCGCCGGATCGCCCCACAGGACCTGCTCAGCATCGTCATCGTGGGCGAGTCGGGCCTGCCCACCGACTACCGGGTCTCGGCCAGCGGGGAGATTCAGTACCCGTTCATCGGGGTGGTGCAGGTCAACGGGCTCACGCCCCGTGAACTGGCGCGCAAACTCGAACAGGAACTGTCCAAGGACTATTTCGTGAGCCCGGAGGTGCTGGTCACCGTCAAAGAATACCGGCAGGAATACGTCATCATCATCGGTCAGGTCAACCGGCCCGGCAGCCTGCCGTTGTCCCCGGAACAGCGCATGGACATCCTCGACGCCATCGCGCGCGCCGGCGGACTGACCCGGTTGGCCAAAAACGAGGTGGAATTTACCCGCGACGGCAAACGGCAGACCTTCAAGCTGGACCAACTCAAGAAGGAAAGCGACCCGGCCAGGAAAATCTGGCTGCGACCCGGGGACATTCTCGAAGTGAAAGAAGCGGTGTTCTGATATGGATTACGACTACGACCGGATGGGGGCGGCGCAAGGGGCGTTGGGCGACGCCGAGGGTACCGGGGGCCCCAAGCTGAACCTGCGGCACTACTGGTACGTGCTGCTCGAGCACCGCTGGCTGGTGATCATCACCTTCCTGGTGGTGCTGGCCCTGAGCGGGGTGTACCTGTACGCCGCCCCCAAAATCTACCGGGCCACGACCCGCCTGCAGATTGACCCCGAATCCGAGTCCTCCCTAAACCTGGGCGGCCTGAGCGTGCAAAACCTCCAGGCCCAACAGGAATACCTCCAAACCCAGTACCGGAATCTGCTCAGCCGCAGCCTGCTCAACGTGGTCATCCGCAAGGAGCGCCTGACCGAAGACTCGCGCTACCAGAAACACGTGGACGTGGCCAAGGCCCTGGCCGACGACATCACCGTGACCCCCATCCGCATGACCCGCCTGGTGGACGTCAGCGTGGAACACACTTCCCAGACCAAGGCCGCATCCATCGCCAACACCCTCGCCGCGGAATTCATCGAGTGGATGGCCGGCCAGCGCCAGGAGCGCACCTCGCGCATGCTCTTTTTCCTGCGCAACCAGGCGTCCGGACTCGAGGGCGAGGTCTCCCAGGCCGAACAGGACCTGCACAACTACCGGATGCGCACCAAGTTCGTCTCCCTCGAAAAGGGCGACAGCATCATCGCCGAGGCGCTCAGCCAGGCGCAGGGCCGGTACGTCGAGGCCAAGGCCCGGGCCCAAGTCGCCCAGACCGCGGTGGATGAACTGGACCGCCACATCCAGGAACAAAAGCCGCTGGAAACTTTCCCGCCCATCGCCAGCGACTCCCAGGTGCGCAGCCTCCAGGCCCAACTGGCGACGCTCGAAAACGAACTGGCCGGCCTGCTCAAACGCTACAAGGACAAGCATCCCACCGTCATTCAGGCCCGCTCCCGCATCGAGGAAACCCGCCAGGCCATCGAACGCGCCGCCCGGAGCGTGGCCGAAGTCATCCGCGCCGAGGCCCGCCTGGCCAAGGCCAACGAGCTGGCCCACGCCGCAACGGTCGCCGACTGGGAAAACCGCCAGATGGAATGGAACCGGGCGAAGATGGAGTACGATGTTCTCTCCCGGAAGGCCGAAACCAAGAAAGCCCTTTACAACGCCATTCTCGCCAGGCTCAGCGAAATGGACATTGCCCAGAAGGACCGCGTCAACAACATCCGCCAGGTGGACCCCGCCGTGCCGCCGGCCACCTACGTCAAGCCGAACATCCCCATCACCCTGGCCCTGGGCGTGGTGGGCGGACTGGGTCTGGCACTCGGGCTGGCGCTGTTCGTCAACTTCCTCGATGACTCGATCAAGAGCCAGGACGACGTGGAAACCTACCTGCGCCTGCCCTTCTTGGGCTACGTGCCCAACATCAAGTCCAACAGCCTGGTGGAGCGCTACCAGACCGCTCACCTCCACGCCCAGTCCAACACCGCCGAAAGTTTCCGCACCATCCGCGCGGCCATCACGCTGGGCAGTCGCGGCGACCGTTACCGTCTGCTGGCCGTGACCAGCAGCATGCCCTCCGAGGGCAAGTCCACCGTCGCGGCCAACCTCGCCATCGTCATCGCCCAAACCGGCATGCGGACGCTCCTGGTGGATGCCGACCTGCGCCGGCCCACCGTGCACAACGGCTTTGCCGTGCGCGGCACCGCCGGGCTGGTCGCCTACCTGGATGGCAAGGCCGCCACGGTGGAAGAAGTCGCCCAGCACACCGACGTCCCGAACCTGGACGTGGTCTGCTGCGGCAGCACGCCCTCCCAACCCTCGGAGCTGCTGAGTTCCCGGCGCATGACCGAGTTCATCCAGGAGGCCAGCCGGACTTACGACCGGGTGGTGATTGACTGCCCGCCGGTTTCGGCCGTGAGCGATCCGCTGATCGTGGCAGCCCAGGTGGACACCGTGGTGTTGGTGGCCAAGTTCAACAAGGTGCGTCGGGAAATGGCCCGCAAGAGTGTCCAGCGCCTGCTCGACGCCGGCGTGCAGGTCTGCGGCGTGGTGGTCAACGACATTGATTTCGAGGGCCGCGACGCCTACTACTACTCCTACTACTACTACCAGAACCGGTACTACAAGGGCTACTACCAGCACGGGTCCCGGAGCGGGAAACGCCGCGAGGCGACGGAAGAACAGCCCCAGCCCGCGGGCAAGGCGTGAAGCCGACCGGTCCGCCGCGGCCTACAGGAGCCCCAGTTCCCCCACGATGCGCACCCCGTCGGGCGCGGTGCCGCCGGCCAGCAGGTGCTCCCGGTTTTCCTCGGCATAGCCCGGGAGGATGCGGGCCAGCGCCTCGGGCGAGGCGCCCAGGTGCTTGCGGATGATCTCGCCCAGCACACTGCGGTAGTCCACCGTGCGCCCCAGGTAGCGCCGGTCCACGCTGAACTGCGCGCCGGACGGGCCGACCGGCCAGGAGGTGCCGTCGCACTGATACACTCCGCCGCGCACGCGCCCGCCCGCCACGAGCATCGCGCTGGCCTCGGCGTGGTCGGTGCCCGCCGAGCCGTTTTCCACCGAGGTGCGGCCAAACTCCGAGAGCGTGACCACCACGGTGTCCTCCCAGAGCTGCGGGTTCACCCCGCGCAGAAACTGGCGCACGGCGTAGAAGCCCCAACCCAGGTACGACAGCAGCCGCGCGTGGGTGCCGGTGAGCGCGCCCTGGGCGCCGTGGGTGTCAAACCCCTCCAGTTGCGTGCCGGCCACCACGGCATCGGTGTGGGCCAGGATTTGCGCGGCCACCTTGAGGTTGCGGAAGAACTCGTAGGCGCTGCTGGAAAAGCCCTTCTGGTTGGAGGCGGAGTCAATCGGGAACAGATGCGTCGTGCCGTCGGTGTCGAAAAAGTCGTTGTTGGCCAGGCCGATCGCCCGCAGGGCCTCGATCGAGTCGGCCAGGCCGGCCCCGGTGCCGAACAGCAGGGGCCGGTTGTCCCGTTCCGGATGGGGCACCTGGTGGCCGCGGGTGAGGGCATCCAGGAGCTTCTGCCGGTCCGCACCGCCGCCGCTGACGCCCAGCAGGTCATAACGGGCCGGGTCGCTGAGGTTCGGGAAGGCCAGCGGCCCGCGCAGCAGCAGCGGCGGGTTGCGCTGGACCGAGAACGCCGGGAATTGCCGGCCCGCATGGAGACCGGTTTCCACCAGGGCCCGGTAGAAAACGCCCGACGCGGTGAAGTTGTCCCGCGGGGTGCCGTTTTCCCAGTAGCGCTGGGAGTCGAAGTGCGAGCGGGACTGGCGCGGATAGCCGACGCGGTGGATCAGGGCCAGTTGGCCGTCGTTGTAGAGCGGCGCGAGGTCCTTGAGGGCGGGATGGAGCCCGGCGAAGCCGTTGCCCAGGTCCAGCACGCGGTTGAGGTCGGGATTGGAAGGCATCCGGCCCGGCGCGGTGCTCTGGGGGTCGGGCGGGGGCAGGTACAAGGTGGGGCGGTTCTGGGCATTGTAGGCGTCATCCGCCCAGGGGATGAGGGTGTTGAGGCCGTCGTTGCCGCCGCGCAGGAAGATGAACAGCACCTTGCGCGTGCCGGTCGGCAACGCTCCCTGGGCCAGCGCCCGGCGCAGGAACGCCGGCACATGCCAGGCGGCACTGACGCTGGACCACAGCGCCAGGCGGAAACCGTGTTCAAGAAAGCCGCGTCGGGTCAGCAGGTTCATGGCACGAAGGCGTCCGGTTCAACGATCGAAAAAGGCAGGCACTGCGGGGCGGGACTGCGGTCCGGTGGGGCGGGCTAGGCAAGGGAGTCGGCGCGAGTTTCATTGCTCCTGAAATCGCGGCAGGCCCAGCAGCAGGGCCACCAACCCGCGCACCCGGTTTTCATAGGTGGCGGATTCCGGCGGCAGCGCGGCGAAGGGTGAGGAACCGGGCACGCCGGAGTCCGCCGAGTTCAAAAACGCCAGCGCCAGCTCGCGGTCGGGCTGCCAGTTGGCGCGGCCCTCGCCGGGGAAGCAAAGCCCCAGGAAAAAGTCCGCCACCGCTTCGGAGTCGCGAAGCCGGTCCGCGGGCAGCCTTTGACGCAGCAGGGCCACGGGGTCGGACACGTTGTCGTCGCCGGTCACGCCGAAGTCCCGTTGTTTGAGCGGGTCGCGTGAAGCGATGAGGAAGTTCTGGGCAAAGCGCATCCGCTCGATCAACGCCGCGGTGCTGATCCACTCCCGCCCCGTCTCGGGCCAGCCGTCGGGATCGGCGCGGTCAAACAGCGGCATGTTCAACCGGCGCAGGGAGGTGATCAGGTCGTAGCCGTCCGTGTCCGCGGTGAAGCCCCCGCCCGGCCGCGCCGCCCGCAGTGCGCGCACGGTGCTGACGACGTATTCGAGCGGGGTTTTGACCTTCTGGGCCAGGGCGGCGCGGGAACGGAACAGTTCGGAGTGGAAGATCACCCGCAGCACCTGGCGCAGGTTGCCTTTGCGGCCGTCGGGGCCGGGGGTCTCCCAGGCCTCCATGCAGGCGCGGACCAGCCGGCCTTCCGGGCCGAGGTTGGGGTCGGTGTAATCGTACAGGCCGTGGTGGAAATGTTCGTGGACGAACCACCGGCACAGCTTGACGCTGAGGTACTCCTGGGTCTGGGGCAGGTTGGCCAGGTGGTTGAGGATGTTGTAACCGTCCTGCATCCCGGCGTTGCCGGACCGGGCGGACAGACGCAGTTCGTAACTGCGCCCGGCGTAGGGCGGCCCGAAGCGGGCGGGGACGGTTTTGCCCCGGAAAATGATCTTGGCGCCGTTGTCGTGCCGGTCGGGGCGGTAGCGGAGGGTCCAGACGCCGGGGTCATTGTCGCGGTCGGCCACGGGGCTGGCGAAGGGATTGGTCGCCTGTTCGGGCGGGAGTTTGTCCACGCGCCAGCCGGTCCAGGCGCGGCTCATCTGTTCGATGTCGGTCTGGTCGTAGCCGTTGTCCACGCCCATCGTAAACAGCTCGAGCAGCTCGCGAGAATAGTTCTCGTTGGCGTTGCCGCCGCGGCTGGTCACGGTGTCCAGGTAGATGATCATGGCCGGGCTTTCGGCGCTGACGCGGAGCAGGTCGAGGAACGTGCCGTGGGGGTTGAGCCAGACCTCGCGCCAGCGGAGCAGCTCGCGGAACTCGAACTCCGTGGCCACCAGAGAGGGCGTCACGCTGTTGGTGACCCGGCCGTCCACCCACTCGCGGCTTTTGCTGTACTGGGTGACAAAGTGGTTGTCGGTGAACTGGAGCAGGGTCTGGAGCAACTGCCGCTCCGAGCGCACCGCGTGCATCAGGTACCACGCCCGCAGGTCGTCCACCCGCGCCACGCCGGCCCGGAGGCGGGCGTACAACACACCCGGCAGGTAAGCCCCCGGCACCAGGCTGTGGGTGGTGTCAATCCCGCGGCCCGGAAGCTCGCCGCTGCGCGACAACCGGGCGGTCAGGTAGGTGCCGTTGGTGCTGGGCAGGTACCAGTAACTGAGGGTGTAGGTCTGGCCCACCTTCAGCGCCGGGGAAATGTCCTGCCACAACGCCGAGGAGCGCGTGGTGCCGCCCGTGCTGGCCACCAGGTGCAGGCTGCTGTGCCCGCCACGTTTGGACTCGGTGCTCAGATGTGACGCCGCCAGGTTGGTCGAGACGTTCCACGTGCCGGCCAGGGGCGCTTCAAAGTCGCCGTTGCGCACCAGGTTCGGCCCCTGCCCGGGTACACTTCCGGCCACGAGCGTCAGGTCATCCAGGTACACATCCCCCGGGTCGGAGAGGTAGAGGTAGAGGGTCGAACTGGAAGCCACGCCGGTCACGCTGACGAACTGCCACTCCGGCGGAGGCAGGGGCGCGTCCAGTGAGTCGGGGAGGGTTTCCGGGCCCAACTGCTCCGCGATGTACGCCGCCGCGCCGATGGCCCCGGGTCCGGTCCACACCCGCTCCAACAGGTCCGGCGTTGGCCCGTACGCCAGGCGGTTCAAGGCCACCACCGCCCACAGCGCCTCCGGGCTGAGGGCTTCGCCGCGCACCCGGTAAAACCCGGCGGGCCCACCCGCCGGTCCGGTCCACTCGTACCCGGCCGGCGGACGGTCGCCAACCGGGGCGAAGCTCCGGCCCAGGGCCGGGGTCGTCTCCACCTGCCACGCCTCGATGCCCACCACCCGGGGTAACGCCAGGGTGACCTGGCCGTCCCGGACGGCGATTCCTTCAAGTGCGGCCGGTACGCCTTCGGCCCCCAGGCCCGCACCAGGCCCCGCGAGCACCCACAAAACGGTCCCCACCTGTCTACCCAACCACGCTCGGATGTTCATCGTCCGGGTTTTTCCGCTCGGTTTGACGCGGACATGCGATGGCTTGCTTTAGCAAATTACGGGCCGAAAGCAATGCCGTCTCAAAAGCCCAGCAGCCGGCCCAGACCGTTGAGCAGGGCATCCACGGTGCGCACGAAGGGATTGCCCCGGCGGACGGCCGGCGGCGCGCTGGTCTGGCGAATGGCCAGGTGCCCCCCCGCGAAGCGGTAATCAAACAGCGAGGTCTTGCCCCGGAAATACGGCCAGAAGGTTTCGGTGCGCACGGTGGCAAACGCCGCCCGTCCGTCGTAGCCCAGCACCAGGGCTTCCTCCACCACCACGGGCGCCTGTTCGGCGCACACCTCCACGCCGCCGTGACCGGCCACGTACACCGTGCCGGTGCCGCAAAAGAGGATGTGCCGGATGCGCCCGGCGATCCAGTGGTGCAGGCTGTTCCAGTGCCAGCGCGGCCGCAGGGTGATGGCGCCGGACACCGCCACGACCGCCCCCGGCTTGAGCACCACGCCCGGGTGTTGCTCCAGCTCGAGCGCCAGCAGGTAGGCGTGCGGGTCGGCGCCCGCGGCCAGCCCGACCTCGCCCGGCGGGTCTCCGGGGCGTGCGCGCAACTCGGTCATTTCCGCCAGGCCGGCCGCAAAGCTGGTGAAGGGCGAGCGCCATGCGAACAGGAAGCGGGTTTGTTTGGTCAGCCCGGGAGCGTACTGCTGCACCCAGTCCATGCGCGCCAGCAAGGGCTGCTCGGAACTGACCGGGATGATCAGGGTCTTGCCCGCCGGGCCGGGGCGCAACCGGCCGGGGACATCCGCCGGGAGGATTTGCGCCGGCGGACGGCGGGTGGCCAGGGCGGCCAGGCCGTAGTACCAAACGACCTTCCACACCGCGGGTCCGGCGAGCACCAGCACGGTCAGTCCCAACACCTGCCAGCCGGTGCGCCGGGCCGCCGCGAGGAGGCCCGCCCAGGTCTTGTCCACGCGGTTTTCGGCAGCGCGCAGTTCTTCGAGGGCCGCCTGCCAGGCCCCGTGGGCCTGGTCGCGCGCGGCTCGGGCGGACTCGACGGCGGCTTCGGCGGCCCGGACGCGGGCGTTCCAGGCGAGGCGATCAAGCGGCCGGTACCAGGGCGGCTCGGCCGCGCGCAGTTGCGCCAGGCGGGTTTCCAGGTCCAGCAACTCGGTCTTGCGGTGGCGCCAGTCCTGGAAGGCGGCGTTGACCCGGACGCGCGCGGTCTCCAGGCGCCGGGCAATTTCGGTCTGGGCGCGCACCCAGTTCCAGGCCACGGCCGCCAGCAACAGCGCCAGGAAGATGACCGTGGCGGCCACGGTCTTGCGCGCCAGCACGCCCAGGATGGCCAGAAGAAGTCTCACGGGCGCGCGCAAGTTGGGCCGCCCCGGCGGCCCTCAAGCCCCGGGAAGGCCGCGCTCGCGCCGGACCTGTTTCACCCCGGCGACCAGGTGGGCCAGTTTCTGCCGCGCGGCCCAGCGGGCGGTTTGGCTCAGGCCGCAGTCCGGGGCCAGGACCAGGCGCTCGGCCGGCGCGTGTTCGAGGCAACGCCGCACGCGCCGGGCCACGTCCTCGGGCGTTTCGATGTAGTAGCTCTTGACGTCCACGATGCCCACCGCGACGTCCCTGCGTTCGGCGATGCGGCCGATCAGCTCCAGCTCGGCGAACTCCCGGCTGGCCATCTCGACGTGCATTTCGTCACAGGTGAAGTCGAGGAAGGCGGGGAACATCGGGGCCAGTTGCCGCGGGCCCACCGCGCGGCCCTTGTAGTTGCCGAAACACAGGTGGGTGCAGAGCCGGGTGCGGCCGACCACCGGTTCGACGGTGCGGTTGAACAGGTCCACGAAGCGGCGCGGGTCTTCGCGGTGGGCGTAGCAGCTCATGCTGGGCTCGTCCACGCTGATCTCGGTGCAGCCGGCGGCGACGAGGGCCTCGAGTTCCCGGCGGACGATGGGCAGCAGCGCCTCGGCCAGCGCCCAGCGGTCCGGGTACCCCAGGGCGGGATTGGGCTCCAGGCGCCCGGAGAGCGTGTACGGCCCCGGTACGCTGGCCTTGAGGGTGATCCCGGGATGGGTGCGTCCCAGCCCGGCCGCGGCCGCCAGGCGTTGCAGGCGGCGGAATTCCTCGACCGCCCCCAGCCCGCGCGGAGCGGCCAGGGGCGCAATGACGCGGTGCCTGCCCCGCTGGTCGTGGGCGGGCGGACCAAAGCGGCGGGGCGGGGCGGACTCGAGTTCCAGCCCTTCGAGGTAACCGTAAAAGGAGAGGTTGAAGTCCAGGCGGGTTTGCTCGCCGTCGGTCACCACGTCCAGGCCGGCGGCCAGTTGGTCGTGCAGGGCGCAGACCACGGCATCGTCCTGCAGCTCGGCGCGGTCGGCCGGGCCGAACCGGTCGAGGTGGGCGGTGGCGAATTCGAGCCAGCCCGGAAACGGGTAGCTGCCGATGACGGTGGTGCGCAGGGGGCAGGTTTGCATGGTCAGTCGAAAATGACGGTGCGCCGCCCGCACAGGAACACGCGGTCCTCGAAGACCAGCTTGAGGGCGCGAGCCAGGACCAGTTGCTCGATGTCGCGGCCGGCGCGCTGGAGGTCCTCGGCCGTGTGGGTGTGGTCCACCGGGATGACCTGTTGGGCGATGATGGGGCCTTCGTCGAGGGCCTCGGTCACGAAGTGGGCCGTGGCGCCGATGATTTTGACGCCGCGCTCGAAGGCCTGGTGATACGGGCGCGCGCCCACAAAGGCGGGCAGGAAGGAATGGTGGATGTTGAGGATGCGCCGCGGGTAGCGCGCCACAAAGGCCGGGCTGAGGATGCGCATGTATTTGGCCAGGACCAGGTACTCGGGCTGGTAGCGGTCCAGCACGGCCAGGACGTCCGCCTCGTGCGCCTCGCGGCTGCGGCCGGTGGTGTCCAGGTGGTGGAAGGGCAGGTCGAAGCGCCGGACCAGCGGTTCGAGGGTGGGGTGGTTGCTCACCACCGCCAGCACGCGGGCGTTGAGCTCGCCGTAGGCGTGGCGGATGAGGATGTCGCCCAGGCAATGATGTTCGCGGCTGACGAGGACCACCACGCGCTTGGGCTCGAGCCGGGACAGCCGCACGGCGGCGTCGGCCGGCAACCGGTCGCGCACCTCGGCCAGCAGCATGGGGGTGTCCACCTCGCCGTCGAACTCGGTGCGCATGAAAAAGCGCCGGGTGAGACGGTCCACGAATTCCTGGTTGCCCACCACGTTCACGCCGTGGCGAAAGAGCACGCCGGTGATGGCGTGCACCAGGCCGGGACGGTCGGCGCATTCGACCAGCAGCACCTGCGGGGATTCAGCTTGAGCGGCCATGTCGGGCGGCGTGTTCGGCCCATCGTGGCACAGCCGCTCGGGCGGCGGCAAGGTTGGGCCGGAACCGGCGGCAGGGCGGTAAATAATCCGGGGGTTTTGAACATTCCAGTCGGGCAAGGGCTACCCGGTGGGGTCAAAAAAAAACACTTGACCTGCCCGATGCGGCAATTAGTTTTTTAGCAGACTCAGCAACAAGCCATGAAAAAAACCTTTGCCATCAAACCCGCCGTGATGAGCGTGGCGGTTGCCCTGGCCGCTTGCACTGCAATGGTACAATCCGCAACGAGGGAAGACCCCATCACCCGTGCCTCCCACATCGAGACCACCGTCACCGATCAAGGGGGCGGGGTCTTCAAATACGAGTACCGGGTGGCCAATGACTCGCCTGCACCCCAATGGGTGTCTTCCGAACTGGAGGTCTGGCCCTCCATCGTGGGTTACGAAATCCCCTTGGACCATCCCAGCGTGGTCTGGAGCCTCACCTCGCCCGAGACCTGGAACTACCGGTTCCTGAGCGCCGCCGACTACCAGTTGGAGTACGGCACGCCCAACCCCTTCAACTCCGCCTACGTGCTCCAGTGGTACGACGAGGAGTTTTTGCGCGAACTGCCGCGGAGGATGATCGTGCCGGAAGGCTTCAACGAGCGGTTTGAAGCCTTTGAATACGAGCCGTTCGCCAACGGCTTCAGCTTCCTGTCCAACCTCTCCCCCGTGGACGGTCCCTACGCCAATTTGTGGGTGGACTTTTTCCGCAACATCGGCGACCCGCCCCTGCCCGGTGGGGGGATTGCCGGCGGTGGCCTGCCCTACCGGGTGATTCCCGAAGTGCCCGCGCAGGGCCTGGCGGCACTGGCCTGCCTGGGGTTGGCGGCGGTCAAGCTCTGGCGGCGGCCCCGGCGGTAGGTCTTGGCAGCACAAAAGGCGCCGCCGCCTCGCGGTGACGCCAACACCTGACCCAATTCCCCGGTCGCGAAGGGTTCCCCGCGCGGCCGGAAATTTTTCCGGGCCAACTCGGAAAGGGTTGCGCGCGGCGCGCGCGGTGCACACACTGCGCGCCATGTTCACCACCGCCCGCCGGACCTCCGCCCCGGGCAATGCCCCGGGCTGGCGCGGCGGTGTCTGGTCCCAGAAACCGAATCCTCAAATCTGACTCCCCGATGAAACGCACCCTGTTGCTCACCCTGGCGCTGAGCCTGGCCGCCGCGTGGAGCGGCCGCGCCGCCGAGTCCTCCTTCAACGGCCTGGACCTGCATCTGGGCAATCTCTACCGGCTCTCGAACGCCAAGTCCCGCTCGATCAGCCCGGAAAACTTCACCGGCGAAAAGGGTAAGGGCGGCATGTCCGTGGACGGCCCCGCCGCCGGGGCCGCGCGCGGCCTGGGCCAGGGCTGGAAGGTGTCGCCCTACGTTCGCGTCGCGCCCAGGAGCACCTTCACCATGGCGGAAATCGAAGGCCCCGGCTGCATCCAGCACATCTGGCTGACCCCGGCGCCCCTGGACAAGACCCGTTTTTACATCCTGCGGTTCTACTGGGACGACGAGACCGATCCCTCGGTCGAGGTGCCGCTGGGCGACTTCTTCGCCTGCGGCTGGGCGCGCTACGCCCAGATCAACTCGCTGGCCGTGTGCGTGAATCCGGGCAGTGCCTTCAACAGCTACTGGCAGATGCCCTTCCGCAAAAAGGCCCGCATCACCCTCGAAAACCTCGATGACCAGCAGATGACGCTGTACTACCAGATTGACTACACCCTCACCGATGTGCCGGCGGATGCCGCCTACTTCCACGCCCAGTTCCGCCGCGAGGACCCGCTCAAGACCAAGGGCCTGTACACCATCCTCGACGGCGTCAAGGGCAAGGGCCACTACGTGGGCACCTACCTGGCCTGGGAAGTCCACAGCACCGGCTGGTGGGGCGAGGGCGAAATCAAGTTCTACCTCGACGGCGACACGGACTTCCCGACCATCTGCGGCACCGGCACCGAGGACTACTTCTGCGGCTCGTACAACTTCGACACCGCCGGTCCGGACGGCAAACGCCGCTACACCGAGTTCAGCACCCCGTACAGCGGCCTGGCCCAGGTCATCCGGCCCGACGGGCTGTACGATTCCCAAACCCGCTTCGGGCTGTACCGCTGGCATATCGTGGACCCGATCCGCTTCGAGCAGGACCTGAAAGTGACCATCCAGGCCCTGGGCTGGCGCAAGGACGGTCGCTACCTCCAACTCCGGGACGACATCGCCTCGGTCGCCTTCTGGTACCAGACCGAGCCGCACGCCAAGTTCCCGCCCCTGCCCGAAAAGGACGATCTGGAGCTGAAGTAATCCCGGTCCACAGCCGCCCGCGGGCGCTCGGTGAACCGCGAAGCACAGGGAGGGCGCCGGCGGCCCGGCCCGGGGAAGGCGGCGGCAAGCGGGACGCGTGCACCTCCGGGTGGGTCGGCGGCCGGTTGCCGCCTGCCCGCCGGCAAGCGGGCTGACCACGATTCCCCCGGCCGCGCCGCCGGAAGCCGCCGGAACGCTCCGGCCAGGCCGGCCACTGCGAGCTTGTCGCGGCCCGGCCGCGCGTTACAACTGGGGCAGACACCACACCGGCCATGAACCTGCCCGCGCACGAACCGACCGCTCTTGGCGGCGGCGAACCGGCGTCCCGCCCGAGCGTTGAACGCCTGGCGGAACTGCTCGAAATCCACGGTCCGTTCGACGCGGAGTCGGCCCGGGCCGAGGCAGCGCGCTGCCTGCAATGCCCCGAGGCGTTCTGCGTGGCGGGTTGCCCGCTGGGCAATCGCATCCCCGAATGGCTGGCGCGCACCGCGGAAGGGCAGTTCCTCGAGGCCGCCGCCCTGCTGCAACGCGCCAACGACCTGCCGGAAATCTGCGCCGGCCCCTGCCCAAGCGAGGACTTCTGCCAGAGCGCCTGTGTCCTGGCCGACCGCGACGAGCCGGTGAACATTGCCGCCATTGCCCGGTTCCTGCACGAGCGCATCTTTCACCCCGCCGCGCAGCCTCCCGCGGCGGCGCCCAACGGCTTGCGCGTGGCCGTGCTGGGCTCCGGCCCCGGCGGCCTGGCCTGCGCGGAGGAGCTGGTCCGGCTCGGTTACGCGGTGACCGTGTACGACACCTGGACCGTGCCGGCCGGGTTCCTGGCCAACGGCGGCCCGGCCCTGGCCCTGGAGGAATGCCTGATTCAACGGCGCCTGGAGCACCTGCGCCAGCGCGGGGTGACGCTGGTGTACGGAGTGCGCTGGGGCGAAGACGTCACGCTGGCCGCGTTGCAGGAACAGTTCGACGCGGTGTTTGTAAACTTCGGCGCGCAACAGGCCCGCACCCTGGCCGTGCCCGGCGCGGAACTCCGCGGGGTTTGCCAGGCCCTGAGCTTTCTGCTGCCGCACCTGACCCAACCGGCCCCGCCGTTGACGCCGCCCGAGGTGGCCGGCCGCCGGGTGGTGGTGGTGGGCGGGGGCGACACCGCCATGGACTGCCTGCGCCGGGCGCTGGCGGCGGGGGCCTCCGCGGCAGTGGGCGTGTACCGCCGGGACGCGGCGCAACTCCCGGCCGCACGCCGCGAGTACGCGGCCGCGCTTGCCGCCGGCGCCACCTTCCAGTGGCAGGCGCAGCCGGTGGCGTTTGTCGGCAACCCCGCAGGCGAAGTCACCCGCGTCCGTTGCCTCCGCACCCGGCCCGGCCCGCCGGACCCGGACGGTCGGCCGCGGCCCGAGCCGGTGCCGGGCAGCGAATTCGAGGTGCCGGCGGAGGTCGTGCTGCTGGCGCTGGGCTTCGATCCGGTGCCGCATCCGCTGGCGTGCGAACTGGCCCCGCTGGCCCGCCGCAGCGACGGGCGGTTGCGCGTGGACGAGCACCTGATGACGAGCGCGCCGGGGGTGTTTGCCGGCGGCGAACTGGTGCGCCCGCCCGGCCCGGTGGTCTGGGAAGTCCGGGACGGCCGCCGCGCCGCGCGGGGCATTCACCGCCACCTGTTCGCGCGACGCGTCAACGAACTGACCGCCTCGGAAACCGACCACCTGACGCCGGGTTGAACCGGCGGCAACGCCCGGCAGCGCGGCTGTCTTGACTTGGCTGACGGCGGGGCAAACATTCGCCCGCCACGATGATGCGCCGCAGTCAACGCCAGCTCAGCCCCGCCGAGGCCCGGGACCTGGACATCGAGATCAGTTTTCTGGCCGGCCTGACCCGCCGCGACCCGGCCTACGTCGAGGCGTTGCAACTGCTGGGCGAGGCCTACTGTCGCCGCGGGCGCTTCCAAGAGACCTTGCGGGTGGACCAGCAGGTGGCGCGGTTGCGTCCCGAGGACCCGGGCGCGCTCTTCAATCTGGCCTGCAGCCAGGCGCTTACGGGCAATTTCCAGGGTACCTACGACACCCTCCACCAGGCGCTCGATGCCGGCTTTCGCGATTTTCGCCAACTGACGCGGCATCCGGACCTGGCGGATTTCCGCAAACACCCGCTCTACCGGCAACTGCGTCAACGGGTGAAAACGTTGCGTCCCGCCAAGGCCTGAGCGCCCTGCCCGCCTCGCCCCCCCCGCCCGGCATGAGAGTCCAGGTCCGTCACCGCTGGCGCCAGGTGCGTACCGTGGACTTTCGGGAGCGCGACAACGCGGTGCTGCTGATTGAGCAACGGCTCCTGCCGCATCGCTTCACGATCGTGGCCGCGCAGGATTATCGCGCCACGGCCGCGGCCATTCGCGACATGGTGGTGCGCGGGGCCGGAGCCATCGGGGCCGCGGCGGCCTACGGCCTGGCCCAGGGCGCGCGCGCCTTTCGCGGGCGGGACCTCGCGCGATTCCGTGCGCACGTGGAATCGGTTTACCAGACGCTCAAGGCCGCGCGCCCCACGGCGGTGGACCCGGTCAACGCGATGGACGCCGTGCGCCGGCGCATGACCGCGGGCGCCAGCGTGGCCGAGCAACAGGCACTGGCCCTGGCGGCGGCGCGGGAATTTGCCGAGGAGGACGTGGCGCACTGCGAAGCGATCGGCCGCCACGGGGCGCCGCTGATCCGCGAAGGGATGCGGGTGCTCACGCATTGCAACGCCGGCGCGCTGGCCTTCGTGGACGTGGGCAGCGCCACCGCGCCGCTGTACGCCGCCCACGCGCAGGGCCGGCGGTTTCACGTGTTTTGCGACGAGACCCGCCCGCGCTGCCAGGGCGCCACTCTCACGGCCTGGGAACTGGCCCAGGCGGGCATCGCCCACCAGGTCATCGCCGACAACGCCGCGGGGCACCTGATGCAGCGCGGCGAGGTGGACCTGGTGATTGTGGGCAGCGACCGCATCCTGGGCCGCACGGGTGAGGTGGCCAACAAGATCGGCACCTACACCAAGGCGGTGCTTGCCCGGCGGCACGGCATCCCGTTTTACGTCGCCGCGCCGTTGAGCACGATTGACTGGACGCTGCGCGCGGGGGCCGACATCCCGATCGAGGAACGCGACGCGGCCGAGGTACTCGGGGCCTGGGGCGCGGTGGAACCGGCGGCGTCCCGGAGTCGCCGCCGCCGGGGCGCGCCGCGCGGGCGGTTGGTTTATGTGCGCGTGGCCAATCCCACCAGCGGGGCGCGCAATCCGGGCTTTGACGTGACGCCCCCGGAGTTGATCACCGGCATCCTCACCCCCGCGGGCCTTTTCCGGCCCGACGAGTTGTGGCGCCGGCGCGCCGAGCTGGGCGGGCCGGCCGAGTGACCGGCGCGGGGCCCGTTGCGCCGGCGGATTGTCCGGGCTTACTCCTCGCCGAGCCAGCGGCGGTAATCCGGTTCGAGCAGCGCCTTGACGACCGGGTCGTCCATGTTGGCGGGCGTGGCCACGGTGGAGCCGGTGTCAAGGCGCGCGGGGACCGGTTCCCCGCGCAGATGGGCGACGAGGGTTTTCACGGCCAGGTAGCCCATCCGGATGGGGTCCTGGAGCACCAGGCCGTGCAACTCGCCCTTGCGCAGGGCCGCCACGAGCATTTCCGAGCTGTCGAACCCCACGAACTTCACCTTGCCGGCGAGGCCGCCGTCCTGCAGGGCCCGGAGCATGGCGAACGTGGTGAATTCGTTCGGGCAGAAGATGCCGTCCACCTTGAGCGTGCCGCCGGCCTTGAAGGGGGCCAGCAGGTTCTCGGCGTTTTGGTAGGCCACTTCGGCCGTGGCGCCGGAACGCTGGGAGGCGCTGACGACCTCGAGGCCGGGCGTTTGGCGCAACTCGTCCAGAAATCCGGCCACGCGCTGTTCGGTGCTGGCCGAGCCTTCCAGAAAACGGAACACGATCACGCGGCCCGTGCCGTTCAGCAGCGCGGCCAGATGCCGCGCGGCCCGGCGGCCGCCCTCCTCGTTGTCCGTGGCCACGAAGCTGACGTAGTTGGTGCCGCTCAGGGGCGAATCCATGATCACCACCGGCAGGCGCGCCCGGGCCGCCTGGTTCACCGCCGGCCGCAATGCCACGTCGTCCAGCGGCGCCAGCACGATGCCGTCCACGCCGCGGGTGATGAAGTCCTCGACCACGCGGATCTGGGACTCGCGGTCGTCCTCCTTGAGCGGGCCTTTCCAGAGCACCTCCACGCCCAGTTCGGCCGCGGCCTTCACGGCGCCGGCGTGGACGGATTTCCAGAAGACCTGGTTGGCACCCTTGGGAATGACGGCCAGGCGGAGTCGGGCGGCGGAGCCCGCGCGGTCGGCGGGCGTGACGGACGGGCGCTGGCCGCAACCGGCCGGACCCAGCGCGACCAGGCCCAGGGCGAGGGCGTAAAGGAACGGGAGGCGCATGACCGGAGCTTGGCGCGCCCGGGCGGGGCGGGCAAGGGGCGGCCCCACGGGACCGGCGCGAGGACATGGTTTCAGCGTTGACTCGCCGGACGGGCTCGGTTGCATTAACGGCATGGCAAGAC
>JBBIJZ010000045.1:0-1869 GCA_037445715.1 Verrucomicrobiales bacterium | reverse complement strand
GGTTTCAGCGTTGACTCGCCGGACGGGCTCGGTTGCATTAACGGCATGGCAAGACGTGTGACCGGTGATTTTCCCCGCGTCCTGGCGAGCGCGCGTGTGGCGGCGTGGTTGGCGGCGGTGCTGGCGCTGGCGTTGGTGAGCCGCGCGGAGGTCCGCCTGCCCGGCCTTTTCAGCCACAACATGGTCCTGCAGCAGGAGATGCCCGTACCGGTCTGGGGCTGGGCGGACGACGGCGAGGAGGTCACCGTGCAGTTCCGCGATCAGCGCGTGACGACCGTGGCCCAGAACGGCCGCTGGTCCGTCAAGCTCGCCCCGCTGAAGGCGTCGCTCACCGGCGACCTCTTCGTGGTGCGCGGCAAAAACCTCGTTATCCTCCGCAACGTGCTGGTGGGCGAGGTCTGGGTCTGCAGCGGCCAGTCGAACATGGAATGGCCGTTGGCGCGCTGCTTCGAGCCGGCCGGCGACATCGCCGCCTCGGCCAACCCGCACCTCCGCCTGTTCACCGTGCCCAAGCTCAAGGCCCTCGAACCGGTCCAGGACGTCAAGGCCGAGTGGAAGCTCTGCGGCCCGGACACCGTGAAGGATTTCTCGGGCGTGGCCTACTATTTCGGCCGGGCCCTCCAACGCACCCGCAACGTGCCGGTGGGCCTCATCCAC
The DNA here is from genome assembly GCA_037445715.1 of Verrucomicrobiales bacterium. GTDB lineage: Bacteria > Verrucomicrobiota > Verrucomicrobiia > Limisphaerales > J093 > DSVZ01. The sequence goes on along the minus strand of JBBIJZ010000045.1, from coordinate 1,212 downwards.
ACCTCCTGGGGCGGCTCCCCCGCCGAGGTCTGGATGAGCAAGACCGCCCTGACCGTGGACCCGGACTACCGGCGGGAAATCTGGGAAGCCTATCCCGCCCAGGAACGCCAGTACCAGGAAGCCCTTGCCAAGTGGGAAAAGGCCCGGGCCGAGGCCGAACGGGCCGGTCAACCCTTCAACCAGCCCCGGCCCTGGGCGCCCTGGCGACCGGCCGAGCTGTACAACGGCATGATTGCGCCCCTGATCCCCTACGCCATCGCCGGCGCCCTCTGGTACCAGGGCGAATCCAACGCCGGCCGCGCCTGGCAGTACCGGCGGCTGTTCCCCGACCTCATCCTCAATTGGCGGCGTGACTGGGCCCAGGGCGACTTCCCCTTCCTGGCCGTCCAACTGGCCCCGTGGGACAAAAACCGCAAGCGCAGCCTCGAAGAAATCACCGCCGAACCCGGTGAAAGCGACTGGGCCGAGCTGCGCGAAGCCCAGGTCCACGCCACCAAGATTCTCCCCAACGTCGGGCTGGCCGTCATCACCGACGCCGGCGAGAAGGACGACATCCACCCGCCGCGCAAGGCCATTGTGGGCGAACGCCTGGCCCTGGCGGCCCGGGTGATCGCCTACGGCGAACGCTTCGCCGGCCTCAGCCCGATGTACCGCCGGGCCACCTTCAGCGGCGGCCGGGCGACCATCGAATTCGATCACGTGGGCAAGGGCCTGGTCGCCCGGGACGGCGAACTCAAGGGCTTTGCCATCGCCGGCCCGGACCGCAAATTCGTCTGGGCCGAAGCCCGCATCACCGGTCCGGACAAGGTGGTGGTGCGCAGCCCGCTGGTGGCCGACCCCATCGCCGTCCGGTTCGGCTGGGCGGATTACCCCGTGGTGAACCTCTTCAGCGAAGCCGGCCTGCCGGCCTCCCCGTTCCGCACGGACGACTTTCCGATGATCACCGCGCCCAAGAATTGACCCCGAGCGCGTCGGGCCGGGCGATTGACACCCGGCGCCCACGCCCTAACCTCAACCCCGGTTTTTATGGCCGACACCAATCCACCCGTCCCGCCCGAGGGAGCGGCGGCTCCGAAGCCTTCCGAGAGCGCCAAAATCCAGCCCAAGAAGGAAACGGTGCGGATCAGCCTGCCGCCCAAGCCGACCGCGGCGCCCACCATCAAAATTCCCAAGCCGGCGGCGCCCACCCCGGCCGTAGCCGCCGCGGCCGCT
>JBBIJZ010000044.1:0-32178 GCA_037445715.1 Verrucomicrobiales bacterium | reverse complement strand
GCCGCGCAGCGCGTCGGCCATCTTCCACAGCTCGGCCTCGTAGCCGACGGTGGCGGAGGGGGGGTCTTTCGCACGGGGGTTCGCCGACCGACCTGGAGTCCGATCTTTCCGTTTGGGGGGCATGTGTTGGCCGAGAATTTAGAAAACGGGCGGCGGAGCAGCAAGGCCGGGGAACGCGGGGCCGGCGCAGCGGTGCCCGCCGGAACTACCGCTGGCGCCAAGACCACCGGGCTGGTAGCCCGGCGGGACGGGCAGGTTGCCCGTGCCACCCGGGGCCGGCTGGAAGCCGGCGCTCCAAAGCCGAAGCTCCAAAGCCGGCGCACCGGGCAGGTCGGCCGATGCCATCCGCGAGCGCGGAGCTTCAGCGGGAGCGGCGCTTGAGTTTGAGCTGGTTCAGGGCGTGGGTGAGGGCGGCCTGGACCAGGGCGGTTTCTTCGGGGGTGAGTTTTTCCTGGAGGCGGGCCTCGGCGCGCCGACGGGCTTCCTCGGCGCTGTTTTCGTCAATGGCCGCCTCGTCGGTGGCGAAGACGGTGAGGATGGCGACGCGTTCCTGGGTGATTTCGGCGCAGCCGCCGGTGATGAGGAAGCGGAATTCGTCCAGACCGCGGCGGGCGATGATTTCGCCCTCACCGATGAGGGTGATGAGGGGGGCGTGCTGGGGCAGGATGCCCATCTCGCCCTCCTTGCCGGGGAGGGTGACCATGTCCACGTCCCGGGAGAAGACCGGGCCCTGGGGGGTGATGATTTCGAGTTGGAGGGGCGCGGGCATGGCGGGCGGGGGCGGCTCAGGCTTCCTCGTGGATTTCGTCAATGCCGCCCTTCATGTAGAAGTTGGCCTCGGGCACGTCGTCGTGCTTGCCTTCGAGGATTTCCTTGAAGCCGCGGACGGTCTCGGCCACGGGGACCTGTTTGCCGGGGCGGCCGGTGAAGACTTCGGCCACCGAGAAGGGCTGGCTGAGGAAGCGCTGGATTTTGCGGGCGCGATAGACGGTGAGCTTGTCCTCGGGGCTGAGTTCGTCCATGCCGAGGATGGCGATGATGTCCTGAAGGTCCTTGTAGCGCTGGAGCACGCGCTGGACGCCGCGGGCGACCTCGTAGTGTTCCTGGCCGACGATGTCCGGCGCGAGCGCCCGCGAGGTGGAGGCCAAGGGGTCCACGGCGGGGTAGATGCCGAGCTCGGCGATGGAGCGCTCGAGCACGATGGTGGCGTCCAGGTGGGCGAAGGTGGTGGCCGGGGCGGGGTCGGTCAGGTCGTCCGCCGGCACGTACACGGCCTGGAAGCTGGTGATGGAGCCTTTTTTGGTGGAGGTGATGCGTTCCTGGAGGTCGCCCATTTCGGCGGCCAGGGTGGGTTGGTAGCCGACGGCGCTGGGGGTGCGGCCGAGCAGGGCGGAGACTTCCGAGCCGGCCTGGGAGAAGCGGAAGATGTTGTCAATGAACAGGAGCACGTCCTGGTTTTTCTCGTCGCGGAAGTACTCGGTGATGGCCAGGCCGGAGAGGGCCACGCGCAGGCGGGCGCCGGGCGGTTCGTTCATCTGGCCGTACACCAGGGCGATCTTGGACTTGCCGAGGTCCTGCTGGTTGATGACGCCGGCTTCGGACATTTCGTGGTAGAGGTCGTTTCCCTCGCGGGTGCGCTCGCCGACGCCGGCGAAGACCGAGACGCCGCCGTGGAGTTTGGCGATGTTGTTGATCAGCTCCATGATGACCACGGTCTTGCCCACGCCAGCGCCGCCGAAGGCGCCGACCTTGCCGCCCTTGAGGAAGGGGCAGATGAGGTCAATGACCTTGATGCCGGTGGTGAGGACCTGGGGGGAGGGGTTCTGGTCCACCAGGGCCGGCGGCGGACGGTGGATGGGGTAGTACTGGGTGGCCTGGATGGGGCCGCGCTCGTCCACGGGGTCGCCGGTGACGTTGAGCACGCGGCCCATGACGGCGTCGCCCACGGGGATGGAGATGGGCTTGCCGGTGTCCACGACTTCGTAGCCGCGCTTGAGGCCGTCGGTGGAGGACATGGCGACGGTGCGGACCCACTTGCCGCCGAGGTGTTGCTGGGTTTCGAGCACCAGCCGGGTGCGCCCGTGCAGGGGCATGTCGTACTCGACGGTGAGGGCGTTGGAGATGGCGGGCAGTTCGTCGGGGAACTCGACGTCCACGACCGGGCCGATGATTTGAACGATCTTGCCTTTGTTCATGCGGTCAAGGGGGAGCGGGGGGGGCGTCAGCCAAGGGCCATTTGGGCGGTGGCGATTTCGAGCAGTTCCTTGGTGATGCCGGCCTGGCGCATCTTGTTGTATTCGAGGGTGAGGTCCTTGATGAGTTGCTGGGCGTTTTCGGTGGCGTTCTTCATGGCCACCATGCGGGCGCTATGTTCGCTGGCCCGGGCTTCGAGCAGCAACTGGCCCACCTGGAAGGTCAGTTCGTAGGTCAGCAGCAAGCCGATGACCTCCGCGGCGGAGGGCTCGAAGAGGTACTCGGGGCGTGCGCCGGTGCGGGCGGCGGCCCGTTCCGCGGGGTCCACCATGGGCAGCAGGCGGCAGACGTCCGGCTTTTGGGACAGGGTGTTGATGAAGCGGGTGTAGAGCACCTCGACCTGGTTGACCTCGCCCCGGAGGAAGAGTTCGGCGGCGGCGGTGGCGATGGCGTGGCTCTGGCCGTAGGTGGGAGTGTCCGCGTAGGTGAATTCGGCCACGAGGTTCCGGCGGGTGCGGGCCAGGAACTGGGCGGCCTTCTTGCCCACGGCCAGGAAGACCGTGCGGGCCGGGTCATAGCGGCCGACCTCGCGGAAGAGATTGGCGTTGAGGGGGCCGCACAGGCCCTTGTCCGTGCCGACGACGAGGAGGGCGGTACGGCCGCCTTCGCGGACTTCGAGCAGGGGGTGGGTGAAGTCGGGCGCGCCCAGCACCGCGTGGCCCATGAGTTCGCGGGCCAGCGCAGCGAAGGGCCGTCCGTGCAGGGCGGCCTGCTGGGCCTTGCGCATTTTGGACGAGGCCACCATCTGCATGGCCTTCGTGATTTGCGCGGTGCCCTTGACGGACTTGATGCGCCGGCGGATGTCGCGGGTGCTGGGCATGGGGGCCTAGGCGGTCAACTGCTTGAACTCGGTCAGCGCGGTCTTGAGGGCCTCGGCCAGGTCGGGCTGGATCTCGCGCTCGCGGGCCAGCCGGGCCAGGAGCTCGGCCCTGCGGGTGGTGAGAAATTCGCTGAGGCGGTGCTGGAAGGCCTTGACCTGCTCGACCGGGACGTCATCGAGGAAGTTGTTTTGTACAGCCCAGAGGATGGCCACCTGAAGTTCGACCGGCACGGGCTGGTACTGGGGTTGTTTGAAGATTTCCACGATGCGCCGGCCGCGGGCGATGAGGGCCTGGGTCTTGGCGTCGAGGTCCGAGCCGAACTGGGCGAAGGCGGCCAGCTCGCGGAACTGGGCCAGGTCGCCCTTGATGCGGCCGGCGACCTGTTTCATGGCCTTGATCTGGGCGGCGGAGCCGACGCGGGAGACCGACAGGCCGACCGAGATGGCCGGGCGCACGCCCTGGTAGAAGAGGTCGGTTTCGAGGTAAATCTGGCCGTCGGTGATGGAGATGACGTTGGTGGGGATGTAGGCGGAGACGTCGCCCATCTGGGTTTCGATGATGGGCAGGGCGGTGAGGGAGCCGTTGCCGTATTTTTCGTTGAGGCGGGCGCTGCGTTCGAGCAGGCGGCTGTGCAGGTAGAAGACGTCGCCGGGGTAGGCCTCACGGCCGGAGGGGCGCTTGAGCACGAGGGAGACCTGGCGGTAGGCGGTGGCGTGCTTGGAGAGGTCGTCGTAAATGATCAGGGCGTCCATGCCGTGGTCCATGAACCACTCGCCCAGGGCGCAGCCGGCGAAGGGGGCCAGGTACTGGCTGGTGGCGGAGTCGGAGGCCGCGGCCACGACCACGATGGTGTAGGGCAGGGCGCCGTTTTCCTCGAGCACGCGGATGACGTTGGCGATGTTGGACTGTTTCTGGCCGATGGCCACGTAGATCGAGTACAGGGGCCGGTAGTCCTTGTCCCCGGCCTCCTCGGCCGCCCGGTTCAGCCGGGCGTTGTTGATCATGGTGTCCAGGCCCAGGGTGGTCTTGCCGGTGGAGCGGTCGCCGATGATCAGTTCGCGCTGGCCGCGGCCGATGGGGATCATGGCGTCAATGGCCATGATGCCCGTCTGCACGGGCTGGTTGACGGAGCGGCGTTTGATGATGCCGGGGGCGATTTTTTCGACGGGGTAGAAGGTGGTGGGCGTGATCGGCCCCTTGCCGTCCAGCGGTTCGCCCAGGGTGTTGACCACGCGCCCGAGCAGGCCCTTGCCCACGGGCACCTGGAGGAGTTTGCCGGTGGTGCGGACCTCCTGGCCTTCCTTGATGCCGGTGTAGTCGCCCAGGATGATGGCGCCCACCTCGGTTTCTTCCAGGTTGAGGGCCAGGCCCATGACGCCGTTCCCGAAGTCGAGCATCTCGTTCATCATGGCGTCGGTGAGGCCCTCGATGCGGGCCACGCCATCGCCGATTTCGCGCACGCGGCCGACGTTTTGGCGCTGGAGACCGGTCTGGAGGCCGGCGATCTGGGATTCGATTTCCTGCAACAGGTTGCTCATACGGGGCGGTTCACAACGGGGCGGACTCAGGTTTGGAAGCGCGCGGCCAGGGCGGCCAGCCGGCCGGCAAGGGTGCCGTCATAGACGTCGCTGCCCACCTGGACGCGCAGGCCGCCGAGCAGCTCGGGTTTTTCGAGGAACGTGAAGTGCAGGCCCGCGCCGTAGCGGCGGGTGAGGCTGGTCTGCACGCCCTCCCGGAGTTCGGCGGGCAGGGGGAAGGCGCTTTCCACGCGGGCGGCGCGCCGGGCGAAGTCCAGTTCGACCAGGCGTTTGAAGTGGTGGAGGATGCCGGCGTAGCCACGGGGCCGGGTGCTCACCAGGCGTCCCACCACCAGGCGCACGCGGGCTTCGTCCAGCCGACCGTCCATCCGGCAGAGGGTGAACAGTTCCTTGGCGATTCGCCGGGCTTGTTTGCTGATGCGCATCGTCGAGGCCGGGTCGGCTCAGGCGGCGAGTTGGCGGGTGGCCTCCTCGGCCAGGCGGCGCTGGTCTTCGAGGGTGAGAATCTTGCCGGTGACGCGGCTGGTGGTCTGGACCACCAGGCGGCCGACCTCGCGCTTGAGCTCGGCCAACATGCGGGCGTAATCGGCCTGGGCGGCCTCGCGGCTCTTGGCGAGGATTTGCTCGGCGGCGGCGCGGGCCTTCTGGGTTTCCTGTTCGTGGAGGCGGGCGGCGGCGGCGCGGGCCTCTTCGATGAGCTGGTGGGCCTGTTCATTGGCCCGGGCGAGGATTTCCCGGCGGGCGGCCTCGGTGCGGGCGAGTTCTGCCTTGATCTTTTCGGCGTTGGCCAGGCTTTCGGCGATGGTCTGGCGGCGGTCTTCGAGGACCTTGAGGATGGGTTGGTAGGCGAAGCGGTGCAGGCACCAGGCGACGATGCTGAAGCTGATGACCTGGGAGATGAAGTGGGTGAGGTTCAGCCCGAAGGTGCGGGAGATTTCCTGCACCACGTTGCCCGCCCCGTCCGCCGCCGGGGCGGCCGCCGCGAAGAGTGCCAGGAGTTCGGTCATGGTCGGGAAAAGGGGGGCGGCACGGCCCGGGGGCCGCGCCGCGGAGCGTTACTTGCCGGCGAGGTAGATCGCGAAGAACACGATGCCTTCGGCGAAGGCCGTGCTCAGGATCGCCTGGACCAGGATCTTCGTGGACGCGCCGGGATTGCGCCCGACGGCCTCGGAGGCCTTCATTCCAATGAAACCCACGCCCAGGGCCGCGCCCAGACAGGCGAGGCCGATGTGCAGGTTGCCGCTCATTTCCGCCAACAGGGGTGTCAGCATGGTGGTTCCTTTCGTCTTTCCCCGGAGCCCCCGCGCGGGGGCACGGTCCGGCTCCGGAAATCATTCCGGGTGCGGGTGGGCATGTTCCTCCTCATGTTGGCAGATCAGCAGGGTGAAGACCGCGGTCAACAACATGAAGACCAGCGCCTGCACCAGCCCGACCAGCACCTCCAGGAAATAAAACGGAATCGAAATCAACCAGCCCAGCGCCGCGCCACCCAGCGCGGCCATGGACTCGAGCATGTTCTCGCCGGCGTAGATGTTGCCGAACAGACGGAAGCTCAGGGACACGGGCCGGAACAGGATCGAGACCACCTCGAGCCAGCCGACCAGGAAGAACACCACCACCATCAACAGCTTCAGCGCGCCGCTGGTATCGCCCTTGGCTCCGAACAGGTGCGACAAGAAGCCCCCCACGCCGTTTTCCTGCAACGCCCACACCGTCCACAGCACGAAAAACACCATCGCCATCGCGAAGGTCATGTTCAGGTCCGCGTTGGCCCCGCGGAAGAACGGGCGCCAGTCCGTGCTGCCGTCGGCCAGGGCGACCGTCCACCCGATCGAGCCCACCCCGGGCAGCAGGCCGAACCAGTTCGAGAACAGGATGAACACGAAAATCGTGGCGAAGAACCAAAACGTCTTGCGGACCAGGTGCCCGCCCAGGATGCCCTCGAGGAAGCCGTAGAGCGATTCCACCAGCCATTCCCAGAAATTCTGCGCCCCCTCGGGCACGGGGCGGAGCCGGCGCGTGGCCAACCGCGCGAAGAGGATCAACCCCAGCGCCACGATCCACGTCACCAGCATCGAATTGGTGATCGGCAGGCCAAACACCCGGCCGATCTCCAGCGGGCGCAGCGGCAGTTCATGGTGGGCGGCCCCGGGGGCCTCGCCACCCGCCGCCCAGCCGCTCCAGATGCCGCTGCCGGCCCAGGCCAAAATCAGCACTGACCCGATGTGCCTGGTCAATCGCACTTGCGTTGTCTTGGTGAAATCCCCCGCCCAGCCGCGGCGGGGAACGCAGAAGCTGCCGAAGTCGGGCCCCAGAGACAAGGTTTTTTTGGGGCCCAAACGTCGAGGCGACAGTGCTCAAGTTCGGGCCGTTGCCGGAGTGGGCGGGCTGCTCGGCGCTCAACAGCGGCGGCCGCACTCCAAACGCGGAGGCGCGGAGGGGACGCCCGACCCGGTCGGCCGGGGTCTTCCCCCGGGCCGGGCCGCACTGCGGCGCGGCCGCTGAGGGGACGACGCGCGGCGACGGCGCCGCGGCACCCTGCCGAATTGGCGACACGGCGACCCATCCGATCGGCCGGTACCTTCACCCGGTGGAGCCGTGCCGGGGGGATTCGGCGGGGCCGGGCGCGCGGGCCACATTCAACTTTCCCGCCCCCGGCGCCGCGTTTAGGCTGCGGACATGGCAGGCGCGTTGACCGTCGGGTTTCTCGGCGCGGGCAAAATGGCCACGGCGCTGGCGCGGGGCTTCCTCCGGGCCGGCCTGGTGGCGACCGAAAATCTCCGCGCCAGCGACGTCTCGGCTGCGGCACGCGCGGCCTTTACGGAGCAGACCGGCGGCCGCGCCGTGGCCGACAACGCCGTATTGAGCGCCGAGGCGCGGGTGTTGGTGGTGGCCGTCAAGCCGGCCCAGGTCCCCGCCGTGCTGGCGCAAATCGCACCGCAACTGACGCCCGAACACCTGGTTGTTTCCATCGCCGCCGGGGTAACGCTGGCCCGGCTGGAGGCGGCCCTACCCCCGGGCACACGCGTGGTGCGGGTAATGCCGAACACCCCGGCCCTGGTGGGCGCGGGCGCCACGGCCTTTGCCCGCGGCCGCGCCGCGTCGCAGGCGGACGCCGACCTGGTCCAGCAGCTCTTTGCGGCGGTGGGGCTGGCGTTCGAGGTGCCCGAGGCCCTGTTGGACGCGGTGACCGGTCTGAGCGGCAGCGGCCCGGCCTACGCCTTCCTGGTCATCGAGGCGCTCAGCGACGGCGGCGTGGCCGCGGGGTTGCCGCGCGAGTTGGCCACGCGCCTGGCGGCGCAAACCCTCCTGGGGGCCGCGCGCCTGGTCCAGGACACCGGCCAGCATCCCGCCGCGCTCAAGGACATGGTGACCAGCCCCGGCGGCACCACCATCGAGGGCCTGCACGAGCTGGAGGAGGCCGGCGTGCGCGGCGCGTTGATCAACGCCGTGCGGGCTGCAGCCGAGAAGGCACGCCGGCTGGGCCAGGGTTGAGTGATGGCCTTTCCCCCGCCCACCGAGCGCCAGGCGCGCCTGATCTGGTCCGCGTTGACGGGACTGGCGCTGGCCACGCTGGTGGCGCTGGTGGCGGGCCTGGTCTGGGCGCTGGGCCGGGTCCTGGACGTGCTGGCGCCGGTGCTCTGGCCGCTGGCACTGGCCGGGGTGATCGCGTATCTGCTGGACCCGGTGGTGGATTTCCTCGAACGCCGGCGGGTGCCGCGCGGGCGGGCCATTGTGTGCGTGTTCGCGCTGGCGTTGATGCTGGTGGCGGGGGTGGTGGGGAGTGTGTTGCCGCGGATCATCACCGAGACCCGCGAGCTGGTGGAACGCGTGCCGGTTTATGCCACCCGGGTCGAGCAAAAGCTGGATCGCTGGATCCGGGAGCCCCCCGCGCTGCTGCAACGACTCTTGCGCCTGGTCCCCAGCCGCGCGGCGGGGGAGCCGTCCGGGGCCACCAACGCGCCCACCGCGACCCCGGGCGTGCCGACCCATCCGCCGCCCGCCGGCGCCGGGCCCCCCGGCCCGGAATCCCCGACCCCGCCCGAAGCCGCCCCCGGCGAAACCCGCGCCGACCTGGCGGCGTGGGCGCGCGAGTGGAGCCGGACCGTGGACCCGGCCTGGTTGAACAGCGCCACCGGCTGGCTCACCACCGCGGCGCAAAAGCTGGGCGCGTGGTTGTTTGGCCAGATGGGCCGCATGGCCTCCTGGGTGGGGTTGCTGCTCGGGCTGTTCCTGATCCCGATCTACGCCTTTTACTTCCTGCTCGAAAAACGGGGCATCGAGTCGAAGTGGACCGATTACCTGCCGCTGGCGGACTCGCGCCTGAAGGATGAACTGGCCTTCGTGCTGCGGTCCATCAACGACTATCTCATCGCGTTTTTCCGCGGCCAGGTGCTGGTGGCCATTTGTGACGGGGTGCTGTACGCCATCGGGTTCAGTCTCATCGGTCTGCCCTATGCCGTGCTGCTCGGGGCGGTGGCCACGGTGCTGACGCTGATTCCATTCGTGGGCGCGGCACTGACGTGCGCGGCGGCGCTGATCCTGGCCGTGGCGACCTACGGGGACTGGCTCCACCCGCTGCTGGCTCTGGGGGTGTACGGGCTGGTGCAGTTCCTGGAGGGCTTCGTCATCCAGCCCAAGATCATGGGCGACCGCGTGGGGCTGCACCCGCTCACCATCATCATTGCCCTGATGGTGGGCACCACGCTCCTGGGCGGCATCCTGGGCGCGATCCTGGCCATCCCGCTCACCGCCGCGCTGCGGGTGGTGATGTTCCGCTACGTGTGGACGAGGCGCCCGGTGCCGGTCGGGCCTTGAGGCGGGGGGCTACGGCCGCGCCCTGGCAAGAGCCGGCTCGGGACCCGGCGGTTAGCGGGGCGGCGGACGGCAGGGCGGCGGGACCGACCTACCACAGGAACGAGTGCTGTTCGGAGACCACCTGCTCGCCCACCAGCAGCGTGACGCGCCAGGCGCGCCACTCGCCCAGGGCGCGCTCGGCTGCCGCATCCAGCTTGAGCACAGCCCAGCCGCGTGTGCGTTTATCCGGCAACGAGACCTCGCGGACCAGCGGCCGGCCGCGCGGGTGGGATTCGGAGACCAGTTCCAGCCGCAAGCGTCGCACCTGGCCGGGCGCGCGGCGGGCCTTCCATTGCACGTCGAAGCGCAGGCCGCCGCGCTGTTCCGGGCGCGCCCGGAGCAGGGCCTGGTAGGCGTCGCGCTCGAAGAGGCTGGGCGAAAGCGCGTGCCGCCCCGCGGTGTCGAGGTAATGCGGCAGCACCTTGACGACGCGGTCGGCGCCGGCATGCAGCGCGGCGCCGGCGAGCCACCACGCGCCAGCAGTCGCAATCAGGAGGCGGCCCGAGAGAAAGCGGCGCAGCGTGAACATGCCGCGAGCCTACCGCGCGGCCGCCCGGCTCACAATGGGGGATTGGTCCGGGCGTGGTTAACGGGCCCTGCTGGGTCCCCGGCTCAGGGCCCCAGCTCGATGAACGTCACCGCCAGGTCCGCCGCGCCCGGGGTCCATTCCAGGCGCGCGATGCTGCGGGGCCGGCCGGCCCGACCCTGCCCGGCCGAGCCGGGGTTCACGAACAGCACCTCGTCAATCGTCTCGCAATACGTCTGGTGCGTGTGCCCGAAGACCACCACGTCCGGCCGCGCGCGAGCCAGGCGCTGCCGCAACGCCGGCGTCGGGCGCCGCGGGTTCACAATGTGGTGCGCCAACAGCACCCGGCCGTCCAGGGTCACGGTTGCGGTCTCCAGCCAGTGTGGGTGGTCGTCGGTGTTGCCGCGGACGGCGGTGACCGGCGCGAGCTCTTCCAGTTCGAGCAGGAGGCTGGGCCAGCCAATGTCGCCGGCGTGAATGATGTGTTCCACCCCGGCAAAGTGCATCCGCACTTGGGGGTCCAGGTAACCGTGCGTGTCCGAGATGAGACCGACGCGGGGCATGGCCGGACCGGGAGTTGGGCGGCGGTGGCGGGGTGTCCGCCGGTGCGGGAGCGGCTCAGGCGCCGGCCGGGCCGGGTTGCGGTTCGGAGTCGGCCGGCTCGGCTTCTTCGGCCGGTTCGACGGCCGGTTCTTCGCGCGGCTCGCGGGCCTCGCACCACTTCATCGCGCCGACAAACAGCCCGGTGAACAGCCCGCCGCTGAGGAGGGTGCGCCAAAAAAATTGCCAGGTGGGCGGGAACTCCGGTCGGCCGACGGTCAGGGCTTGAATCCAGCCCCCGAGGGTTTTGAGATAATGCGGGTCCAGCAGCCAGGCCACGGTATTGGTGACCAGGTAGAACAGCACTGCTCCCAGCAGCCCGCCAGCCAGCAGGCCGACGAAGGGCGTGCGCGGGGAAAACCGCCGTCCCAGCCAGATCAAGCCGAGGTAGGCCCCGTAATTGGCGAGCATCGCCGGCGAGAGCAACGGGGCGCCGTAGTACCAGTTCAGGGCCAGATCGGTCGCTGCCAGCACGCTCAACGGCAGCCACCACGCCAAGCCCCCGGCCAGATACACCCCGGCGCAAAACAACAGACCGTACACGGCACTGAAATTCGGCGGCATCAACCCCGGCAGCCGACTCAAGGCGAAGACCAGCATGAGTGCCACAGGCAAAACGGGCCGCGCTTGCATGGTGGTGAGGATACCCCGCGCCCGCCGCCTGACAAGGGCCAGCCACGGTTTTGGCGGGTCCCGGAAAAGCCGGTACGCCGACGCTTTTGGGCCGAAGTAAGACCGGAGGTCCGAAGTCGGATGCTCAAAGCCGATGCCTGAGGAGTGTGCCGGGGCGTGGCGATACCACGTCGCGGCTGGTGAACCGTGCGGTCGGAGTTTTACGCGCGTTGCCCAGCCCGGGCCTGGCAGGCTACGCAGAACCAAGAAACCTTCATCCCTTGCGCTGGGGAAAGTTGCCGTGAGACGGCCTTCAACCGCGTCCGCCCCGGGCCCTTGCGGCCACGGCTGTGAGCTCCGAGCCTACACCGACCCCGTGACCGGCGAGACCGCGATGGAACAGACCACACTGAACAAGCGCCAGCAGACAGCCTCTACCTCCACTTCTCGAACTTATTCGCCGACAACCGCTAGCTGCACTTGCCCGCAGCCTTGGCAGGCACGCGGCATCTGTTTCGCGTCGTGGTCGGCCTGGTCGCCTGATGCAACAGGCCCGCGCCCCGGCTTTCCCGCCGGGCGAAGACCGTTTCCTTTGCTCTGCCTGACCGTGTCGGGCTAGGGGAAGGGGAAAGACAGCTAGAAGACTCCGACACTTTAGGGCTTTGGAATCTCTACGATCGCTACGGCCGGAGTAGTTCTGGCGTTGTCATCTACAGAGCATTGTGAAAGAGGCATATTTGCAAAAGAACCAGCACAAATCATCTACTTGCAAGCACTGACTTCCCAATAGAATCAAACTCTGGTCAATTGAATAACTTATACTTATCCATTGACAACTAACTTTGACTGACTTGAGCATTTTTGTGTCAGTTGAAATTTAGGCTAATTTTTCGGTTGCGGACAAGACAATCAAGGCAGAGATCGGCCAAACATGTTTGAGTATCCAAAAAGGTACGATGTAATCGTGGTGGGCGCAGGTCACGCCGGAATTGAAGCGGCTCTGGCCGCGGCACGAATGGGATGCGAAACTCTTCTGTTAACCATGAATTTGGATACCATTGGACAGATGTCCTGTAACCCGGCCATTGGCGGCATAGGAAAAGGTCACCTAGCACGTGAAATTGATGCTCTAGGAGGTGAAATGGGTAAAAACACCGACATGACTGGTATTCAGTTTCGAATGCTCAATACCAAAAAAGGACCTTCCGTTTGGGCACCTCGTGCTCAATGTGACAAGAAGGCTTATCAATTGCGGCTTAAGCACGTTTGCGAACGACAGGACCATTTAGATCTGTTTCAAGCTCAAACGATTAAAGTTACAACAACCAATGGTTGTGCCACAGGTGTGGAAACAAGTCTCGGTGTGATCTTTCGTGGCAAGACCGTAGTTGTGACAACAGGAACGTTTCTTCAAGGATTGTTACATATCGGTTCTGTTCAGAAAACGGGTGGTAGAGCAGGCGACCATGCCGCAGTAGGATTATCGCAATCATTGCGAGAATTGGGTTTAAGCATAGGACGATTCAAGACCGGGACTCCTCCCAGGCTCTTGAAGCGCACCATTGATTTTTCATGCATGGAAAAACAGTGTGGCGACGAACCAATACCTTGGTTTAGTTTTTGGCACGACGAATTGTTCCACGTGGAACAAAAATGGTCCGAATCACTAAATCAAAAAAACAGGCAATATCCAAGCGGCTCCGTATTGGAAAAAATTGAAAAGCAGTTGGACTGCTACATCACATATACCACCGACAGGACGAAGCAAATAATCCAAGACAATTTAACTAAATCTCCATTGTATTCGGGAAAAATTCAGGGTATTGGTCCAAGGTACTGTCCGTCCATCGAAGACAAAATCGTTCGATTTGCCGACAAGGACCGACACCTAGTCTTTCTTGAACCTGAAGGTGTTGGTACGGATGAAATTTACGCCAACGGAATTTCAACCAGCTTACCTTTTGAAGTGCAAAGAGAATTGGTCAATTCTATCATAGGATGCGAAAACGCAGTGATTATCCGTCCTGGATATGCAGTGGAATACGATTTTGTATATCCAACACAGCTTTATCCAACCTTGGAGACCAAAGTTTGCGAAAACTTATTTCTGGCCGGTCAAATCAATGGTACCTCGGGATATGAAGAGGCTGCAGCTCAAGGAATTGTTGCTGGGGTCAATGCTGCCCTAAAAGTACAAAACAAACCGAGTTTGATCATCAAACGCGAACAAGCTTACATTGGGGTACTAATTGATGATCTTGTAACCAAAGGCATCAATGAGCCGTACCGTATGTTCACTGCGCGAGCTGAAAATCGGTTGCTACTTAGACAAGACAATGCTGACGAGCGGCTAGCTCCGATTGCTTATAAAGTCGGTTTGCTGCCAGAAAAGCATTACAAAAAGATGGTGGATAAGTACAAGACTGTTACTGAAGAATTAGAACGGCTGCGGAATACTCGATTTCAAGGTATGAGTTTGGAGCAAATTTTGAGAAGGCCAGAAATGACTTATGAATCTCTGCCGTTTAAGGGCGTAAACTTACCTCCGGAGGTAATTTTCAATGTTGAAGTTACCGTGAAATACGCCGGCTATATCGAGAGGCAACATAGAGAGCTTGCCAAATATCATCAATTTGAGCTTGCAGAAATCCCGGATAGTTTTGATTACCAAGGGATAGTCGGTCTAAAGACCGAGGCAAAACAGAAGCTTGTCGCCATTAAACCAAAAACCTTGGGGCAAGCGCTAAGAATACCTGGGGTGACGCCAGCGGACATCAGCTTGATAATGATCAGACTCTCGCTTGCAAACCAATCTTCGCAATAGTCTATACAGACACTTTTCTACAGAAACTTCATCATCACTGAGTGATATAGAGTCGAGACTATAATGACTGAAGATCATTATTCGTGGTTGAATGATTTCTCGAGCGAAGGAGATTATTATCAAACAGATCCATCTCAGTTGATTGGCTTGCTTGTACATGCACAACATCACGGTTTATCTGTTCACCCCAAAGCGTTGCAATTGATCCAGTGGCAACTCCAAAGCGCGGATTGGAAAACCATCCGGAATGACCCTATTGTTAAGAAAATCTTTCTGGAATTGCTCCGTAGACCTGGTCGTATTGCAAAATTTTTGCGCCAAATGCACGAAGTCGGACTCTTGGCCCGATTAATACCTTCGTTAGAGCACTTAACAGGTTTGGTGCAGAATGAGTTTTTCCATCAGTACACGGCGGACGAACATACGCTAGTTTGCCTCGAAAAACTCGATGCCATATGGAACGAGCAACTTCCGGATTGCGGCCTGTACACCGACGTGTTCCGACAAGTTCCTCGGCCCGAACTTCTTTACCTGGCCCTGCTGTTACATGACACCGGTAAAGGTGAAGGTCACGACCATGCCGAAAAAGGCGCACGCATTGCAGCAGAGGAAGCGTCCCGTCTGGGGCTGACACCCGCTGAGGCAGCGCGCGTGGTGTTCCTTGTCCGCCATCACCTCAGTATGGTGATTCTTTCCCAAAAGCGTGACCTAGACGACCCGGAAGTCATCCGTGGCTTCGCCGAACTGGTGAGCGACACGGAAAATCTACGCATGCTTACCCTGCATACACTGGCCGATTCCTTGGGAACCAGTGACACCTTGTGGAACGCTTACAAGGACCAGCTCTTGCGGATGCTTTATACCCGCACTCTTCAGTACTTGACCGGTGTTGCTGCGCCTACGGGTGCTGCCTGCCGACACGCGTTGTGGGAATCACTTCACCAAACTCCGCCAGCAGGTCTGGCCAGCGATGAAATGGAAGCCCATTTTACCGGCCTGCCCGACAGCTACTTCTCTCACCTAACTCAGGAAGAACTTCTCGCTGACCTCGAGGTAGTACATGAATTTCTCGCACTCCAGGTCCAAGGAAATGCCACGGCCCTGGCCCCGGCCATCCGCACGCGCGACCTGCCTGAACGTTGCTGCACTGTGGTTCGCGTTTGTACATGGGACCACTCCGGGCTGTTTGCCCGTCTGGCCGCCGCCCTGAGCGCAGCAGGTCTTGCTATTCACAGTGCTGAAATTTACACACGCAGCGACCACTTGGTGCTGGACCGGTTCTATGTGGCTGACCCCGGCAGGGCAGCTCCGGCACCAGCACCTGCCCTGGAGCAATTTCGTGCTCTGGCCCTTCGGGCACTTTCTGGCGAAGTGACTCTGCCCGAACTCCTTCGCTTGGCTGGTCAACATCATGAGCTACGCCCGAGCCGAGAACCCCTCGCGCCCCGCATCACTTTTGACAACCAAGCCAGCGCCAAGAGCACAATCCTCGAAATTCAAGCGGAAGATCGCCTGGGCCTTTTGGCCACTTTGGCGGCGGCATTGGCCGAAGCGGGTGTGGATATCTCCCTGGCCAAGATCAACACCAGCCACGGGGTGGCCGACGACGCGTTTTACGTGACCGATGCCGATGGCCGCCAAATCCTCGCGCCGGAGCGCCAGGAGCAAATCCGCGCCCGTCTGCTGGAAGCGTTGGCTGCCCTGGGGTGATGTGCTTTCCTGACTTCACCCATCGCCGCTGCACGGTTGCCTCGCTCGCAAACCCGCATAAGCTGCCGCTGTGACCGGTGTTGCCAACACGTTATCCCAATCGCAATCACCATCCGCGAGCACCGCACGCGAGCGTTTCCTGGCGGCGTGTGCCTGCCGGTCGGTGGACCGCCCGCCGGTATGGCTCATGCGTCAGGCGGGCCGTTGCCTGCCCGAATACCGCGCGCTGAAAGCGCGCCACAGCTTCTTGGAACTGGTTCGGACCCCGGCACTCGCCGCCGAAGTTACCCTCCAACCCCTCCGGCGCTTCGGCTTCGACGCGGCCATCATTTTCAGCGACATCCTCGTCGTCGTCGAGGCACTCGGGCAACCCTACGAATTCACCGCCGGTGAGGGGATCCGGATGGCTTGGACCATCGAGTACGGCTACCACATTGACCGGTTGGACCCCCGCGCGGTGGGCGAACGTCTCGAATACGTGGCCGCTGCGCTGCGGCAGGTCCGCGCGGAACTGGCTGACGCCACCGCCTTGCTGGGTTTTGCCGGTGCACCGTGGACGCTTGCCAACTTCATGCTCGAAGGGGGCAGCGCGCCGGTTTTCACCCGCGCGCTGGCCTTGTACCGCGAGAACTCCCGCCTCTACGGCCGCCTGGCTGAAAAACTGACGCTGGGCATTGTCGATTTTCTCAAGCTGCAGCGCGCCGCGGGTGCCGATGCCTTGCAACTGTTTGACACCCTGGCCGGGTCCGCACCCGCGGCCGATTTCGACGAACTCTCCGGCCGCTGGTTGCGCGACATCCTGGCCGAGTTGCGCGAGGCCGCGCCCGTCATCCTCTTTGCCAAGGGCGTCAATGACCGCTGGCCCGAGCTGGGCCGGTGGGGCGCCCGCGTGCTGAGCGTGGATGCCACGGTGCCGTTGCGCGCGGTGGCCGATCAACTGCCCGCCTCCGTGGCCGTGCAGGGCAACCTCGACCCCGCCCTGCTCCTGGGCGAGCCGACGACCGTGGAGCGCGCCACGCGGGACCTGCTCGAATCCATGCGTGGCCGGCCCGGGCACATCGTCAACCTGGGCCACGGCGTGCCGCCGGAGGCCCGGCTTGAATGCATCGAAGCGCTGGTGAGCACCGTCCGCCAATTCCGATGAGCCGTCTGAACGTCAACTTCGACCTGGTCCGCAAATACAACGTGCCCGGCCCGCGGTACACCTCCTACCCGCCGGCCACCAAGTTCACCGAGGCGGTCGGCCCGGAGACGGTGCGGGAGAGCATCCGCCGCAACAACACCGCCCCGCGCGACCTCTCGTTGTACTTTCACCTGCCGTTTTGCGAGACGCTGTGCTGGTTCTGCGGCTGCACCACGGTCATCACGGCTGACTACTCGAAGAGCGCCGCCTACATCGAATATCTCGGCCGCGAAATGGCCGCCCTGCGGCCGCTGTTGCACCCGGAACGGCGCGTGGTGCAGCTCCATTTCGGCGGCGGCTCGCCCACCTTCTGCAAACCCGACCACCTCCGCCGCCTGGGCGAACTGATCCACCGGCACTTCACCTTCGCCCCGGACATCGAAGCGGGCGTCGAGGTGGACCCGCGCCGGCTCACGCGCGACCACCTCGTGGCCCTGCGCGAAATCGGCTTCAACCGCGCCTCGATGGGCGTCCAGGACAACAATCCCGAGGTCCAAAAAGCCGTTCACCGCATCCAGCCCATTGAGGTCACCCGCCAGGCGGTCGAGTGGATTCGCGAGACCGGCTTCACCTCGCTCAACGTGGACCTCATCTACGGCCTGCCGCACCAAACCCCTGCCACCTTCGCGCGCACGCTGGACGAAATCCTCGAACTGAAGCCGGACCGCTTCGCCGTCTTCAGCTATGCCCACGTGCCGTGGATGAAGCCGGCGCAGAAAATCGTGGAAGCCCGCGTGCTGCCCACGCCCGAGGTCAAGTTCCAGCTCCTCAAGCTCACCATCGAAAAACTCGGCGACGCCGGCTACGTGTACATCGGCATGGACCACTTTGCCCGGCCCGACGACGAACTGGCCGTGGCCCAGCGGGCCGGGACCCTCCAGCGCAATTTCCAGGGCTACAGCACCCGGGGCGGGGCCGACATCTACGCCTTCGGCATGTCCTCCATCTCCCAGACGCCCGACACCTACTGGCAGAACCTCAAGGACCTGCCCGCCTACTACGCCGCGCTGGACGCGGGCCGGATGCCCTGGACCCGCGGCTACGTGCTCACCGAGGACGACCGCATTCGCCGCGAGGTCATCATGCAGATCATGTGCAACCTGGGCGTGAGCTACGCTGCCGTCTCCGCGCGGCTGGGCGTCAACGTGCGCGAGTACTTCGCCCGCGAACTCGATTCCCTGGACGACCTCGAAGCCGACGGCCTCATCGAGCGCACCGCGTCCCGCCTGCGTGTGACCGACCTGGGCCGGCTGCTGGTGCGCGTCATCGCCATGCGCTTTGACGCGCACCTTCCCCGGACCACCGAGCGCCGCCACGCCATGACCATTTGAGCAGCCGCTTGCCTTCCGGCCGTCGCGCAGGCTCCAGCGTGGTGGACATTTTCAACCCGGAGAGTCGGAACAGGTAGGCACTTCCTCCCGGGCGTTGGCGGACGCATCAAGTTCCCCAGTTCCGCGGCGGACGGGGGATCGTTCAAGTGGAAAGCCAATCTGTGCCGGCGGGTTTGCCGCACCTGCGTGGCAAGCCGTGCGGAGCGTGTGCGCGTCTCGAGCGATTGAGTTTTCTGAGCACAGAATCGAGCGAGCCAATCGTGGCGGCGCGACTCTTGCCACAACGGCTTGCGGGCGGACGGCCGACCATTTCCCCCCCAAAAAGAACGGGGGCCGGACTGGGAAGTCCGGCCCGTTCCGAGAACAAATCCGATGCGGCGTCGCAGCTTCACGCCCTCCGGCACACACGATCCACCGCGCTGCGCATCCCAACAACGCGAGGAAGCTTACCCGTCCCCACCCTCCCCACCAGTCCCCAAAACTGGGGACACACCCGCTGTCGGGTGTCCGAGGCTGTCAGGTGTCCGAGCCGCACGGTTTGAGCCGGGCAGGGATGATTCGGTCGGCCTACGACCAGCCGGTCCAAGGCTGGCCTGCTTTCCGGCAGACGACCGTTTGCTGGCGGCGCCGGGTTCAGCGTGCGGTCAGGAGCACGTAGTTGCGCTTGCCTTTGCGCAGCAGGAGGTGCTTGCCGAACAGGAGGTCGGCCGTGGTGACCTGCCGGCGGACCGAGGTTTCGCGCACGTTGTTGAGGTAGATGCCGCCGCCTTCGACGTCTTTGCGAGCCTGCCCCTTGCTGGCGCAAAGGCCGGCGGTCACCAGCAGGTCCAGGAGGCTGATGCCCGCGCCGTCGAGTTGCGCGCGGGCCAATTCGCGGGTGGGGACCTCGCCGGCGATTTCGGCAAAGGCCCCCTCGCTGAGGCCCTCGAGCGAACCGCCGAAGAGAATTTCGCTCGCCCGCACGGCTTCTTCGCAGGCGCTCGGGCCGTGGACGAGCGTGGTCAGTTCGCGCGCCAGACGTTTCTGGGCAGTGCGGGCTTGGGGCCGCGCGGCCACTTCTCCGGCCAGGGCCTGGATTTCCTCCAACGGCACGAAGGTAAGGAAATTCAGCAGCTTGATTACGTCCGCATCCTCGGCCTGGACGAAGAACTGGTAGAACCGGTACGGGCTGGTGCGGCGGGGGTCCAGGTACACGGCGCCGGAGGCGGTCTTGCCGTACTTGGTGCCGTCGGCCCGGGTGAGGAGCGGGAAGGTCAGGCCCCAGACGGTCGCGCCGAGTTTGCGGCGGGTGAGTTCGACGCCGGCGGTGATGTTGCCCCACTGGTCGGTGGCGCCCACCTGGAGCTCGCAGCCGAATTCGCGGCGCAGGTGGTAAAAATCGTAAGCCTGGAGGAGCATGTAGCTGAACTCGGTGTAGCTGATGCCCGCCTCGCGGTCTTCCATGCGGGTGCGCACGGACTCCTTGGCGATCATCCAGTTGACGGTGAAGTGCTTGCCGACCTCGCGCAGGAAGTCCAGGTAGCTCAACGGCGCCAGCCAGTCGGCGTTGTCCACCAGCCGGGCGGGGTTGGTGCGGGTCTCGAAGTCCAGGAACCGGGCGAGCTGGGTCTTGATGGCGGCGATGTGGGCCTGGACCTGCTCGCGGGTGAGGAGGTTGCGCTCGGCGGATTTGCCGGAGGGATCGCCCACCATGCCGGTGGCGCCGCCGGCCAGGGCGATGGGATGGTGCCCGGCCAGTTGGAAGCGACGCAGCGCCAGCAACGGAACCAGGTTGCCCACGTGCAGCGAGTCCGCCGTGGGGTCGAAACCGCAGTACAACGTGATGGGACCCGACGCCAGCCGCGCTGCCAGGGCCGGGGTATCGGTGCAATCCGCAAACAGGCCGCGTTGCTGAAGCTCTGCCAGAATGTCCATGAAGCGCCGATGAAACGGACTGTCCCGCAAATCCTCAACGGCAAAAGCGCCGCCGGGCGGGCGGCGGGAGAAGAGCACCGGGCGCCGATACGCCGCCGTGCACTCACCGGCCCCGGCGGGCCGGCACCAATCCCGGCTTCAGCCGGACGGGGGCGTCGTCCCCGCCGCCGCCGGCAGTCGCACGGTAAACGCCGCCCCGCTGCCCGGCACATTCTGGACGGTGAGCCGGCCGCCGTGTTGCTCGACGATGCTCCGGGCGATGGCCAGGCCCAATCCCAGGCCGCCCTGGGCGGGGTCGTCCGGCTTTTTGGTGGAAAAACCGCTCTCGAAGATGCGCTCCAGCAACGTCGGCGGCACGCCCGGGCCGGTGTCCTGCACCCGCACCCAGACCGCGTCCGACTCGGCGCCCCCGCTTACGGTGAGCGTGCCGCGTTCGCCCATGGCCTCGCAGGCGTTGAGGAGGAGATTGGTCCACACCTGGTTCAGCTCCCCGGGCCGGCCGCGCACCCGCAAGGGCACGGGCAGGTCCACCACCACCTGGAAGCGTTTGAGCAGGTAGCCGAAGAGCACCAGCGTGTCCCGCAGGCCGTCCCGCAAATCCACCTCGGCCAGTTCGGCCTGGTCCTGGCGGCTGTAGCCTTTGAGGCTGCGCACGATGCCGCCGATGCGCTCGGCGGCCACGCGCAGGCTGCGCACCAGCGTGCCGATCTCGAACATCTCGACCCAGCGCCGGGCCAGGGCCTTGCGCTCGACGGTGGGGTGGGCGACCACGTAGTAGGCGAACGTCTCGAGCACCGCGGGCTCGACCTGGGCCAGCGTGCGCAGCACCGGGCGGGGCAGATCGGGGAAGCGCACGGCCAACTGGTCCATCCGCTCGCGCTGGACCTCGGTTTGCAGGGGCTGGTGCTGCAACCCCTGTTGCAGGCCCTCGCGCAACACCTCCAGCTCGCGCGCCTCGACCGGCCGCGCCAACAGCCCCAGCAGGGCCGGCCCGAGGGCGTCCGCCGCGCGCGCCAGCGAGGCCACGGGGTTGTTGATCTCGTGCGCGAGGCCGGCCACCAGTTGGCCCAGCGTGGCCATTTTTTCCTGCTGGATGAGCCGGTTGCGCGTGGCCTCCAACTGCTCGAGGGCCGCCTGCAATTGGGCCTTCTCCGCCGCCAGCGCGCGGCTCAGCTCGGCCACCCGCAGGTGCAACTGCACCACCCGCCGGTAGCGGCTGACCAGGTTGCCCAGCAGGAGCGGCCCCACCATCTGGTAAAAGCCGGGCAGGTTGTAGAGCAGCCGCAGAAAGGTCGGGCGCGGCATCTCGAGCAACCGCCCGTCTGTCCGCGCCCGCGCGGTCAGAAACGACGGCTCGCCCGAGCTCAACAACAACAGCCCGAGAAACTGCCCGGGCCGGACCGACCCCACCGGGTGCTCGCGCCCCTCGGCGTCGCGCTTGTACAACTCGATCTCGCCCTGGATCACCAGCCCGATGCGGTCGGCCCGCTCGCCCTCGTGCAGCAGCACCGCCCCGGCGGCAAATGCCCGGTCCGTGCTCTCGGTCTCCGGCATCGAGGCCAGGGCCTCGCGGATGCGCTCCAGGGAACGGATCGGAATGCTCATGGGGCCGGATGCGGCGGCGGGCCCGCGCACCGAGCTCACCGGTCGGCGGGCAGGGGTTGCTGGCGGATTTTTTCCGTGAGCCGGTCCGCCTCGAGCACGGTCAGGTACGGGAAAAGGTCCGTTTCCCGCTCGAGCACGAAGTCGGTGAGTTGCCGGCGCACCACCGCGCGCAACTCCTCCGGGTCCCAGGGTTTGGCCAGGTAGTGTTTGAGCTGGGCCTGGTTCAGGGCCTGGACGGTGGCCGCCAGGCCGGCCTGGGCGGTGAGCAGGATTTTGCGCGCCGGGGCCGTGCGGGGGTCCCGTTGCAGGGCCACGAGGAACGAGACCCCGTCCTCGCCCGGCAGGAGGTGATCGCACACCACCACGCCCAGTTGGCCGCGGGGCAGGATGACCTCGTGCACCACGCGGCGCGCCTCGGCCGCCGTGGCCGCGGATTCGATGGGGAACCGGACCTCGAACGGCGCCAGGTCCCGCACCACCGCCGCCAGGACCTCGGGCTCGTCTTCGACGCACAGGATGTAGATCGGGCTCATGGGTGTCGGGACCGGTTATCCGTCAACGGCCGAACAGGGGCCAGTAGAACTTGGCCAGCAGCAGCACCACGGCCAGCCCCCCCAGCCCGATGAGCCCGCCGGCCCGGACCAGGTGCCGGGTTTGCAGCACCCCGGAGCCCATCGCCATGGCGTTGGGCGGCGTGGAAATTGGCAGCGTCATGCCGTAGCTGGAGGCCACCGCCACGGCCACCAGCGCCGTGGTCAGGTCGAAACCGGCCGCCGCCCCGGCCGCCGCGCCCACGCTCACGGCGAGGGGCGCCAGCAGCGTGACCGTGACGGTGTGGGACAGGAAATTCGCCAGCGCGAAGGACAGCAGCGCCAGCCCGGCCATGATGGTGTAGCCGCCCAGCGCGCCCCAGTTTACCTGCGCCACCAGCCACTCGGCCAGTCCGGTGGTCTTGATGGCCGTGCCCAGGGAAATCCCGCCGGCCATCAGCCAGAACACATCCCAGGGCAGGGCGTGAATCTCCTTCTTGCCCACGATGCCGAAGAGCGGCAGCGCCACCACGGGCAGAAACGCCACGATGTTGCTGCTGATGCCGTGCTGGTTCTCCGTGAACCACAGCAGCGCCGTGAGGCCGAACACCGCGTACAGCCCGAGCGCCCGCCCCGAGCGGTCGAACGCCCCGTGCAGCTCCAGCCGCAGCGCGTGCGTGCGCGGGGGAAACAGTTTCAGCAACACGACCCAACTGAGCAGGAGCGTCACCACCACCACCGGCAGCGCCATGATCACCCACGTCACAAACGGCACCCCCGCGCCGACCCGGGTCATTGCGGCCAGGGCGATGGCGTTGGGGGGCGTGCCGATGGGCGTGGCAATGCCCCCGAGGTTCGCCCCCACCGGGATCGCCAGCACCACCGCCACGCGCAACGGATCGTCCGCGTCCAGGCGGGCGATCAACGGCAGCACCACCGTCATCATCATGGCCGTGGTGGCCGTGTTGCTCATGAAGGCGGAGAGCACCCCCGTGGCCACCAGCAGCCCCAGCACGATCAGCCGCGGGTTGCTGCCCAGCGGGCGCAGAAACAGCCGCGTCAGGGCGCGGTCCAGACCGTACTTCACCGCGGCGTCCGCCAAAAGACAGCCGCCCAGAAACAGGATGATGATCGGGTCGGCCAGCGCGGCGAAGAAGTTCCGGTAGGCCGTGGGCGTGTACCCCACCGTCCAGTGATCGGGCCGCGTGATGACCGCGCTGTTCGTGCTCAGGCGGGCCGCCCGCACGCGCGCCAGGGCGCCCGCGCTTTCGAGCCGTTCCACCGTCACCTTCTCGGCGCCGCCGGTCGGCCGGCTCACCAGCACCGTGCCGTCCGCCCGCACGGCCGACGCCGGCAGGAGGAATTCCCCGCTCGCCGCGGCGGCGCGCGGCGTTGCCACGGGGGGTTTCGCGTACTGGAACAACGGACCCTCCGCGCTGAGCAGGAGCACCTCTAGGAAAATCACCAGCAACGAGGTCGTGTAGATTGGTACCGGCTCCAGCAGCCAGAACGCCGCCGCCAGCAAAAAAATCCCCAGCGTGACGTGCCCGGGAAAACTCAGGCCGGGAAGCTGAACGAACCAGGGCAGGGCAAAGCCCGCCAGGCCAAGTACAATGCCGATCCATTGCCGCGGTTTCATGGGCGCAGGTCGCGCGGACCGGAAAGAAGGGCGCACGCGGGGCGCGTACCCCGCCCTGCCACGTGGGGTCCGGTGGCCGCCGCGAACGCCGCCAGCCTGCGGGCCGGCCCACCCGCCCGTCAAGACGCCACCTGCCCCGGTCGCGGGCAAGCCCCCCTCCCGCGGCGGCCGGAAGAAACGGCCGACCCCGCGCCACCCTCCACGCCGGGTGGTGAACCCCGGACCAGGGACTCTGGACGGAAGACCCGGGAAGGGCGGGCCGCAGACCGGGGACTTCCAGCGCTCAGGCGTTGAGCCGCCAGAGGCTGAAATTGAGCGCGGCGGCAAACAGCACCCACCCCAGGTACGGCACCAGCAGCCACGCGGCCGGGCGGGACACGCGGGCAAAGAGCCGCTGGGTCACGCCGATGGCCGCCGCCAGCAGCAGGATTTCCGCGAAAGCCCACCCGGGTGCGCGCCAGCCGAAGAAAATCCAGGACCACAGCCCGTTCAACATCAGTTGTACGGCATAGGCGCCCAGCGGCAGGGCCTGGCGGAACAGGCCGCCGTGCTGCCAGACCAGCCAGGCCGCAAAGGCCATCAACGTGTACAACCCGGCCCACACCGGGCCGAAGAGCCGGTTGGGCGGGGTCCAGGCGGGCTTGCGCAGGGCCGCGTACCATTCGCCCGGCGCGGCCTGGCTGGCCACCAGCGCCACGCCGAAGGTGAGCAGCAACCACGCGCCCAGCCCCACCACGGACCGCACCGGGTGGAGCGGCGGACCAAAGGCGCGATCGAAGGTGGCCTGCATACCACACCGTACGCAGGCTTCAACGGCTTGCAAACGGCAGCAGCGTGGCCAGCAACCAGGTCAGCGCCAGCCCGGCCAGGCTGTTGACCGTGGACACCACGGTCCAGGTCTTGAGCGTTTCGCGCTCGGTGAACCCGCTGAGCCGGCCCACGACCCAGAAGCCGCTGTCGTTCATCCAGGAGCAGACCATCGCGCCGAAGCCGATGGCCAGGAAGATGTAGATGGGATGGTACGGCAAGCCGGCGGCCATCAGCGGAAACACCATCGCCGAGGTGGTGAGCATGGCCACGGTGGCCGAGCCCTGGGCCACGCGGATCACGGCCGCCACCAACCAGGCCAGCAGCACCAGGTCCACCTCCCGCCCGGCCGCGGCGGTCTTGATGGCCTCGCCCACACCGGCGTTTTTGAGCATCAGGCCGAAGGCGCCGCCCGCGCTGGTGATGAGGATGATGACGCCCGCGGTTTCCAGGGGCGGCCCGATCATCCGACCCACCTGCGCCACGCTCAGGCCCCGCCGGCGCATCAAAAGGCCCATGGCAATGACCGTGCCCAGCAGCAGCGCGAGGTTGCGGTTGCCCAGAAACTCCATCCAGGCCGCCGCGACGCCGAAGCCGCCCGGTCCGCCGCACCAGGCCGTCAGCCAGGAAAAGGTCTCGGGCCGCTGGCGCGCCGCGTCAAACAGCGACGCCAGCGAGATCAGGAAAATCGGCAACAGCACCGGGGTCACGGACCAGCCGAAGGACGGCAGCTCGCGTTCGTCCTGGGCGATGATGCGTTGCAGGTCCTCCAGGGGCGCCCCGGGGGTTTCGCGCAACGGGAGGTCCAGGCGCCGGTTCAGCCACCGGGCCATGCCCCAGCCCGCCGCGGCGGGCAGGAGGCCCACCCCCACGCCCACCGCGATGGACAACCCCAGGTCCACCTGCAGCGCCTCCGCCATCGCCAACGGCCCCGGATGCGGCGCGCACAGGGAATGCGTGACGATGCCCGCGCTGCAGATGGACATGACGTAGAGCAGGTAGTTCTTGCCGGTGCGCAGGGCCATGGCTCGGGCCAGCGGCAGCAGCAGCATGAAGAACGTGTCGAAGAAAATCGGGATCGAGATGAGATAGCCGCTCAGAAAAAGCGCCGCGGCGGCGTGCCGCTCGCCAAACCCCGCCAGAAAACGCCGCACCACCTTGTCCGCGGCGCCGCTCTCCATCAGGCACAGGCCGATGATCGAGGCCAGGGCGATGACGAGAGCGATCTTGCCGGCGGTGTTGCCCAGCTCCGTCGCGGTCAATTCCACCGCGTACACCCAGGGACTGCGCCCGCCCTGGCCGGGCAGGGAGTGGGCCAGCCAGCCGGCGGTGAAGGCCGCCAGCACCAGCGCCAGAAACGGGTGCAACCGCACCCGGGTGATCAACACCACGATCAGCCCCACACACCCCGCCAGCACCACAAACGGCCACCACCAGGCGGCGGTCAACCCGGCTACCGGCGGGGCGGGGACGGCGAGGGACTCCGGGTTCATTTGACCAGGCGCGCGAT
Organism: Verrucomicrobiales bacterium; assembly: GCA_037445715.1. Taxonomy (GTDB): domain Bacteria; phylum Verrucomicrobiota; class Verrucomicrobiia; order Limisphaerales; family J093; genus DSVZ01. The sequence continues at coordinate 5,918 of JBBIJZ010000044.1, read as the reverse complement.
TTCCTTGAAGGCCGGCGCCTCCGCGGTGCGCAGCATCTCGAACAGGGCCATTTCCACCCCCGTCCAGCGCGCGCCGGCTTCGCGCATCCGTTCCAGGCCCAGGCGGTGATTGGCCGCGGTGCGGGAGGCCGTGGCATCGGTCACCACCCAGACCTCGAACCCGGCGTCCCGCAGGTCCAGCGCGGTTTGGTACACGCAGACGTGCGCCTCGATGCCGGCCAGCAGGACCTGGCGGCGCCCCGTGGCGAGGAGTTGCCGGCGAAACGCCTCGCTGCCCCACGCGCTGAAACACGGCTTGGGAATCGGGCGCAGATCGCTCAGCAGACCGGCCACTTCGGGAATGGTGGGCCCCAGGCCCTGCGGGTACTGCTCCAACCAGAGCACCGGCAGGCCCAGCGCGCGCCCGCCCCGCACCAGGCGCGGCAAGTTGTCGAAGAGCGCCTCGCGCCCGTGCATGAGCGAAGCCAGTTTGCTCTGCACGTCCATCAACACGAGCACGGCCTGCTCGGGAGTGAGCCGCGGATGCGACATGGTGGTTGCGCGGCCCGTTAAGTAGCGGGTGCGCCCGGGTTTGTCGCGCTTTTTTCGGCGTGGTGCGGCGAGGGGGGCGGCGGACGCAGGGGTGGCGGTTTCGCACCCGGCGCGGGTCAGGCCTTGCCAGCGCTGGACGGGCAGGTAGTTTGTCAACCATGTCGTCGCCATCCATTGACGTTGCCAACACCGACCGCATCGCCGCGCTGGGCCGGCGCGTGCTCGCGGGGGGGGAGATCACCCGCGACGAGGCGCTCTGGCTGTTAAACCTCGAGTCCCGGGCGGACATCTTTGACCTGCTGAGCTGGGCCAACCGGGTGCGCGAGCATTTCAAGGGCAATCGCGTCCACCTCTGCTCGATCGTCAACGCCAAGGCCGGCGGTTGCCCGGAGGATTGCAAATTCTGCGCCCAGTCCGCCTTTTACCAGACCGAGTCGCCGCGCTACGGGTTTGTGGACCCGGCCCCGGTGCGGCAGGCGGCGGCCGAGGCGCAGCGCCACGGCGTGGTGGCCCTGGGGCTGGTGGCGGCGTGGCGGGGCCTGGAAGAGGGCCCGATGCTGGACGAGGTCTGCGCGCGCTTCCGTGAACTCAAGGCCGGGGGCCGGGTGCGGCCCGACGCCTCGCTGGGCCTCATCAAGAGCCAGCGCGTGGCGGACCGCCTGGCCGAGGCCGGGGTGGCGTGTTACAACCACAACCTCGAAACCTCGCGCCGGTTTTTCCCCCATCAGTGCTCGACCCACACTTACGAGGATCGCCTGCAAACCATCCGCTTCCTCAAGCGTGCCGGCATCAAGATTTGCTCCGGCGGCATCATCGGGCTGGGCGAAACCCGCGAGGACCGGGTGGACCTGATGTTCGCGCTCAAGGAGATCAACCCGGACTTTGTGCCGGTCAACTTCCTGAACCCCATCCCCGGCACGCCCTTCGCGCACCGGCCCACGGTGCCGCCCTTCGAGGCCCTCCAAACGCTGGCCGTCTTCCGTCTGGTGCTGCCCCGGCAGGAGATCATGGTCGCCGGCGGCCGCACCGTAACCCTGCGGGACCTGCAAAGCCTGGTCTTCATGGCCGGGGCCAGCGCGTTGATGGTGGGCAACTACCTGACCACCCTCAATCAGCCGGTCGAGAAGGACCTGCAAATGATCCGCGACCTGGGGCTGGACCCGGCCTGGAAGGGCACACCCGGGGCCCCGGCCGCGTCGCCCGAGTCCGAGCCGGCGCTGGCAAGCGCCTGAGCCGTGCGCGGGCGGTCTGGGACCCGAGGGCGCGTTCGCCGCGCGGGACATTGTAACAATCCGGAGTTTGCTCCCGGACGGGCCGGACGGGTAGTTTGCCGCCGTTTCGTAGCCCACCCGTCACACCATGAAACCGGAACGGCTGGCCCGGCACTGGAAACGCCGCCATCAGCGGCTGCTGGACGCGCTGCCCCGGCAACTGCGCGAAGCCCGGGCCCGGGGCGACGCCGAGGCGGTGCACACCCTGCGCGTCACGTTGCGGCGCCTGCGATTGTCCCTGCGGCTGGGCAAGGCGCTGTTTGACGAAGCCCGGCTGGGGCGCTGGCGGGACTGGGCCCGGCGCATTTCCCGCGCCACCAGCCCGGTGCGCGACCTGGACATCGCCGTCGAGTGGCTCACGGCCAATCGGGCCAACCCGGCGCTGCTTCAGGAATGCCAGCGCTGGCGCGACCAGGCGTGGCGGCGGCACCGGCGGCAACTGCGTCCGCCGCCCCGGGGCGCGCTTGGGCAGGTGGGCCACCCCACCCGGAAGCCGGAGCAGGCGCGCCGGCTGGCCCGGCGGTACGAGAAATTGGAGGCGCGCTACCGGGAGCACCTGCGCGCCCGACTGCCCCGCTTTTTCCAGCTCGGCGAGGAGGAGCGCCACGATTTTCGGCGCGCCGTGCGCTGGTGGCGTTACCTGCGCGAACTGGTCCTGCCGCGCAAAAAGCTGAAGCAGGACAGGGTCTGCCGCCGCCTGCTGGCCGCTCAGGAAGCGCTGGGCGAACAGCAGAACCTGGCGCTGGTGCACACGACCCTCGAGCGGCTAACCCCCTCACCCGAACGGGATGAACTGCGCAGCTTGTTGACCCGCCAGCAACAGGTGCAACTGGACCAGGCCCGAAAGAGTCTGCGCGCGCTGCGCGCCCTGTGGCGCTAGGGCCGGCTCAAGGCGTTCCGGCCGGCTGATCCTCGGCCGGTGTCGGCGTGGAGTCCCCCCCGGGCGCAAGGCCCGACCCGGGCAGATGGGCGAACGGATTGTTTACGAACCCGGTTCCGGGACCGGCGTCCGCCGAGGGGGCCGGCGGAGGCGTGGCGGGCGCGGGTGGTTTCGGGGCGACCGCACTTTTGGCGGGCGCGGCCGGGGGCGGGGTAGCCTGGCCCGCCTGGCGGGGATGGGGCGCCCGCTTGGCGCTCGGCAGCGGGTTGATCATCACGCTCATGCCGCGGCCCACCACCTTGGGCTCCTCGATGGGTTGCCCGTAGGGCGCGATTTCCCGGAGAAACTTCTCGACGATGTGTTGGCCCAGCTCCTGATGCCGCATCTCCCGGCCGCGGAAACGGAGGGTCAGCTTCACCTTCATGTCGTCGCACAGAAACTCCACCGCCCGGTCCAGCTTGACCCCGAAGTCGTGCGGGTCAATCACCGGGCGGAGCTGGATTTCCTTCACCCGGTTCGAGTGCTGGTGTTTCTTGGACTCCTTTTCCTTCTTGGCCTGTTCGTACTGGTACTTGCCGAAGTCAACGATCCGGCACACCGGCGGATTGGCGGTGGGCGCCACCTCCACCAGGTCCATGCCCAGGTGGCGGGCGCGCAAAATGGCCTCGCCCAGTGGCAGGATTCCGATTTGGCGCCCGTCGGGGTCAATCACCCGCACCTCGCGGGCGCGGATTTTTCCGTTGATGCGAACCGTGGGACCCGACGAAGCGCGTGACGCGTAGGGGCGGCTCAAGACGCCCTCCTCCGTGGAAGGTTATTCATGCGCGAAGACTGACACGAACGTGGCGGACAACATGGTCCAACGACGGGAAAATCTGGCCACGCAGTCCCCGTCAGGCAAGCGAAAAGACCCGGGATTCGCCTCGAAACCCGCGTGCCGCCGCGGCCCGTCCGGGCGCCGCCGCTAGGCGGCGCCGCCTCCCGGCCCGTCGTGGTTCAGCAGGCCGGTGGCGGCCAGGGCCGCGCGAGAGGTGGCGGGGTCGGTGTGCACCACGGCCTGCCAGCCGCGGGCCAGGGCGGCGGCCACGTTTTCCGGGCGGTCGTCCAGGTAAAACAACTCCGGCCCGTGCCGGCCGGTGAGCCGTTCGGTCACGGCGTACAGGGCCGGATCGGGCTTCATCGCCCGGTGCTCGTAGGAGAACACGTAGCCGTCGAACTCGGCAAACCACGGGTACTGGCGCCGGATGAACTCGACGGCCAGTTCGTTGGTGTTCGAGAGCACGTACACCGGCACCCGGCGCGCGCGCAGTTCGGCGTGCAGCGCGAGCATGGGGGCGATGGGCGTGAAGATGTCGCCAAATCCCGCGCGAAATTCCGCCTCGGTGCCCTGGTAACCGGCCGCGGCGGTCAGGCGGGCGACGAACTCGGCCGTGCTGATCAGGCCGGTCTCGTAGTCCACCAGCAGCCGGTCTTGCAGCAGCAACTGGCGCAGGGCCTCGGCGCGGCTCCGGCACCGGGGCAGCAGGCGGCGCAGGGCGATCTGGTAATCGAAATCCAGCAGTACCTTGCCCAGGTCGAAGATAACCGCCCGGGGCACGGTCGCGGGTCCGGGGGGCGAGGTCGGTTGGCGTGCGGCGGTGTCGGGCATGGGAAAGCGGAGCCGAGGGGTCGTTCGATGGGGCGGGCCGGTTAGCCCAACGGCTGGCGGCCGGCCAGGGCGCGGCTCAGCGTCAGTTCATCCGCGTACTCCAGCCCGCTGCCCGCGGGCAGGCCGTGGGCCAGCCGGGTCACCTTCACCCCGTGCGGCGTCAGGCGTTGCGCCAGATAATGGCTGGTGGCGTCGCCCTCGACGTCCGTGGGCAGGGCGAGGATGACCTCGCGCACGCCCTCGGGCGCCAGGCGTGCCTCGAGTTCGCGGAGGCGCAGGTCTTCCGGCTCGATGCCGTTGAGGGGCGAGAGCTTTCCGCCCAGCACGTGGTAGCGACCGCGGTAGGTGCCGGACTTTTCGAGGAGCAACACGTCCACCGGCCGTTCGACCACGCACAGCGTGGTGGCGTCGCGGCGCGGGTCGGCGCACAGCGCGCAGGGCTGGGACTCGGTGAGGGCGCCGCACCGGTGACAGGTTTGAACCCGCTCGCGCGCCGCCAGCAGGGCCTCGGCGAGCTTGCGGCTGAGGTCCGGCGGGGCCTGCACCAGGTGCAGGGCCAGGCGCTCGGCCGTGCGCGGGCCGATGCCGGGCAGTTCACCCAGCGCGGCCAGGAGGCGGTCAATGGCTTCGGGGAGCAACACGGAGGGACAGCGCGGCACCGCGGCATTGCGGTGTCCGGGCTACATCAGGCCGGGCAGGTTCATGCCGCCGGTCACCTTGCCCATTTCCGCGGCGGCGGTTTCGCGGGCGAGGTTCAGGGCGTTGTTGACCGCGGCCAGCACCAGGTCTTCGAGCAGGGCGAGCTCCGCGGGGTTGACGGCCTGCGGGGCAATCGCGAGGGCGGCCAGGGTGCCGTCGCAGCGGGCCGTGGCCCGCACCATGCCGCCGCCGCTGGTGGCCTCGACGGTGCGCCGGGCCAGTTCAGCCTGCACGGCCTGCATCTGCTGCTGCATCCGCGCGGCCTGTTTCATCAATTTGCCGAGACTCGACATGCGCGCAGTCTAGGCGGGGGGTGGCGCGGGGGCAATCACCCGGGCGATGCGGCCCTTGAAGACTTCGAGCGCCTGCCGGATGAGCGGGTCGTCCTTGAACTTCTCGGGGTCCAACGGCGCGCCGGCCGCCCTGGTGGTGGCCGGCGGGGGCGGGGCCGCGGCCGGCGGTTCGGAGGGCGTTGGCGGGGGTTGCGCCGCGGGAGCGGGGGCCGGAGCAGGCGGCGTGAGGGCCGCGCCTTCCGGCGGCCCGGCCTGCACGAACTTCAGGCGCGGCTCGCGCCAGCCGCGGGCCCGCAGCACGCCCAGCATCAACTCCCGGTGCGGCGGGGTGTCCACCAACGGGATGAACTGCGCGCCGGCCGGCGGGAAACCGATGGTCAGTTGCTCGCGCTCGCACGCCACGGGGAAGGCCTTGAGCAGGTAGGTGTGCAGGAAACGGCGTTTTTCCCGCACCTCGGCCAGCAGCGCGGCCCAGAGCGCGGCCAGGTCCGCGGGTACGCCGGCCCGGGATACGCCGTTGGTGGGGCTGGCCGGGGGGGGGGCCTCCGCGGCGGTTTCCTGGAGCGCCAGGGCCGGCCCGGCCGGGGCCGCTGCAG
>JBBIJZ010000043.1:0-33660 GCA_037445715.1 Verrucomicrobiales bacterium | reverse complement strand
CGGCGGAAACGCCCGGGCGCTTCACCCGCGCTGGTCAATGGGCACGTAAGGGCGCTGAGTGGGGCCCTGGTACACCTGGCGCGGGCGGTAGATGCGGCTCTTGGGGTCGTCGAGGATTTCCTTGAAGTTGGCGATCCAGCCCGGCATCCGGCCGATGGCGAAGATGACGGTGAACATCTCGACCGGGATGTTCAGGGCCCGCATGATGATGCCGCTGTAGAAGTCCACGTTGGGGTAGAGCTTGCGGGAGATGAAGTAGTCGTCCCGGAGGGCGGTTTCCTCGAGTTTTTTGGCGATGTCCAGCAGGGGGTCGCTGATGTGCAGGGAATTCAGCAACCGGTCGCAGGCGGTCTTGATGATGCGGGCGCGGGGGTCGTAGTTCTTGTACACGCGGTGGCCGAAGCCCATGAGTTTCTGGCCGCTGTTTTTGTCCTTGGCCGCGGCGATGAAGCGCGAGCCGTCGTCGCCGGATTCGTAAATGTCCTGGAGCATTTCGATGACGGCCTGGTTGGCGCCGCCGTGCAGCGGCCCCCAGAGGGCACAGACGCCGGCGGCGGCGCAGGCGAAGAGGTTGGCCTGGCTGGAGGCGACCATGCGCACGGTGGCGGTCGAGCAGTTCTGTTCGTGGTCGGCGTGGAGCAGGAAGATCAGGTCCAGGGCCTTGACCACCTCGGGCTTGAGCTCGTAGTCCTGATACGGCTCGGAGAACATCATGTGCAGGAAGTTGGCGGTGTATTTGTACACCGGTTTGGGGTAGATGATGGGCAGGCCGCGGGACTTGCGGTAGGAGAAGGCGGCGATGGTGCGGACCTGGGAGATGAGCCGGGCGGCGTGCACGTCGAACCGCTCCTTGTTGGCGCGGCCCATGAGCCCCGGGTAGAAGCAACTGCTGGCGTTGATCATGGCCGAGAGGATGGCCATGGGGTGCGCCGTGGCCGGGAAGCCCTCGAAGTGGTGCTTCATGTCCTCGTGGAGATTCTCGTTCTGGGTCAGCAGGTCCGAGAACCGCCGCAGTTGCGCGTGGGTGGGCAGTTCGCCGTAGATCAGCAGGTAGGCGGTCTCGACGAACGAGGACTTTTCGGCCAGTTCCTCGATGGGAATGCCGCGGTAGCGCAGGATGCCCTTCTCCCCGTCAATAAAGGTGATCCGGCTCTGGCAGGACCCGGTGTTGGCGTAGCCGTCGTCCAGTGTGATGTAACCGGTCTGGTCGCGCAGCGAGCTGATCACCACGGCCTTTTCGTGCTCGGTACCCACCACGGTGGGCAGGGTGTAGCGCTTGCCTTCGAGTTCGAGAATGGCTTCGTTGCTCATGACCGGTGCTGTTGCGCGTTGATGTTTCGCAAAGCAGGCAGTTTGGTCCAGGCCCCAGACACTGGCAAGGTCTAGTCCGACGAGGGCACGAAAAAAAGCCGGTGCCCCAGCCGGGTGCCGGAGCGGTGGGCGGCCGCGGCGTGCGGGTGGGGTCGGGGACCGGACTTTTTCGCGGCGACCCGGACAGGCCCGCCGGGGCTGCGTATGTCGGGCCGCTTGCAAAACCCCTGGCCCGGCGGCGGCGGGCACGGTAGGTTGCGCCCATGTCTTTCGCCCCCGGGATTCGGAACGGCGCCGCCGCGCTCGCCCTGCTGGGCGGTGTTGCCACCAGCACGATACCGCAAGCCCGCGCTGCCGAACCGGCGCCGGACCTGCCCCCGGCCTGCATCCGCGGGACCGAACCCGGTTGGCGCCCGTTGCACCTGGCCGACTTCGAGAACGTCAATTGCGCGCCGGATACGTGGTCGGAGGCGGACGGGGTCATCCGTTGCACCGGCCGACCGGTCGGCGTCACGCGCAGCCGGCAGGTCTTCACGAACTTCGAGCTGGTGGTGCAGTGGCGCCATCTGACTCCGGGCGGCAATTCGGGCGTGTTTTTGTGGGCCAGCCCGGAGGCGTTGAGCGGGCTCCAGCCCGGACAGCTCCCGCCCGGGGGCATCGAGGTGCAGGTGCTCGACCACGGCTACGCGGAGCAATACCAGAAGCAGACCGGCAAGAAACCCGACTGGTTCACCACGCATGGCGACGTATTCCCGGTGGGCAAGTCCCGCATGACGCCCTTCCCGCCGGCGGCCCCGAACGGCCAGCGCAGTTTCCCCCGCAAACACCTCAGCCGGGGCGTGGGCGAGTGGAACCACTACTACGTGCGCGCCCTCAACGGCGAGGTCCGCCTCTGGGTCAACGGCGAGGAGGTCTCCGGCGGCACCGGCTGCGAACCGCGCACCGGCTACCTGTGCCTCGAATCCGAGGGCGCCCCGGTCGAGTTCAAGAACCTGCGCATCCGCGAACTGCCCTGAACGGCGCGGCCTGCCCTTCCTGCCCCCTCGGCCCACGCCGGGCCAACGGTTCCGTGAAAACATCGGCCAGGAGGCCGGTCGCCGAGACGCTGCTCCAGCGACGCAGCTCCGTTGGCGACTCACCGGTCCCGGCCGGGTCCCCTGACTGACGGCGCGCCCGGCGCGTGGTGGGCTGACAGAGGGAGGTCTGTCACCCGGACCGGCTCCGCGCCAGCGAGGCGGGCGCCGGCGGTACCGGTCCGGCCGGGTCGCGCGTCCGGGCGACCTCTTCCGCGGCAATGCGTCGGATGTACGCGGCAAACTCCTCGTCCTCGCCCTCGAGCAACTCGGGCAACACCGCCTGAAAATCCGGTCGCCGGCACCATTCCCGCATGTAGTCCTCCCAGGACTGCCACATGCGCCGGGACTGTTGGTCCATGTCCTCCTCGTACACCAGCAGGTAGGCGCGCTCGAAGAGCGACACCAGGATGCTGAAAAGGGCCAACTGGCGTTCCTGCTGCTCCTCGGTCAGGTCCAGCTTGCGCCCCGGGGCGCGCAGCAGGCGCAGGTCCGCGTTGTCGAGCACCAGCTTTTGGAAATTCACGTACTCGTCCGAGAGCCGCTGGTAGATGGCCTCGGCCTCGCTGCGGCGCTCCTTGCGCTGCTCGTAAAGGAACACCAGGATCGCCATCGGAAAACCGAAGATGGTGACCACGTAACTGAGGCACTCGGCCCACTCGAACCACGTCAGCGCCAGTCCCGGAGCGGCGTTCATGCCCCCGAGGCTACCCGCCGGCCGGAACCGAAAGCAACCGTCGCCGCGGCGCCCCTCCCGGCGGGTCTCCGGGTCCACCGCGGGCGACGCGGGGCGGGTAAAAACCATTGCGGACGTGCCGGTCCTGGCGCAAATTGTCCCGCCACGGCGGAGAGGTGGCAGAGTGGTTTAATGCGCACGCCTGGAGAGCGTGAGTGGGCTAATACCCCACCGGGAGTTCGAATCTCCCCCTCTCCGCCAGCTTTGTCCCCGGCGCCTGCCCGCCCATTCCTCGCCACCGCCTCGACGGCGCGGACGTCCGAAATCAAGCGGCCGCCGGAACTCCCGGACCAGCCGCGCCCCAATGGCGGTCCCAACTGGTTCAATCCCGGGCCGACCCGTCGCCGGGCGGGAACACCGGTGGACAACCAGCGTAGTTCCCGCCCGGCCCGAAAGCCGGTGGGACGTGGGCGCTCCGCTGCAGCGGTGTGTATGAAGACTCCGGGCTAAAACCGGTACCGCAGGGTCGAATAGACCAGGTGGGCGTCGTAATCCCGCTGTCCGCCGGCCAGGGCGTCGCGGCTGGTGAAGAACCCGTACTTGAGGGCGAGCTGGACGCGCGCCGAAAGCCGCCGGACCAGCCCGGCCGTGATGCCGTGTTCCTCGGCGCCGGCGCCGTAGGGCTGGCCGAACTCGGAGTTGTCGGCGTAGTTGTCCGCCCGGTAGTACAGGTACTGGACTTCGAGGTCGGTGCGGTCGTCGCAGGCCAGACCCGCGGTGAGGTTGGCGGTCCAGTAATCGTTTTCGGCGTTTTGCACCGCGGGCACAAACGCGGCGGCGGGCGTCTCGGTGCGGTCGTACACGTAGCTGAGCGTGCCCTGGAGGTAGAGCCGCGCCCAGGGCACCCAGCTCACGCTGCCGCTGCCGATGTGGCTGGTGAGGTCCGCAGACTCGACGGCGGGCCGGCCGTCGGCCCGGGTTTCGATTTGGGAAAGCTGCAGGTCATAGCGGCCCACCAGGGTGAGGTTCGCCCGCGGCCGCCAGGTGACGCGGAAGTTGAGGTCGTCGGTGGTGAAATCCTGGGCGCGCAGGTAGGCGGGCAGGCGGTTGATCGAGTCCGGCCCGTTGGGGGTCGAGTCGCGGAGGTGGTCGTAGTCGTTCTCGCGGATTTTGTGGTAGTACTCGGCGCCGAGGCTCAGGCGGCGCAGCGGGTACCAGTTGGCGCCGGCGGTGTATTTCTGGGCGAAACGGTTGTCGTCGGTGGACCGGAACAGGACCTCGGCGGCGGTGGTGCGGTTGGCGAGTCGCTCGTCGAGGTCGCCGCTGCCCTGGAGCCACCAGCCGCGCACGTAAAAGACCCAGTTGGTGAGGCCGGTGTAGCGCGCCTCGAGGGCCTCGGAGACGTCCAGCAGGCTGCGTTCGCTGGTGGCGGCGAAGGTCGAGGGGCTGAACGGCGCGGCCGGGGCGTCGTAGAAGGATTCGCTGGCCGTGCTGCGGCTCTCGACCCGCACCGAGGGCACCAGCACCAATTTGTCGGTGAGCAGCGCCATCAGGTTCAGGTTGCCCACGTGCTGGCGCAGCCACGAGCCGCCGAGCAGGTTTTGGTACGTGCCGGCCGCGGGCAGTCGTTGCGCCAGGTCGGGGTCAAAGACCGCCCCGTACACGCGGTAGCCGTCGAGGTCCGAGTTCAGGTCGGTGTACCCGTAGGCCGCGGTGAATTTGACCTTGTCGCCGAGCCGCGTCTCGGTGGTGGCATGCGCGCCGAAGAGGTCCGCCGTGGTGCGGTCGCGCTGGGTGACGTACCGGTCCGTCCCCGCCCCCGCGCCGGGGTGGCGGCGCAGCCAGCGGGCGTCGTCGTTGTCCTGGCGCTCGTAGCGGAAGCCCACGCCCAGGCGGGTGGCGCCCAGGGTGTGGACCACGTCAGCCAGGACCAGGTCGCGCACCCGGTTCAGGTCCAGCACGCCGGGCACGATGTTGCGCGGACCGCGCCCGCCGGTTTGGTCGGTTTCGCCCCAGAGGGTCGAATCCTTCTGTCCGTCCCGCTCGGAGTGGGCGTAGCGCAGGGTGAACTGCGGTACCTTGGGCAGCCGCAGCCCCGCCTCCACGAAGACCTCCCGGTCATCGTAGGCGAGCGTGCCCGAGTACAGGTCGTACCAACCCTGCGTGGGTGGGAACCAGCCGCCGGCCGGGTCGGACCAGTGGCGGTACTCGCGGTAGCCGGCGCGGAAAAACCCCTTTTCGGGCAGGGTCAGGTCAAACCGCAGCGCGTAATCGTGGTTGTCAAAAATGCCGCGGCCGTCCACCTGGAAGCGTCCCGCCTCGCCCACCGCCTGCTCGAAGTGGAAGCTCTCGACCCCGCCGAACGCGCCGTCCGGCAGGTCGGTCCGTTGCTGGTAGGCCGCGCGCCGGCCGTTGAAGAAGGTGCCGCCCACGCCGAACTCGACCCAGTTTTTCAGCGCGCCGGGGGGTTGGGCGGTGCCTTCGCCGGACTTGGTTTTCTCCGTGGCATCGGCCCCGGCAGGCGGGGGCGAAGCCTCCGCGGCGGCGGGCTCTGCATCGGCGCCGAACGCGCCGGCCGCCAGCGGCAGGGTGAGGCAGGCGCGGGCCAGCTTCCGGACCAGCGGGACGGGCGAGGCGGGACGTTTCATGGCAGCCTCCAACAGTGGGGTCTAGTAACGCAGCGAGGAATTGACCTGGGAGCCGTGCACCGCTTCGTGGCACCCGGCGCTCCAACACGTGCCCTGGGACAGCAGCGCACCGTGGTCGAATCCGCCGATGAGGACACGCCCGCCGGTCTGGCGCTCGGGGAGGTGGCACTTGAGGCAGAGCGAGGCGTTACGCTGGGTGAGCAATTTCGCGTTCACCGCGCCGTGCGGCTGGTGGCAGGTGGTGCAGCCCTCGCGCAGGGCCTCGTGCTCGAAGACGTGCGGCCCGCGCTGGGCGTTGTGGCACTCCAGGCAGGCCTCGTCGCCCGACCCCAACGAAGGGCCCGCGCCCTTGACCGCCGGGCCCCGGTGCGGGTCATGGCAGTCCTGGCAACTGAGCCGACCCTCCGGCACCGGGTGATGGTAGGGCAGTTGGAACGCGGCGCGCGTGGCCAGATGGCATTGGTAACAGGTCAACGGGTCCTGCTTGGGATTGAGAATCGTGCCCGGCTCTCCCCCGGACTCGCTGTGCAAGCTGCCCGGGCCGTGGCAGGATTCGCAGCCCACCTCGAGCGCGTTCGCGCCGCGGGCCTGGAGATTCGCGTGGGTCGCGGTGCGAAAGCCCTGCACAACCTCCTCGTGGCAATCTGCGCACGCGGCCGAGCCGACGAACGTGGCCCCGGGGATGGTGGGTGGCGCGACCACCGTGCGGCTGAGGGTGCCGCAGGAGACCAGACTCAGGGTCAGGGCCAGGATCACGCCCAGGGCGGCGCCGGCCATCCACCGTCTCTGGGCCGGGCTTGCCCACCTGCCGCCCCGGTCCCGTTCGTCGCGTTCAGTCATAAGAAACGCTGGTTTTTCGCCCCCCAAAGACCACGCTCCGGCTCGCGACTCAAGCGAAAAAAAACGGAAAAGCACGGCGGGGTCCTGGGCCGCTCGTTTCCGGAAGGCAGGTCCTTGCCGGGTACGGCGTCAGGTTCGGCCGGACGCGGGCGGAAGGGGCTCCCACCTCGGTGTAACGACACTTCCTCCCACCCCTCGCGGCTCGCGTGGGCTGCGCTCTCGGTAGGGTGCGGCAGCATGGGATTCGGTAGGGCGCCGCTGCGCCGGGGCCGCGGGTGCCCGCGATCGGCCGCCGCGCGGCCCAACCGCAAACGCCGTCCTATCGAATCCCGAGACCCGGTGCCGTGCGGTGCCGGTTTTCGCGGGGCTTCGTGACCACAAAAAAAAGGGCCGGCACGCGGCCGGCCCCGGTGAAACGGCGTCGGAGGAACACGCCTTAGAATTTCTTGCTCGCCTGGACGTACCAGAAGCGACCGCGCAGGTCGTGGGTGTCGCGGTCGTAGTTGTCGGCGAAGGCCCCCTGGACCAGCGGCGGGGCTTCGTCGGACACGTTGATGACGCCGGCGGTGATCTTGGCGTCCCACGGCAGCTTGTAGCTGGCCTGCAGGTCGAAGGTCAGCCAGTCCTCGACCTCCCGCTCGAAGCCGGAGGCGTAGTCGTCCCGGTAGGAGCCGATGTAGTTGCCGGTGAGGCCGAACTCGAAGTTGCCCCGGCCCCAGAACAGGCTGCCGGTGAGCTTGAGCCGCGGCAGGCTGCCCAGACCGAAGGACTGGCTCGGGTCCACGAAGTCGCCCAAGCGGTCCTGCATGCCTTCACCCGGGATGTTTTCCTGCTCGAAGGTGAAGAAGTAGGTGCCGGAGACGGTGGTGGTGAAGGTGCCGCAGTTGTCGGTGGCGTACTGGTGGGTGACCGACCAATCCACCCCCTCGAGCAGGCGTTTGCTCAGGTTGAGCGTGGGCGCGTAGAGGGTGGTGTACTCCTCGGTGGCCGGATCGAACGCCACCAGGTCGGCGAAGGGCGCGTTGGGATTGAGCGGCCCGCCGCCCTCGAAGTTCCGGTCCAGGATGAACTGGTCCACGCTGCCCGGGATGTTTTCCTGCTCGATGCGGAAGTAGTCCGCGGTCAGGGTGACGGTCTTGATCCAGGGCGGGGTGTACACGATGCCGGCGCTGTAGCTCTTGGCCTCGGTAGGTTCCAGGTCCGGGTTACCGGAGTAGAACGTACGGATCTGGTCAAAGTAGTTCGAGTACTTGGCGATGCCCTCGGCGTCGTTGTTGGCCAGGGCCTCGCGGTACTTGGCGAATTTGACCGGGTTGCGCAGTTCGGGGTAGCTCTCCTGCGCTTGGAGGTACAGGTCGCCAAAGCCCGGGGCGGTGAAGGACTCGGAGTAGGTGCCGCGGATGACCAGCGACTCGTCAATCGGCTTCCACTTGAAGCCGACCTTGGGCTTGTAGGTGTCGCCGAAGTCCGAGTAGCTCTCGTAGCGGCCGGAGTGGTTCACCTCGAACTGATGCAGTCCGGGGATGTCCATGTCCGCCCCGAAGATGGGGATGTTGACCTCGTAGAAGCCGCTGTACACGTCGCGGGTGCCCGAGAAGGGCTTGGAGCCGTTGAAGCCCACCACGTCGTTGAAGATCAACGTCGCGTCCGGGGTGTACTCAGTGGCTTCGTTGCGCCAGGCGCCGCCGGCGGCGATGCCGACCGGGCCGCCCGGCAGGTTGAACAGCTCGCCGTTGCGGATGACCGCATCCCACTGCGCCAGCTTGTCCAGGGTGAAGGTGTAGTGGTCCAGCCGGATGGCATCCAGCACGGCCTGGCTGTTGGCGCGGTTGCCGAAGGGGTTGAACGCCGTGGCCGGGTCGGTGGAGTTCAGGGCCTGCTCCAGCCCGGTGCGGCTGATGTCGTTGCCCTGGGTGTTGACGCCCTTCTGCTGGGTGTACAGGAAGGCGGTTTCCCAGCTCCAGCTGGTGTCGGCCACGTTGCCCTTGAAGCCGCCGACGTACCGGAAGATATCATACTCGTTTGTGTCGGTGCGCGGGCCCAACTCCTCCGGGCGGTAGCGCACGCGGTCCAGCGGCACGCCGAAGACGTTGTAGGGGTTGTTGGCCGGCACCACCAGACCGTTGGGGCTGGTCGGGGTGGACAGGCCCACGAACACTGCCGGGGTCGGCGCCAGCTGGTTGTAGCTCCAGCTCCGGGTGTAGAAGCCGTCGGTGAAGAACTTCAGGTTCTCCCCGTACAGGGCGTGCTCGGCGCTGCCGAAGATGCTCCAACGCTCCGAGTCCCGAATGGCCGGCGTAAAGATCGGGTACGGATACCGGTGCTGGAAGCTGACGTCGTTGCTGAACGGCACGAAGTCCGCCGGGCTGGTGGGGGTAGTGCCGGGCGGGCCGTTATACACCAGGCCGTTGGCCAGGCCGGGGAACAGGTCGGTGCCGATGGTGCTCTGAATGCGCCCTGGAACGCTGGTCGGGCTGGTGTTGCGGATGTAGCCGTCCTGGGTGGTCAGGTCAGGCCGGGAGCGCTCACGGTCCGCGCTGTAGAGCGAGTTGGCCTTGTAGTAACTGCCGCCGAAGACCACCGAGGTGTTCTCGTTGGCCGTGCCGGCGAGGAAGGAATAGACCTGCTCGCCCGCATCGCGTTCGGTGGTGTTGCCGTAGCGGGCGGAGAATTCCGCCCCCTGGAAGTCCCGGCGCAGGATGATGTTCACCACGCCGGCCACGGCGTCTGCCCCGTAGATCGAGGAACCGCCGTCCTTGAGGATTTCGATGCGCTCGATGGCGCCCAGCGGGATGGCGTTGAGGTCCTGGTTGGCGGTGCGGCGGCCGTTGATCAGCAACAGGGTGCCGCCGGGGATGCCGCGCAGGGAGATTTCCGTGCGGCCGTCACCGCCGTTGCCACGGGACATGCCGAAGTTGCCGGCGCCGATGGTCGAGGGCAGGCGCTTGGCCAGGTTTTCAAACTCGGCCACGCCCACCTTGCTCAGGGTCTCGGAGGTCAACACGTCCACCGGGGCAATGGCCACGGTCTCCGCCGTAGGGATGTTCGAGCCGGTGACGATGGTCTTTTCCATCCGCTCCGGTTCGGCGGCCGGGGCCTGGGCCAGCGCGGGGACCGCCACCACGGGCACGCCCAGCAAGGCGGTGCAGGCCAGGGGCAGATTAATGCTGTTGGGGGTCTTGGGTTGTTTCTTCATAAGGTCTGTCGGTTCGGTTTTGTGACGCGTTTGCAGCGTACGACGGACTGATGTTGCGGGCTTGTAACCGTTCGCCGGTCCGGCCGACAAGCAAAAAATCACCAAAAATTACCGGAAATAACGGGGCGGGGGAAAGCTCCGGCGATGCCCGTCAGAAAGAAACCCGGGGGCGGGCGGAGCCGTCGCTCAAGGCCCGGACGGGCCGGAGGTGTCCTGGCGGGCCCGGGTCTGGATGGTTTCCCACTGGTTGGTCCAGGCCCGGGCCAGGCGTTCTACCAGGTCCGGCCGGGCGGCGGCGTGGTTGGTCATTTCGCTGCGGTCCCGGGCCAGGTCGTACAGTTCCCAGGGCTGGCCGGCGGCGGCCACCAGTTTCCAGTCTCCCACCCGCAGGGCGCGATGGCCCTCGTGCAACCACCACAGCGCCTCGCGGGCCACGGGCGCGTCCGCCGCCAGCACCGGCACCAGGCTGCGCCCCGGCCGGGGCGGCGCCCCGGGCGCGTCCTGCCAGTGGCCGCCCGCCAGTTCGAGCAGTGTCGGCGCCAGGTCGCACACATGGCCCGGGGTGTGCCGGAACTCCCCGCGGGCTCGCAGGCCGTGCGGCCAGTGCACGATCAGGGGCGTGGCGATGCCACCCTCGTGCACCCAGGTCTTGTGCCGGCGAAACGGCGTGTTCGCGGCCGAGGACCAACCCGGGCCCAGGCACAGAAACGACCCCGGCCCGCCGGGCGCCGCCGCCGGGTCGTGGCCGTCGCCCCGGACCATGATTTCCGCGCTGGCGCCGTTGTCGCTGAGGAAAAAGACCGCGGTGTCCTCGAGCCGGCCGCGGGCCTTCAACTCCGCGAGCACCCGTCCGATCTCGCGGTCCATCCGGTCCACCATGGCGGCGTGGATGGCCATCTTGAGCGCCTGGAACTCGCGTTGGGCCCCGGTCAACTCCGCCCACGGCCGCGGCCGGTTCACCTCGCCCGGTCCGAGCGCGGTCAGGGCTTCCGGGAAATGGTACGGCGGGCCCACTTCCGGTTCGAGGGGCGAGAGGCCGCAGTGCAGCAACCCCATTTCCCTCTGGCGCCGGTGTCGTTCCTGGCGCACGAGCTCCCACCCCACCCGGTACCGCTCGCGATACCGGGCCACATCCGCCGCCGGAGCCTGCAGCGGGAAATGCGGCGCCAGGAAACAGAGGTACAGGAAAAACGGTTGCTCCGGCGTCTGCGCCACGTGTTCGCGCAGGTAGGCAATCGCCCGGTCGGCAATCGCCGTGGTCGAGTAGTAGCCGTCCCCGGGCCGCACCGGGGGCAGGGCCACGTCGTCTTCGTAATGCGCCCGTGGGGCGAAATACCGGTCGTGGTCCTCCACGCGATACGAGCGGTCGAAGCCGCCGGCCAGCACCGGGCCGTCCACGTGCCACTTGCCGACGTGGTACGAGCGGTAGCCCAGCGGGCGCAATCGCGCGGGCAAAAGCGGCGCCCAGGCCGGCCGTTGTCCCGCCGCGCCGCTGCGCACGCCCGGCACGGTGTCGCGGCGCACCTCCTGGGCGTAGTACCCGGTCAGCAGACTCGCCCGGGTGGGCCAGCAGCGACCGGTGTTGTAAAACTGCGTGAAGCGCAGTCCCGCCCCGGCCAGGGCGTCCAGGTGCGGGGTTGGAATCTCGCCGCCGTAGCAACCCAGGTCCGAAAACCCGAGGTCATCGGCCACGATCACCAGCAGGTTCGGCCGCGACGGCCGACCGCTATTCCCGGCGGCTGCGGCGGCGGGGGCGGCCCCTGCCAGGGCCAGGGCGGCCGCGCCGGCGACGGCGAAGAATCGGCGCACCCAACGCCGGCGGCGGGAATCGCGAGCGGGTTTCGTCGAGAGGGGCTTCATCTGTCCGGGCGGGGTGCGCGGTCCGTTGGTCGCCAGCGGCGGCGGCGCGGGGGGATTTGGCGGAAGGGGTGGGATTCGAACCCACGGTAGGCTTGCGCCTACGCCTGATTTCGAGTCAGGTGCCTTCAACCACTCAGCCACCCTTCCCGCCGCGCAACCGAGCTTTTCCCATCCCGCCCCGCCGCGCAAGCCCGCGCACGCCGCCGGGGCAATTCGCGGGCGCCTCCCCTCACGGCGGCCGCGGCCCCCTTCACGCCGGCGCGCCAGACCGCACCACCACCTCCCAGCACGGCCGGAGCAGCACCAGCAGCCGACGCAGCCCGCGAAAGCCCGCCTCGCCCAACCGCCCGCGCACCGCCCACACCGCCGCAAACCGGTCGTAGCCGTAGCGCGCCAGTCCGGCGCGGGTGACGGTGAACCCGGCCGCGGTGACCAGGTTGCCCAGCGTCTGGACATTCCAGGAATACAGGTGGTGATTCGGCTCGGCCGGGTCAAAGCGCCGGTAACGCCGCTCCTTTTCGTACGGCACCCAGAGGCCCAGCCGGCCGCCGGGTTTGAGCAGGCGGCGCAACTCGGCCAGGGCCGCCGCCGGCGCCGGCACATGCTCGAGGGTGTGGTGGCAAAGCGCCACGTCCGCCAGCCCGGCGGGCAGACCGGCGGTGTCCGTGACAAACTCCACCCCCGACGCCTCGACTTCCGCGCGCAGAAAATCCGCCACGTCGAAGCCGATCCGGCGGGCGGCGGGCAACGCCGCCAGGTTCCAGCCCGCGCCGCAGCCGTATTCGAACACGGTGTCGCCGGGTCGCACCAGGTCCCGGAACTTCTCCGCCCGGGCGCGGGCCAGCCAGGGCCGGGCCGCCGCGGGCACCCCGCGTTTGCCCTCGTGGTACCGGCGGCCGGCCGCGCCCTGGTAAGGGGAGGGCGGCGCGGACATGCGCGGGGTTATCGCCCGGGGCCGCCCCGGGCTCAAGGCGCTTTGCGGTGCCGGGGCCACGCCGCGTGGATCGGGCCGCTCCGTTCGCCGAACCCGCCGGCGGCGGCAGGCAGGTGCTCGCGGGCCAGCGCCAGCACCGCGTCCAGGTCGCCCACCGCGGTGACGAGCACCAGCTCTTCCCCGTCAAAGGCCAGCACGCACAAGGGCAGGCGCCGGGCGGCGCCCGCACCGGCGCGGGTGTAAACGGCGGCCAGGTCGCGGCCCTCGAGGGCCCCCACCACCCGCTCCCAGCCGAGCCGGCCCAGGGCTTGATCGGCCGCCGCCAGAAGCCCGGGAGCCCGGCGGTTCCCCGCCAGGTGGCGATGCACGCTGACCTTGAAGCTCCGCACCGCCCGGGCGGCGGCCCGGGCCGGCGGCTCGGCGGGCGTCAGAGCCAGCCCCGCCCGCACCAGGGCGAGCAGACCGGGGCCGGCGCTGACCTGGATGTGGGTTTGCCATTCGCCGGGCAGCGCGGCCAGGACCTCTTCGTGCCCGGCGTGGAGGGGGTCCGGCGCGGGTGCGCAACCGGAGCCGGCCGCCAGGACCAGCAAAGCGAGGCTCAGACCGGTCCAGAGCGGGCGCGGGCGCGTCGGCCGGGGCGGCCGAACCGGGGCGGCGGATGGGGAGACGGGTTTCATGCGGGGACACAGGCCGGGTGGACTTTCACGGCGAAGGCGGTCACCGGGTCTCGGCCTTGCGCAGCTTCAGTCCGGCGTGATGGAGCGGCTGGAGGCCGAGCTTTTCGCCGAGTTCGGCGAGCTTGTCGGGCCGCAGGTCGCCGGCCACGTTCACACACACCGCCTCGCGGTCGCCCTCGAGCACCGTCACCGCCACGCCCTCGAGGGCTTCATCGCCGCGGGTCTTGAGGAAGATGGCCACGTCCTCGCCCGGCGCCTGGGCGGTCACGATGCGTTCCCATCCGCGGTCCGCCAGGTCCTGGCGGAAGCGGGCGATGCGGTCTTTGACCTCGCGGCGGTTCGAGTCATCGAGGCTGACCACGTGGACACGTACGGCCCGGATGCCGCGGATCATTTCGGCCAGCGCGGGCTCTTCGCGCGCGACCACGCGGGCGGCCATGGCCAGGAGGTCGCCGCGGAGGTTGACCTCGACGAACTGCCCGCCGCCGGCGGGCGGGCTCAAGGAACCGATGTCCACCAGCCCCGCCGGGGTCTCGGCGGCGCGGGCGGGCAGCAGCAGCGCAAGGGACAGGGCCGCCAGGGTGGCCCGGGAGGGAAGACCAGTTTTCATGTTGCGACTCGGGTTTGCGGTTGAACGTTTCGTTTCAGGCACGCGCCTGACGGGAGAAAAACCCGGTGGACACGGCGCAGGTTTCAACGAATTGGCCGGGGCGCCGGCGGTCTCTGGACAAGCCGGGTGGCCGGGGGCAGTCTTCGGGCATGGCGCTGACACCTTCCACGCAACTACTGCCGCTGGGCAGCCCGGCCCCGGACTTTTGTTTGCCGGACACCGAAGGGCGGCTGGTCTCGCTGTCCGATTTCCGCCAGCACCCCGCGCTGCTGGTGATGTTTATCTGCAACCACTGCCCGTACGTGAAACACATCCGCGCCGGCCTGGCCCAACTGGCCCGGGACTACCGCCCCCGCGGAGTGGGCATCGTGGCCATCAACGCCAACGACGTGACCGCCTACCCCGAGGACAGCCCGGACCGGATGCGCGAGGAAATCCGCACCGCCGGCTACACCTTCCCGTACCTTTTCGACGAGACCCAGGCCGTGGCCAAGGCCTACCACGCCGCCTGCACGCCGGACTTTTTCCTGTTCGATGCCGCCCGCCGGCTGGTGTACCGCGGCCAGTTCGACGACAGCCGTCCCGGCAACGGCGTGCCCGTGACGGGCCGCGACCTGCGCGCGGCGCTGGACGCGGTGCTCGAGGGCCGGCCGGTGTCGCCCGACCAAAAACCCAGCCTGGGCTGCAACATCAAGTGGAAGCCGGGCAACGAGCCGGACTACTTTCGTCGCTGACCGTTGCCGCGGCTCCTGCCCCCCGCCAACGGGGGCTCCAACCTCATGCGCTGCCTGGTCACCGCGGGTCCCACCTTCGAACCGCTGGACGCAGTGCGGCGGCTGACCAATTTCTCGACCGGCCGGCTGGGCACAGAACTGGCCGTGGCGCTGGCGGACGCCGGTCATTCCGTCGTCCTGCTCCGCGGAGAAGGCGCCACCTGGCCCGCGCCGGACCATGCCGGGCTGGAGCTGGTGCCGTTTACCACCACCGCCAGCCTGGGCGAACGCCTCCGGGCGCTGGCCGGGCCGGAGGTGGACGCGGTGTTTCACGCCGCCGCGGTGTGCGATTTCGCCCCGGGCCGGGTGTGGCGACGGGAAGCCGACGGGCGGCTTGCGGAAGTGCGCGCGGGCAAATTCCCCACCCGCGCCGGGACGTTGCTGGTGGAGCTGGCCCCCACGCCCAAGTTGATCGCCTCGCTGCGCGGCTGGTTCCCCCGGGCGTGGTTGGCCGGCTGGAAGTACGAGGTGGACGGGGACCGGGCGGCGGCCCTGGCGGCCGGGGCCGCGCAAATCCGGGAATGCGCGACCGACGCCTGCGTGGTCAACGGCCCGGCCTACGGCCCGGGCTTTGGCGTGGTGCGCGGCCCGGGCGCGGCGCGGCATTGTGCCACGCGCGCGGAGCTGTTGGCGGTGCTGCGGGCGGCGCTGGCCCGGCCGGAGCTTTGAAGGCGGTGCCGCGCGGCGCGGGGCATCCGGGGAGCACCGGAAGGGGGTGGGGTTGCTTTCTTTGTTGACGTGTTGGTCATCTTCAGGCAGCAACGGGCCGGTCCGGCGCCCCGGACCGGAGACGATGCTCAGCCTGTCGCAAACCACCGGCTACGCCATCAAGGCGCTGGCCTGCCTGCCCGAGCGCGGGGCGGCCCCCCGACAGGTGGCGGACGTGGCCCGCTGCACCGGCATCCCCCGGGCCTACCTGGCCAAGCTCATCCACCGGCTGGCCCGGCGCGGCCTGGTGGCGGCCCGGCGCGGGCAGCGCGGCGGCATCGCCCTGGCCCGGCCGGCAACGGAGATTTCGCTCCTGCACATCGTCGAGGCGGTCGAGGGGCCGGCGTGGCTGGGCCATTGCCTGCTGGGCCTGGAGGAATGCCGCGACCAGCAGGAATGTCCCACGCACGATTTCTGGCGGGAGACCTGCGCGCGCATCCGCGAAAAACTGGCCACCACCAGCCTGGCGGCCATCATCGCGGTCTATCCCCATCAATCGGAGTGCGGGCCGGAAAAGCCCGTGGCGTCGCGGCCGGCGCATCGGGCACGGGGAGTTAAGCATGGGCGACCGGCGGCGCGTGCCCGTCGCAAGAGCGTCGCGGGGAGGGCCAGATGAGCGGGACGGACACGTTGAACCTGGTTTATCTGGCGGCCTTTGCCTTGGGAGGGCTGGCCTTCGCGGTGGGACCGTTTGTGGTGGTGCATCTGCTGGCCCCGCGCCGGACGCGCCAGTCCGCCCGGAAGACCGGGCAGTTTGTCGAGTGCGGCATGGAGCCGATTGGCGACGCGTGGATTCGCTACAGCGCCGTGTACTACCGCTACGCGCTGGTGTTCGTGGCCTTTGCGGTGGATGTGCTGTATCTGCTGCCCGTGGCGGTGGTGTACGGCCGGACCTTTGCCTGGCGCGACCTGGTCGAGCTGGCGCTCTTTGTGGGCATCCTCGCGCTGGTGATCGTGTACGCGTGGAAGAAAGGAGTCTTTGAATGGAAACGCCCGAGCCCGCCCCCGACCTGAAGGAGTGCCCGTCGCACATCCGGTTCGCCCGGCTGGACGATCTGCTGGCGCTGGGCCGCGCCAATTCGCTCTGGCCGCTGACCTTCGGCCTGGCCTGCTGCGCCATCGAGATGATGGCCGCCGGGGCGTCGCGTTTCGACCTCTCCCGCTTCGGGGCCGAGGTCTTCCGCCCCTCGCCGCGGCAGGCGGACGTGATGATCGTGGCCGGGACCATCAACAAGAAGATGGCCCCGGCGGTGAAGACGCTCTACGACCAGATGCTCGAGCCCAAGTGGGTCATCGCCCTGGGCAATTGCGCCATCTCGGGCGGCCCGTTTGTCTTCCCCGGCCAGTACGCCGTGGTCGAGGGCGTGGACAAGCTCTTCCCGGTGGACGTGTACGTGCCCGGTTGCCCGCCGCGCCCCGAGGCGCTCATCGAAGGCATCCTGGCCCTCGAGGAAAAAATCACCGGCAAACGGCGCTGGCCGCGGGTGGACCCGGAAAAATGAACTCCGCCCCCGAACAACTCGTCGCCGACTTCCTTGCGGTGTTGGCGCCGGCTGCGCCGACGCCCGGCCCGGACGGCGCGCCTGCGACGGGCGGGGTGAGCGCTCAGGTGGTGGAGTTTGGGCGCCGCGGGGTGCACTGGGAAGCCACGGTGCCGCCGGAGCGGGTCGTGGCCGCCGGGAGGTGGTTCGCGGCGCGGGGGTGCGCGCTGGACACGATCACCGGCGTGGACTGGTTGGCCCAGGGCGAGATGGAGGTGGTGTACGACTTTTTCCATCCGCTCGAGTTCTGGCGGGCGGCGGTGCGCACGCGGGTGCCCCGCGACCATCCCGAGCTGCCCACGTTGAGCGGGGTCTTCCCCGGCGCGAACTGGCACGAGCGGGAGACGCACGAGTTTTTCGGCCTCCGCTTCACCGGGCATCCGAACCTGACCCCGTTGCTGCTGCCCGAGGACGCGGACTTCCACCCGCTGCGGAAGGATTTTGCCCCGTGAGCGACCTGGTCACCCTGAACCCGCAGGAGGCGCTGGCCGCGGCCGCGGCCGGGCAGGAAACCTTTGTGCTGAACCTCGGCCCGCAGCACCCGGCCACGCACGGGGTGTTGCGGGTGAAGCTGACGATGGACGGGGAGTACATCGTGCGGGCCGAGCCGGTGTGCGGGTACATCCACCGGATGCACGAGAAGATGGGCGAGAACCGCACCTGGGCGCAGTTTCTGCCCAACACCAGCCGCATAGATTACCTCTCGGCGATGCACTACACCCACGCCTACGTGGGGGCGGTCGAGCGGGCGGCCGGGATCGAGGTGCCGCGCCGGGCGGAGTTCGTGCGGGTGATCACCTCCGAGCTCAACCGCATCTCCAGCCACCTGGTCTGGTTCGGCGCCTTCCTGCTGGACCTGGGCGGCTTCACCCCGCTGCTGTATGCCTTCGACGACCGCGAGAAAATCCTCGACCTGCTCGAGCGCATCACCGGCGCCCGGCTGACCTACTGCTACTACCGCTTCGGCGGGCTCTACAACGACGTGGACGCCGAGTTCCTGCGCGGGGCGCGGGATTTCGTGCAGTACATGCGCCCGCGGCTGGAGATGTACCGGGAGCTGGTCACCGACAACGTCATCCTGCGCAAGCGGCTGGAGGGTATCGGCCTGGCGGACGCCGAGCTGTGCCGGCGCTACGGCGCGACCGGGCCGGTGCTGCGCGGCGCGGGTGTGGCCTACGACGTGCGCCGGGCCGAGCCCTACTCGGTGTACCCGGAGCTGGACTTCCGCATCCCCACCCATCCCGAGGGCGACTCGATGGCCCGGTACCTCGTGCGGATGGAGGAGATGGAGCAAAGCCTGCGCATCATCGAGCAGGCGTTGGACCTCATCCCCGAAGGCCCGATTCGCGCCAAGGTGCCCAAGGTGCTCAAGCCGCCGCCGGGCGACACCTGCTTCGCGGTCGAGGCCGCGCGTGGGCGGTTCATGGTGCGCCTGGTCAGCGACGGCAAGGACGTGCCCTACCGGGTCAAGTTGCGGACGCCGTCGTTTTCCAACCTGAGCCTGTTCGAGGAGGCCAGCCGGGGGATGTTGCTGGCGGACGCGCTGGCCTTCCTGGGCAGCCTGGACCTGGTGATTCCGGACATTGACCGATGAAACAAGGGTCGAAAGTCGAAGGTCGAAGGCCGAAGGCCCGGCCGGCTTGGCGGCTGTTGTTGGCACTTAGGCCTTCGGATTTCGGCCTTCGGATTTCGGATTTCCGCTTGCTACGCCCATGACGCTGGCTGAGCCCCAACGCCTGTTGTTGTTCCTGGTCGGCACCCTGGCCTTTGTGGGGCTGAACGCGGCCTACCTGGTGTGGGTCGAGCGCAAGGGCGCGGCCCGCTTCCAGCGCCGGCCCGGCCCGACGGAGGTGGGGCCGGAAGGCCTGCTGCAACCGATCGCCGACGCCGTCAAGCTGCTGACCAAGCAGGTGATCGTGCCGCCGGGGGCGGATGCGGTGCTGTTCCGGCTGGCGCCGACGCTGGTGATGGTGCCGGCGATGCTGGCGCTGGCGGTGCTGCCGTTCGGGCCGCACCTGACGGCGCGGCCGATGTCCGTGGGCCTGCTGGTGGCGGTGGCGTTTGGCTCGATCAACGTGATGGCCATCCTGCTGGGCGGGTGGGCCTCGCGCAACAAGTACGCCATCATCTCGGCGGCGCGGGTGGTCTCGCAGAACGTGGCCTACGAAATCCCGCTGCTGCTGGTGGTGATCACGCTGCTGATGATCACCGGCACGATGGACCTGAACGAGATCGTGCGCCAGCAGGCCGGCGGGTTCTGGCACTGGAACGTGTGCAGGCTCTGGGTCAACCCGCTGATGCCGGTGAGCTTTGTGATCTTCTTCATCTGCCTGCTGGCCGAGACCAACCGCGCGCCGTTCGACATGGCCGAGGCGGAGAGCGAACTGGTGGCGGGGGCCTTCACCGAGTACGCCGGCATGGGCTTCGGCGTGTTCTTCATGGCCGAGTACGCGAACGTCGTGGTGGGCGGCGCGCTGGCCACGGCGCTGTTCCTGGGCGGCTGGCAGAGTCCGCTGGGGGTGGGCTCGGGCGTGTGGTGGTTCCTGCTCAAGCTGTACCTGCTGGTCTTCACGGTGATGTGGGTCCGCTGGACCTTCCCGCGCACCCAGTTCTACGGCCTGTTGAATTTGTCCTGGAAAATCCTGATCCCGATCTCGCTGGTCACGCTGCTGCTGACCAGCGTGCTGCTCAAACTGGTCTGACCATGAGAAACGTCTTCGCCGAATGGTGGACGGGGTTCCGCAGCCTGCTGACCGGCATGCGCGTGACCCTGACGCAGTTCTTCAAACCGCCGGTCACCGTGCCCTACCCCTACCAGACCCTGCCCATCCCGGAGCGGTACCGCGGCCACATCGAGCTGGTGCGCGATCCCGAGACGGGCATGTCGCTGTGCGTGGCCTGCAAGTCCTGCGAGAAGGCCTGCCCCAGCGGCTGCATCCTGGTCGAGGGCATCAAACGCGAGGGCGAGAAGAAGAAATCGCCCACGGTCTTCACCGTGGACTTCACCCGCTGCAGCCTGTGCGGCTCGTGTGTCGAGGTCTGTCCCACCGAGGCCCTGCGGTTCAGCCGGCGGTACAACCTGGCCGGCACGGACCGCGAGGCGTACTTCCTGGACCTGCTCAAGCGCCTCCAGGCCCAGGCCGCGGCGGCCTCCGCGGCGCCGTCGGCGCCATCCCCCGCCTCCGGCGCATGAACACCTTCCCGGGTGCCTCCTGGATCGTGGCGGCCGTGTTCGCCCTGTGCGGGGCGGTCACGGTGGGCGGGGCCTTGCTGGCGGTCTCCAGTCACCGGGTCATTCGCAGCGTCAGCGGCCTGGCGCTGGGCTCGCTGGGCCTGGCCGGCCTGTACTACTTCCTGCACAGCCCGTTTCTGGCCCTGATGGAAATCCTCATCTACATCGGCGCGGTCTGCGTGACGATCGTCTTTGCCGTCATGCTGGCCGAGCCGGACGAGCCCCCACCGGAGCAGCCCCGGCCGCGCGCCCGGTGGGAGACGGTCGCCGCGCTGGCGGTGAGCGTGGCCGTGGGCGGCGCGCTGGCCTGGCTGGGCTGGCAGACCCGCTGGCCGGCGGCCCCGGCGCGCCCGCCGGGGAGCGGTTCGGTGGAATCGCTCGGCGTGGCCCTGCTTTCGACCTGGTGCCTGGCCTTTGAACTGATCTCGCTGGTGTTGTTGCTGGCCATCCTGGGCGCGCTGGTGCTGGCCCGGCATGGCCGAAGCGCGCCGCCTCCCGCCTCATGAACCCGCTCCACGACCGACTGGAAACCTACCTGGTCCTCGCCGCCGTGCTGCTGGCGGCGGGGGTGTTCGGCCTGCTGCGCCGGCGCACGCTCATCGGCATGTTGATTGCCGGGGAGCTGATCCTCTCGGGGGCCTCGCTGAATTTTCTGGCCCTGAACCGCTTCACCGCGCCGGACCCGGCGGTGGGCCAGTTGTTCGTCCTGTTCATCATGGGCCTGGCGGCCGCCGAGGTGGCCGTGGCGCTGAGCCTGGTCATCGCCGTGTATCGCAACTACCGGTCCGTCCTCACCCGGGACCTCAGGGACTTGAAGGGCTGAGCGATGGCGCCGATCTCCGAACCCCGACTCCTGTACGCCCTGCTGGCGCCGTTGCTCGGCGCGGGCCTGGTCATGGCGGCGGGCCGGCGTCCCAACCTGCGCGAGGCCTGTTCGCTGGGGGCGGCGCTGACGCTGTTTGGGCTGACGGCGTCCCTGGGGCCGGACGTGCTGGCGGGGCGGACGTTGCGGTACGGCGTGTTCGAGCTGCTGCCGGGGCTGCGGGTGGCGCTGCGGGCGGACGCGATGTCCATGATCTTCGCGCTGGCCGCGTCGTTTCTGTGGGTGCTGACGGTGTTTTACTCGGCGGGCTACATGCGGGGCCTGCGGGAGCACGCGCAGACGCGGTTCAACGTCTGTTTCGCCCTGGCGCTGTTCGGCGCCATCGGCTGCGCCTTCGCCGACAATTTGCTGACGCTGTACCTGTTTTACGAGGTGGTGAGCGTGAGCACCTACCCGCTGGTGGCGCATCACCAGGACGCGGAGGGCTACGAGGGCGGGCGCAAGTACCTGACCTACCTCACGGCCACGGCCAAGGGGCTGGTGCTGCCGGCGATGATCCTGATCTATGTGCTTTGCGGCAGCCTGGACTTCGCGGACAACCCCCGCACCGGCATCCTGCCGGGGGGGCTTTCCCAGGGGCTGGTGGCGGGGTTGTACGTGGCCTGCCTGCTGGGCTTCGCCAAGAACGGCGTGATGCCGCTGCACCACTGGTTGCCGGGGGCAATGGTCGCGCCCACGCCGGTCAGCGCACTGTTGCACGCGGTGGCGGTGGTGAAGGTGGGGGTGTTTTCGACCGCGCGGGTCATGCTCTACGTGTTCGGGGTGGACCAAATGCACGCGGCGCACCTGGGGCAGCCCACGGCCTACTTTGTCGCGTTCACCATCCTGGCGGCGTCGGTCATCGCCCTGAGCCAGGACAACCTCAAGCTGCGGCTGGCCTACTCCACCGTCAGCCAGTTGTCCTACATCCTGCTGGGGGTGGCGCTGCTCACGCCGGCGGGCATTCAGGGCGGGCTGCTGCACATCGCCAACCACGCCTTCGCCAAGATCACCCTCTTCTTCTGCGCCGGGGCCATTTACGTGGCCACGCACAAGAAAAACATCTCGGAGATGCACGGCCTGGGCCGGGCGATGCCCTTCACCTTTGGCGCGTTTGCGCTGGCGTCGCTGAGCATGATCGGCGCGCCGCCGGTGGGCGGCTTTGTGTCCAAGTGGTACCTGGCGCTGGGCTCGCTGGAGGCGGGGGCGGCGCCGCTGCTGGGGGTGTTGCTGGTCAGCACGCTGCTCAATGCCGCCTACTTCGCCCCGGTGGTGTACCTGGCGTTCTTCGGCCGGCCGGCCGGCGCGGGAGCGGCCGGGGCTGCAGACCCGCCGCGGCTGGCCGAGGCCTCGGCGGCGATGGTGGTGCCGTTGTGTCTGACGGCGGTCATCTCGGTGCTGCTGGGCGTTTACCCGGACCTGTTCCTGAACTTCGCGCGGTTGCTGTTCCCATGATCCTGGTGCGGCTGATCGAATGGTTGCGCGCCCGCCGCCGGGCGGTGGTGCGCGGAAGTTACGTGCTCCTGGCGCTGCTGGTGGTGGCGGACGCGCTGCCGTGGGTGGTGGACAAGGGCCACGCGCACACGGCGGCGGAGCGTCTGCCGGGGTTTTGGTCGGTGTTCGGCTTCGCGGCCTGCACGCTGATCATTTTTGTGTCCAAGGCCTACGGCCACGCCGGGATCATGCGGGGGGAGGACTACTACGATGAGTAGTTTCTGGCTGCATCCGGCGCTGGTGATGCTGGCGGGGGCGGCCCTGTTGCCGCTGGTGCCGGAACGGGTCCGCCGGGGCTGGCTGCTGTTGGTGCCGGCGCTGACCTTCGCTGCCGTTACAGCAATGGAACCCGGGCTGCACGGCCAGGTGCGGTTCCTGGACTGGACGCTGGTCTTCGGGCGGGTGGACCGGCTGAGCCTGGTGTTCGGCTACATCATGGCGTTGATGGCGTGCCTGGCCACGCTCTACGGCTTGCACGTGCGCCGGGTGGGCGAGCACGTGGCCGCGTGGGTGTACGTGGGCGGGTCGCTGGGGGCGATTTACGCGGGCGACTGGGTGACGCTGTTCGTGTTCTGGGAGCTGATGGCGCTGGCGTCGGTGTTTCTGATCTGGTACCGCGGGCGGCCGGAATCGCTGGGGGCCGGCTATCGCTACCTGCTGGTGCACATGGCGGGCGGGGTGGCGCTGCTGGCGGGGATCGTGTTGCACTACCAGGCCACGCGCAGCCTGGCCTTCGAGGCGCTGGCCGTGGACCGGCCCACGCTGGCGACGTACCTGGTGATGACCGGGTTCATCCTCAACGCCGCCGTGCCGCCGCTGCACGCCTGGCTGCCGGATGCCTACGGGGAGGCGACCTTCAACGGCTCGGTGTTTCTGTGCGCCTTCACCACCAAGACCGCGGTGTACGCGCTGGCCCGGGGATTGCCGGGGCTGGACCTGCTGGTGCCGTTGGGGGTGATCATGGCGGTGTACGGCGTGGTGTATGCCGTGCTGGAAAACGACAGCCGCCGCCTGCTGGCCTACCACATCGTCAGCCAGGTGGGCTACATGGTGGCCGGGGTGGGCCTGGCGGACCTGGACACGCCGGTGGGCCGGCTGGCCCTGAACGGCGCCTGCGCCCACGCCTTCGCCCACATCCTCTACAAGGGCCTGCTGTTCATGGGCACCGGTGCGGTGCTGCACATGACCGGCGAGAGCCGTTTCACGCGCCTGGGCGGGTTGTATCCGAAGATGCCGTGGACGTTTTTGTTCACGCTCATCGGGGGGCTTTCCATCTCGGCCTTCCCGCTGTTCAGCGGGTTCATCAGCAAGTCCATGATCGTGGCGGCCAGCTTCGAGGACCACCGGCTCTGGGCCGGGTTCGGGTTGATGCTGGCCTCGGCGGGCACCTTCTTGCACACCGGGCTGAAGGTGCCGTACTTCATCTGGTTTGGAGAAAACCATTGCACCCGCGAGACCTGGGAACGCGCGCGCGACCCGGGCTGGAACATGAACCTGGCGATGATGCTGACCGCGGTGCTGTGCGTGTTCATCGGCTGTTACACGCCGTACCTGTACGCGATGCTGCCCTTCCAGCCGGTGACCTACCAGCCGTACACCAGCTACCACTTGGCCGAGACGCTGCAGGTGCTGCTGTTCACCGCGCTGGGGTTCTTCCTGTTCCTCAAGAAGCTCACGCCCGAGCCGACGATCAGCCTGGACACCGACTGGTTCTATCGGCGGGGCGGCCGCGCGGTGCTGCGGCTGGCCGAGGGGCCGGTCCGGGCGCTGGACGCCTGGTGGGGCGAACTGTACCGGCGGGTGGGGCTGGAGGGGTTGATGCGGCGCGCGCGCGCGGCGGGGTGGTTTGACCAGCGGGTCATTGACGGCGCGGTGGACGGCCTGGCCGCGGCCGTGCGCGCCGGGGGCGAACGGCTGCGCGCCCTCCAGCGGGCGCACCTGCAGGAAAGCCTGCTGCTGGCGCTGGCGGTGACGGCGCTGGGGCTGGTGGGCTGGATGCTTTATCACGTCTGGAGGCCATGAATCCGCCCGCCAACCCGACCGACTTCCCCTGGCTGAGCGTGTTGATCTTCAGCCCGCTGGTCGCCGCCGTTGTGGCCGGCCTGCTGCGCAGCGACCGCGCGGTGCGGTGGTGGACGCTGGCCGCCACGCTGGCGGTGGCGGCGGCGGCCGTGCCGGTGGTGCTGGGCTTCAACCCGGCCACGCCGGCCTTTCAGTGGCTGGAAGACCGGCCGTGGATTCCGCCGCTGGGGCTGCGGTACACGCTGGGGGTGGACGGGTTGAGCCTGGTGCTGGTGCTGTTGACGGTGGGCATCCTGCCGCTGTGCGTGCTGGCCTCCTGGCGGTACATCACCACGCGGGTGCGGGAGTTCATGATCGGGCTGCTGGTGATGGAGACGGCGATGGTGGGGGTGTTTTGCGCCCTGGACTTCGTGCTCTTCTTCCTGTTCTGGGAGGCGATGCTGGTGCCGATGGCGCTGCTGATCGGCGTCTGGGGCGGGCCGCGCCGGGTGTATGCCGCGCTGAAGTTCTTCATCTACACGATGGCCGGCTCGGTGTTCCTGCTGGTGGCCATCGTGGCGCTGTACCTGATGACCGGCACGTTCGACCTGCGGGCGCTGATGGGGCGGGGCTATCCGCTGGCGGTGCAGGCGTGGGTGTTTCTGGCGTTTTTCGTGTCCTTCGCCATCAAGGTGCCGATGTTCCCCTTCCACACCTGGCTGCCGGCGGCGCACGTGGAAGCGCCCACGGCGGGGAGCGTGATCCTGGCCAGCGTGCTCCTGAAGATGGGCACGTACGGGTTTTTGCGGCTCGCACTGCCGATCACCCCGGACGCCACCCGCCTGCTGGCGCCGTATCTGACCTGGCTGTCGGTCGCGGCGATCGTGTACGGCGGGCTGACCGCGCTGGCGCAGAGCGACCTCAAGAAACTGGTGGCCTACTCGAGCGTGGGGCACATGGGGTTTGCCACGCTGGGCATCTTCACCCTCACGCGGGCCGGGCTCGAGGGGGCGGTGCTGCAGATGATCAACCACGGCATTACCACCGGGGCGTTGTTCATCTGCGTGGGCCTGCTGTACGAGCGGCTCCACACCCGCGAACTGGCGGCGGCGGCGGGCGTGGGCCGGCACGTGCCGGTCTTTGCCGGGTTTTTCGGCGTGTTCGTCCTCTCGTCCATGGCCTTCCCGGGCACGAACAGTTTCATCGGTGAATTTCTCGCCCTGGCCGGCGCCTTCGAGTCCGCGCGCCCGGCGGCCCTGGCGGCCGTGCCCGGGGTGGTGCTGGCGGCCGCCTACCTGCTGCGGATGCTGCAAAAGGTCGCCTACGGCAGCCCGCACAACCCGGGCCACTCGGGCGTGGCGGACCTGACCCCGCGTGAGGTGCTCACGCTGGCGCCGCTGCTGGGACTGGTGTTCTGGATCGGCCTCCAACCCGCGCCACTGGTGCGGCTCTTCGCGGCGAGCGTGGGGCATCTGCTCGAGCAAACCCTCGGCCCGGCGGCGGTACCGCCGGCGGCCGGCCCGTGAACGCGTGTCGCTTTCCTGCCATGGCCTTCCTCCCTGAACTGGTTTTGCTGCTGGGCGCGCTGGGGTTGTTTGGTCTGAGCCTGGGCACCGAGCGGGGCCGGGCCGCGCAGCGGCTGGCCGCGGCGACCGCGGTGGCGGCGATCCTGGCCGCGGGGTGGGCCCTGCCCGCGCGGGCCGAGCTTTTCGAGGGGGCGTACCGCGTGGACGCCTTTTCGCAGTGGTTGAAGCTCGTGCTGGCCATCGGCTACCTGCTGGTGGTCTGGCAGCAGGGCGAACTGCCGGACATCCCCGGCGCGGTCCGGCCCGAGTACCACCTGTTTCTGGCGTTGAGTGTAAGCGGCCTGTTGATGCTGGTGAGCAGCATCGAGTTGATCACCTTGCTGGTGGCGCTGGAGCTGGCCTCGCTGCCGCTGTACTTCCTGGTGGCGATGCGCCGGGAGCGGGCCGGCCAGCGGGTGCAGATGGAGTCGGCCATCAAGTACCTGGTGTTCGGCATCACCGCCAACGGCCTGATGCTTTTCGGGCTGAGCTACCTGTTCGGCCTCACGGGCACCACGCACCTGCCGGAGATGATGTCCCGGCTGGCCGCGGCGCCGTCGCCGGCCGGGGTGACCGGGCTGGGGCTGACCTGCTGCGGGCTGTTCTACAAGCTGGCGGTGTTTCCCTTCCACTTCTGGACGCCGGACGTGTACCAGGGGGCGTCGAACGAGACCGTCGGCTACGTGGCCACGCTGCCCAAGCTGGGCGCAGCGGTGGTGTTGGTGCGGGTGGCCGCCCTGGCGGAGCCGGAGTCGGGCGTGTTGCCGGCGGTGTTCACCGGGCTGGCCCTGGCCTCGATGTTTTACGGCAACCTGATCGCGCTGGCCCAGACGGACCTCAAGCGCCTGCTCGGCTTTTCCGGCATCGCTCATGCCGGGTACGCGCTGGTGGGGTTTGTGGCGCTGAGCGAGGCCGGCTTCACCGCGGCCCTCTACTACATGGTCGCCTACCTCTTCATGGCCCTGGCGTGCTTCACGGTGTTCAGCCTGCTGGCGTCGGAGGGGGCCAACCTGGCGGTCGAAGATCTGGCCGGGCTGCACCGCCGCTCGTCCTTGCTGGCGGTGACGCTGGCCGTGGGGGTGTTTGGCCTGGCGGGCATCCCGCCCCTGGCGGGGTTCCTGGGCAAATTCACCCTGCTGAGCGCGGCCTGGGCCAAAGGGCACACGGCCCTGGTGCTCCTGATGGTCGTGAACACCGCCATCGCCGTGTACTACTACCTGGCGCTGTTCCGCGAGGCGTTTTTCCGCGACCCGCCGGAGCCCGCGCCGGCCCCGGTGCGCCTGGGCTGGCCGGCGCGGGTGCTGTGCCTGACGCTCATCGCCGCCATCCTGGCACTGGGCGTGGTGCCCGGGCGCTTCCTCGAGACGGTGTCCCGCTCGCTGGCGTGGACCCGCCCCGGCCCGGTGCTCACCGGGCAAACGCCGGTGGCGGAAGCGGTCTCCCCGCCGGCCCCGGCCCGGGACCGGCGCTGAAGCTTCCGGGCGCGGTTGTGTCCCCCCGGTGGTTGGCCCGTGAGGCCGGCCCGCCGCGGCCCGCCTCTTGGGACGTGCCTTTTCGCGCGCGGGGGTGCCGGCGGCTTATTTGGTCGGCACCAGGGTGACGGTGAACGGCAGCGCCACGGTCAGCGGGACGTTGGGGGCGACCAGCAGGTTGGTCACCGCGCAGGGCAGGCGCAGGGCGCGCTCGCCCTTGCGGTCCTCGGCGCGGCCGCGCACCTCCAGGAGGGCGGTCTTGCCGCCGGGCAGGCGCAGTTCCCGCGGGAATTGCAGGTCGGGGTCCTCGGCCGTGGGCCGCAGGGTGTAGGTGAGGTCGGAGTCGTTGGCGATCTGCACGTAGGCCCGGCCGGTGCCGCGGACCCGCACCTGCGGGGTGAGCACCCGCACGGAGCGCTCGAAGATCGGCTTCAGAAATTCCTCCCGCCCCACCAGCAACTGACCGGAGTAAACCGCCGTGCGGCGGGCGAAGAGCGCCTCCTTGATGGCCTCGGGGCTGCCGTCGCGGGCGAAGACCAGGGTGATGGGCCGGTGGTCACCGGTGTGGAGGTCGTAGTCGAGGTTGAGCGGGTTGTGGATGTCCGAGTTGCTGAGCATGGTGAGGTTTTTCTCGAGGCACCAGGCGTGGGCCTCGGGGTAGTACTCGCGGGCGTTGACCACTTCGATGCCGTGGAGCCGGTTCGAGGCCACCAGTTCCGAATGCTCCGGGTACCACCGGGCCACGCCGTCGGGCTGCTGGCCGGTCCAGCCGGGGTGGTTCCAGAAGATGAACGCGCCCTGCCGGTGCGCCTCGGCCACGGCGTCGCGCCATTCCTTCACGTCCAGGGCGCGGGCGTCGGTCAGGAAGATGGCGTTCAAGTGGCCGGGCGGCATGGCGCGGGTGATTTCGGAACCCCGGATGACCACCAGTTGCAGGCCCTCGCCGTGGGAGCGGGCGATCTCGTAGGAGCGGTGGTGCGCGGTGGGCAGGTCGGCTTTGTGCGGCTGGTATTCGATGTGGTCGGTGATGGCAATGGCATCCAGCCCCTCCCGCCAGGCCTCCTCGGCGCGCACGTCCGGCCAGACCTTGCCGTCCGAGAAGACGGTGTGGATGTGGAAATCGCACTTGAGCGTGCGGTAGCCGGGGATGTCCGGCAGGCGCACCGGCGTGCGCGCGCGGTCGTGCGCCAGCGCGGCCAGGCTCGCGGCCAGCCCCAGCCCCGCCAGCCAGAACGGAAGGATGCGGGGAGTGTTCATGCGTTGCGCGCATTGAAGCGCGGCGCGTCCCGCGCGCAAACCCGAATCGGTAAAATTCCGGCGAAGCCGCGCACGAGCCGTTGCTGGACGAATCTTGCGGTCGGCCGGGCAACCGGCGGGCGGTGTTTCGCCCGGGCCGCCGCTTGACCCCGGCGGGGGCGAGTCGTAGTACTCGCCCCGTGCAAGCTCTCCCGCGTTTCCTCCCCCCGGTTCGTCTGCTCTTGCGGCACGGCGCGGCCCTGCTGCCGCTGCTGGCCGCCCTGGCCGCCCCCGAACCGGCGCGCGGCGCGGACGCCAAAACGGTGCGCCGCCTCTTCGCCAACCCGCCCCGCCAGTACGCCACCGCGCCGCTCTGGGTTTGGAACGACCGGCTCACCGAGGACCAGGTCCGCGGCACGCTGCGCGACCTGGCCGGCCAGCGGGTCAAACAGGTCTTTGTCCATCCGCGGCCCGGGCTGATGACGCCCTACCTGGGACCGGAGTGGTTCCGGCTTTGGAAAGTGGCGCTCGACGAGGCCCGGCGGTTGGACATGAACGTGTGGATTTACGACGAAAACTCGTACCCCAGCGGCTTTGCCGGCGGCTGGGTGCCGGAACTGCTGCCCGAGTCGCGCGGCCTGGGGCTGGCGCTCCGGGAGGTCGAGTCCGCCCCCGGCTGGACGGCGGACACCGTGGCGCTGTACCGGCTCGAGGGCGAGCGGGCCGAAAACGTCTCGGCCCGGGCCAGGGCCGGCGAGGCGCTGCCCGCGGGCCGCTATCTGGTGGCCACGCTCCAGCGGGCCGGCAACTCGCCCTGGCACGGCGGCCGGTCCTACGTGAACCTGCTCACCCGGGGCGTCACGGAGAAGTTCATCGAGGTCACACTCGAGGCCTACCAGCGCGAGATCGGCTCGCAGTTCGGCCGACGCATCCCCGGCGTGTTCACCGACGAACCCAACATCCGCCCGGCCGGCGGCTTCCCCTGGTGCCCGGACCTGCCCGAACAGTTTCACAAGCGCTGGGGCTACGACCTCCTCGAGCACCTGCCCGCGCTGGTCCGCGAGGTGGGCGACTGGCGGCGCGTGCGGCACAACTATTTCTCGACGCTCAACGACCTGTTCATCGCGCGCTGGGCGAAGCCCCTGTACGACTGGTGCGAGCGGCACGGCCTGGCCTTCACCGGCCATTACTGGGACCACGAATGGCCGCACTGCCTGGGCGTGCCCGACAACATGGCCATGGCCGCCTGGCAGCACATCCCGGGCATTGACTGCCTCATGAACCAGTACGCCGAACACACCCACGCCCAGTTCGGCAACGTGCGCTTCTGCCGCGAGGTGTCGAGCCTCGCGAACCAGCTCGGCCGGCGCCGCGTGCTCTGCGAGGTCTATGGCGCCGGCGGTTGGGACCTGCGGTTCGAGGACATGAAGCGCATCGGCGACTGGCTCCAGGTGCTGGGCATCAATCTGCTGGACGAGCACCTCAGCTACATCACGATCCGCGGCGCCCGCAAGCGCGACCACCCCCAGAGCTTCAGCTACCACGAGCCGTGGTGGGAGGCCTACCACATGAACGCCGGTTACCTGGGCCGGCTCTCCGCCGCGCTGGCCCAGGGCGAGCAGATCAACAAGGTGCTGGTCATCGAGCCCACCCCCACCGCGTGGATGTACCAGGGCCACGAACCCAGACTGCGGGAATTGGGCGACGCTTTCTTCAAGCTTCTGATGGACCTCGAAGCGGCCCAGATCGAATACGACCTGGGCTGCGAAGATGTCCTGGCCCGGCAGGGCGCGGTCGTGGGCAACCAACTCCGCGTGGGCCGGCGCTTTTACGACGTGGTGGTGCTGCCGCCACACACCGAAAACATCTCCTCCGCCCTGCTCCGCCTGGGCGAGACCTTCCTCGAAATGGGCGGGCAAATCCTCTGCCTGGGCGAACCGCCCGCGCGGGTGGACGGCGCCCCCTCGGGCCGCCCGGCCGAGGGTGCCGGCGAACCGGGCTGGACCACCGCCGCGCCCGCGCAAGCCGTCGAGGCGCTTCAACGCCTGGCGCCGTCACCGGGCTTCCGCCTCCGGCGCGCTCCGGGCGACCGGGGCATCCTCTTCCATCACCGCCGGCACTGGGACGACGGCCAAATCCTGTTCCTGGTCAACACCAGCCTCGAGGCACCATCCGCCGGGACGCTCGAATCGGACCTCCAGGGCGTCGAGCGCTGGGACCCCTACACCGGCAGGACCGAGCCGTACCCGTTCGAGAAGACCCCGACCGGTCTGCAGGCCGCGTTCCAGCTCCCTCCTTCGGGCAGCCTGCTGCTGTTCCTCTCCCGGCAGCCGCTCAAACCGGCCCCGCCGCAGGCCGAAACCAGCACCCCGCTGGCGCCCACCGGCCCGATGGAAATCCGGCGGCTCGAACCCAACGTGCTGACACTCGACTACGTGGACCTCACCGCCGGCGGCGAGACGCGGTCGAACCTCTATTTTTACGCCGCCAACCGACTCGTCTGGCAAAAACACGGCCTGGACCGCAACCCCTGGGACAGTGCCGTGCAGTTCAAGGACGAGCTGATCTCGCGGCGCTTCCCGGCCGAGAGCGGCTTCACCGCCCGCTACCGGTTCACCCTCGAGGGCGCGGTGCCGCCCAACCTGGCCATCGTGATCGAGCGGCCCGACCTCTACACCCTCACCTGCAACGGCCGGCCGGTCGCCGCCCGACCCGGCGAGTGGTGGCTGGACAAGGCCTTTGGCCGCATCCCCCTGGCGGCGGCCGCGCGCGCGGGCGAAAACGTCGTCACCCTCCGGGCGCAACCGTTCACCATGTTCCACGAACTGGAACCGGCCTACGTGCTGGGCGATTTCACCCTCCAACCCGCCGCCCGGGGCTGGGTGCTCGCCGCCGACCGGCCGTTGGCACCGGGCCGGTGGAACGAGCAGGGCCACCCGTTTTACGCGCACGGCGTCGCTTACCGCCAGCGGTTCAAGGTCGCCGACAAGCAGGGCCGCTTCGTGGTCTCGCTGCCGGCCTGGTACGGCAGCGTGGCGCGGGTGGACGTGAACGGTAAACGCGCCGGCTACATCGTCGCGCCGCCCTGGGAACTCGAGGTCACGAAACTCCTCAAGCGCGGGGACAACCGGGTCGAGGTGGTCGTGTTCGGCACGCTCAAAAACACCCTGGGCCCGCATCACGGCAACCCCGGCCTGGGCAGCGCCTGGCCGGGCATGTTCCAAAACGGCCCGCCCGACGGCCCGCCGCCGGGCCCGAAGTACGCTACCGTGGGCTACGGCCTGTTCGCGCCGTTCACGCTCCGCCAAATCCAGCCCGCGCCCACCGCCGCCCGGTAACCCCGGACGCGCTTCCCCCGCTGCGTCCCACGGCGAAAATGCCGAGCGTGCGCGACACCCCGGCGAGCGGGGAACTTCGTCGCCTGATTCACCGGTGGTTCCCGCCGGACCAACTCCGGCTCGGGCGCCGCGGCGGGCGTTGCGCCGGGCCGACGGACCCGCGTCGAGCAACCCGCGCCCGGCCAGGCCGACGCGTTGCCGAACCCGACTCCCCCTCCGCCGAAGGGTTTCGTTTTCCGGCGGGCGACCCGGCCCGTCTCAGCGGCCCGGCGGCTGGACGCGCAGGCGGAAAAATTGCACGGACCCCGCCGGCAGCGGCAGGTTCACCAGATTGGTCCGGGCCGGTTTCAGGCCCGTCACCACCGGCACCCAGGTCGCGCGGTCCAGCGATTCGGCCGCCTCGATGGTGTACTCGGCGTCCGCCCAGATGCCGCTTCAGGAAAACTGGATCTGCCCGCCCTGCCGCACCG
Organism: Verrucomicrobiales bacterium; assembly: GCA_037445715.1. Taxonomy (GTDB): domain Bacteria; phylum Verrucomicrobiota; class Verrucomicrobiia; order Limisphaerales; family J093; genus DSVZ01. The sequence goes on along the minus strand of JBBIJZ010000043.1, from coordinate 1,143 downwards.
CCGACAAGTACAGCATCCCCGGCCCCAACTCGCGGACGACGGCGCCGGTGTATGCGAAGGTTCTCTCCGTTCCCTCGGGCGCCGCAGCCATCCCCTCTTCAACCCACGAAGGAAGCATAACCAGGTCCCAGGAAAAAGCTTCGGCGAAAGTCACCAGTTCGACCACGCGCCAGGACCACGCCGGAAAGCCCGGCCGGTAGAAATCCCGGTTGCTCCAGTCTTCGGATTTCACCACCCGGACAATAGGAGTGTTTCCCCTCCCATAGCGCGTTGTGGGGGGATCGCTGGGAGGCGGGGGGTTCGGCAAGTAAAGGGTGTTGAGGGGGTCCGTGGCAATCAGCCAGCGGGCGTGGGCGATGGCCTCCGGGTCCGACAGGGGCAGCACAAGCGATTCGGGGTAGGGGGAGGTCATCCCCGGCACCTGAATGAGGGGAACCCGATCGCCCACCAGGAAATAAACGGTCTCCGCAGCCATCGCCTGTCCTCCGAGCAAGCGCAGGCCGCCGGCGACCGTCAGCCATCTCCCCTTCCGCTTGGAAAGGGGGGGCGCCGGGCCCCCGGAAACTGGCCGGGGACCGGGAAACGGCGGCGGGCATGGGAAGGCTCGCCGGGGCCGGGCCGCCCCGCGATTTCTTCCCGGGGGAAACGACTGTTGTGTTCAGGGTTGTTGGCATACTTCACCTCGGCTTCAGGGTCACACCAGAAAGTTGCCGCTTCAGTAGGTTCCAACGCTTGCTTAGCTCTAAAAGGCCTCGTCACCCTCCCCTGCCGCTTGGTCGGCTACCCGCCGCCGCTCCCGCAGGTGGCTTCCCCATCACTGCTACCGACCCCACGCCGCGCCGGGTCGCTTTGCAACGCCGGGTTTGGCAATTCGGTGCTCACCCACCTCCGCCCCGCCGCGACCCGCTACCCGCTGAACCGGCCGCGCCCCACGGCGGGCTTGGCTTGGCCACCCCGACGGCAAACAATGCCGGCGGTGCAAGACGCGTCGGCCCTGGCGGAACTGCGCCGCCTGATCCCCCAATGCCTCCTCCCGGATCAAATCCGGCTGGGGCACGCCCTGCTGCGCGTCCAGAACCGGCCGGCCCCGGCGGCCAGCCCGCCGCCGCTGCGCCGTTGGCTGGCCGAGGCCCGGGCCTCCGC
>JBBIJZ010000042.1:0-33698 GCA_037445715.1 Verrucomicrobiales bacterium | reverse complement strand
GCCTTCACCCTGGTGGAACTGCTGCTGGTGTTGACGCTGCTGCTGACCGTGCTGGGGTTTGCCGCGCCCACCCTGGCCCGGTTCTTCCGCGGCCGCGAGCTGGACTCCGAGGCCCTGCGTTTCCTGGCCCTCACCCGCTACGGCCAGAGCCGCGCCGTCGAGGAGGGCATCCCGATGGTGTTGTGGATGGACCCGGAACAACGCCGCTACGGTCTGGAGGCGGAAGCCCCCTACCTCGAGGTGGACGACCGCGCCCGGGAATTCGAGCTGGCCGAGGGGCTCGAACTCGAGGTCAACCAGCCGCGCCTGCCCGGCCGGCAGGTCGAGCCGGTGCCGGAACTGGCGCCGTTGCCCGCCGCCCCGGACTCCGCACGCCCGCGCTCGCTCCAGAACCTGTTCTGGCTCCGGTTCACCCCGGACGGCTTTCTGCCCGACCACGGCCCGGACTGGATCGCCTTTCACCAGGTCCGCGAGGACGAAATCGAGGCCACGCTCTGGGTGGCGCCCGGCCGCAACCGGCTCCGGTATGAAATCTGGACCCACCAACCGCCGCCGCTGGCGTGGCGCTGAACGGGCACGGGCCGGCTTCACGCTGGCCGAGGTGCTGGCGGCGCTGCTGTTCATGGCCATCGTGATCCCGGTGGCGGTCGAGGCGCTGCGCGTGGCGGCCCGGGCCGGGCAGGTGGCGGCCCGCCAGGCCGTGGCCGCGCGCCTGGCCGACCGGCTGTTGAACGAGCTGGTGGTCAGCGGCCAGTGGCAACGGGCTTCCCAAAACGGCACGCTCCGCGAAGGCCCGCACGAGTACACCTGGCAACTCGACAACGAACCCTGGGAACTGGGCGCCCTGCGGCTGCTCACGATCCAGGTGGCCTACACCGTGCAGGATCGCGAACACACCGTCCGGCTGAGCACGTTGGTGGACGCCGCCGCCACGACCTCCACCCCCCCGAGCTCGGGCACCGGTACGGGCACGACCAACCCGGGAGGCGCGCCGTGAAAATCCGCCTTCCCTCCCCCGGCCGGTCCCGTGGCGGGCGGGCCTTCACCTTGCTCGAGCTGTTGATCGCCGTGATGGTCTTCTCGGTGGTGCTGCTTTCGCTCCACTACGTGTTTCACGGGGCGTTGCGGCTGCGCAACAAGGTCGTCGCCGCGCTCGAGGAATCCCTCCCGCTCCAGCAGGCCCTGGCCATCGTGCAGCGCGACCTCGCCAACCTGGCCCCGCCCGGCGGCACGCTCGTGGGCGCCCTCCAAACCGTGCCCACCAACCTCACCCCCCTGCCGGGCCGCGTCAGCCCGTACTTCTACACCACCGTGGGCGTGCTGCGGGATGCCGCCCCCTGGCCCGCGCTCCAGCGCGTGGCCTACCGCTTGGTGCCGCCCACCAACGACACCCCGGGACTGGAGTTGATGCGCTCGGTCACCCGCAACCTCCTGGCGCCGGTCGAGGAACCGCCGGAGGACCAGTTCCTGCTCGGCGGCGTCGAAGAGGTGATCTTCCAGTTCCACGACGGCACCCAGTGGCGGGACGCGTGGGATTCCACGGTCGAACCGACCGGGCTGCCGCTGGCCATCAAGGTGCAGCTTTACCTGACCCGGGACCTCACCAACCGGGCGGTACGGGAGCCGGTCGAACTGGTCGTACCGGTGGTGGTCCAGGCCGGAACCAACTCCACCGCCACAACCGGAGGCGCCTTATGACCCGCCGTCCGCCACTTCGCCGGGGGCCATCCCGGGCGCACCCGCACCGGCGGCGCGGCTCGGTGTTGATCATCGCGCTGTGGATTGCCTTCGGCCTGGTCGCCCTGGCGCTGTATTTCGCCCAGACCGTCAGCTTCGAGTTGCGCGCGGCCGATCAACGCACCGCCGCGTACGAGGCCGCCCAGGCCATCGCCGGCGCCCTGCGTTACGCCAGCAACGTCCTTGCCACCGTGCCCGAGGCGCCCGGCGTGCCGCCCGACGAGTTCGATTACCTCAGCGAAGCCATCCCCATCGGCGAGGCCACGGTCTGGTTCCTGGGCCGCCCCCTCCGGCACGCCCGGGCCAACCAGCCCGCTTTCGGTCTGGTGGACGAAGCCTCGAAGCTCAACCTCAACACCGCCACCGTCGAAATGCTCCAACTGCTGCCCGGCATGACCCCCGAGTTCGCCGCCGCCATCGTGGACTGGCGCGACGCCGACAGCGAACCCGGTCCGGGCGGGGCCGAGGACGAAACCTACCTGCGCCTGAGCCCGGCCTACCGCTGCAAGAACGCCCCCTTCGAGTCCGTCGAGGAACTCCGCCTGGTGTACGGCGCCGACCTGAGCTACCTCTTCGGCGAGGACGCCAACCTCAACGGCGTGCTCGACCCCAACGAAAACGATGGCGACGCCGGCCCGCCATACGACAACCGCGACGGCTACCTGGACGCCGGCCTCCTCGAATACGTGACCGTGTACAGCGCCGAACCCAACACCCGCAGCGACGGCACGGCGCGCCTCAACGTGAACGCCCCCGACCCGCAGGCCCTGGCCTCGTTCCTGCAACAGGCCTTCGGCACCGACCGCGCCAACGCCGTTCTGCTCCGGCTGGGCCTCGCGGGCCCCGGCGGCGGCCCGGGCGGGGGCGGCCCCGGGGGGGGGCCGGGCGGCGGTGCCGCCGCCACCAACCGCTTCACCAGCCTGCTCCAGTTCTACCTGCGCAGCGGCCTGACACCGGACGAATTCGCCCAGGTCGAAGGCGACCTGACCGTTTCCACCAACACCGTCCTGGTGGGCCTGGTCAACGTCAACACCGCGCCCGAGGCGGTGCTGGCCTGCCTGCCGGGCATCGGCCCGGAAAACGCCGCCGCCCTGGTGGCCTACCGCGAGTCCCAGTCCGGCCGGCTCACCTCGCTGGCCTGGGTGGCCGAGGTGCTCGACGAGGCCGACGCCATCCAGGCCGGCCCCTACCTGACCGCGCGCAGTTACCAGTACACCGCGGACCTTGTGGCCCTGGGCCGACAGGGCCGCGGCTACCAGCGCGTGCGGGCGGTGCTCGACACCCGCGACGGCACCCCGCGCGTCATCGCCCGGCAGGACCTCACCCACCTGGGGTGGGCGCTGGGCCCGGAAGTGCGCGAAATGCTCTTCACCGCCCGCCGCGAGGGAATCCCGCTCTCCAGCAGTCGGCGCGCGGGTGGTTTGTTGACCTGGTGATTTCATGAAGCGGCCCCCACTGGATTTCTCAAGGTTCATCCGGCGCTCCCGCGCCGGCGGCTCGACGCTGCTGGGCCTGGCCCTGGACGGGCGCCGGCTCCAGGCCGTGGTGGTGCGCCGCCTCAACGGCACGGCCGAGGTCCTCCAACAGTTCACCGCCACGCTCTCGCTGGACCCGCGCGAGGCCGATCCCGTGGCCCTGGGCCGCGCGCTGCGCCAGCACCTGGACGCCGCCGGGGTGCGCGAGCGCCGATGCGTGCTGGCGGTACCGCCGGCCTGGCTGTTCACCCTGCACGTGCCCCTGCCCGATCTGCCCGAGGCGGACCTTGAAAGCCTGATCCAACTCGAGGCCGAACGCGGGTTCCCCAGCGGCCCGGAGACGTTGATCGTGGCCCGCTCGCACTACCGGCTGCCCTCGGGGGTGGCGGGGGTCACGCTCCTGGGCCTGCCGCGCGAACAGGTGGACCGGCTCGAGGCGGCCGCGCGCGCGGCGCACCTGCGGCTGTTGAGCCTCACGCTGGGCCTGGCGGCCCTGCCCGGCCTCAACGGCGAGCCGGCCGACGGCGTGGTCACGCTGGTCCCGGGCGAACAGGAGCTGGGGCTGCAGGTCTCCTGCGGCGGCGGCCTGGCCCTGGTGCGCACGCTGGCGTGGTCCGCCGGGGCCGACCCCGCTGCCGCGGCCACGCGGCCGGACCCGTTGACGCGGGAGCTGCGCATCACCCTGGGGCAACTGCCGCCGGAGGTGGGCGAAACCGTGCGCCGGGTGCAGGTGGTGGGCCCCGACCCGGCAGCGGAAGACCTGGCCGCACGGCTCCGGGAACGACTGGCCGGCAGCGGCCTGGAGGTGCACTGGCTGCGCGACTGGCCGGTTCACGGCTCCGAGGCCCTGCGCCTGCCGGCCGGGACCCCGGCTTCGCCGGCCCTGGCAGTGGCGGTCCGGCATCTGAGCCTCCAGGGCTCGCCCCTCGAGTTTCTGCCCCCCCGGGTCAGCCGCTGGGAGGCCCTCCTCGCCCGGTACAAGACCTCGCGCACCGTGGCGGGTGCGGTCGTCGCCGTGGCGGGTTTGGTGCTCCTGACCCTGCTGGCCTTCGGCGTGCAACAGGCCCGCCTGACTTACTGGCGCGGCAAGTGGAACGCCATCCGCGGCCCGGTCGCCGAATTGGAGGCGGTGCAGAAGCAGGTCCGGCAGTTCCGCCCCTACTACGACGAGTCGTTTCGCACGCTGAACATTCTGCGCCGCCTCACCGAGGCTTTCCCCGAGGATGGCGCGGTCTCCGCCAAGAGCGTCGAAATCCGCCCCAGCACCGGCGTCACCTGCTCCGGTACCGCCCGGGACAACGCGGCCCTGCTGCGGATGCTGGACAAACTGCGCGCCGTGCCGGAGGTGCGGGGCCTCAAGGTCGAGCAAATTCGCGGTAACGCGCCGATGCAGTTCACCGTCAATTTCCAGTGGTCCGAAGCGGGGGCGCCCTGATGAAACCGCAAGACCGACAACAACTGCTGGGCTGGATCGCCGCCGGCGCGGTGGCACTGCTGGCCCTGAACTACCTGGTGATCGAGCCGCTGGGGCGGAGCTGGAGCGCCCGCGGCGCCGAAATCGCCCGGCGGCGCAAACAGGTCGAGGACGGCACCCGGCTCCTGGAACGCGGCCCGGGCCTGCGCGCCCGCTGGGAGTTCATGCGGCACCACGCCCTGACCAACCAGCCCTCGCAGGCGGAAAATCAGTTGCTCAAGGCCTTCGACCGCTGGACCCAGGACAGTCGCGTGGGCGTGACCGCCGTGAAACCCCAGTTCAAGCGCGGCGACGAGGGCTTCGCCACCGTCGAGTGCCGCGTGGACGCCTTCGGCAACCTCGGTGCGCTGACGCGGCTGCTGTACAATATCGAGGCGGACCCGCTGGCGTTGCGCCTGGATGTGGTGGAGATTACCGCGCGGGACGACCGGGGCGAGCAGTTGAGCCTCGGCCTGCAGGTCAGTGGACTCATCCTCAATCCCGTGCCGAACCCATGAAACGGGTCGCTCCAAATGGCCGTAAGCCGCGCCGCCCCGATACGACGGTGCGCGGGGTGATTTGCGCCCTCGGCCTGGCAACGCTGGCCCTTCAGGGCCAGCCGGCGCCGGGCAACGCCACGACGAGCCCGGCGGCGACGACGAACGCCCCCGCCCGGCCGGCTGCTGCCGAAGCCGCTCCCGGCCGCGTCCGGACCGACTTCAACGCCTTCCGCCTCATCGCCGAGCGCAACATCTTCAACGCCGCCCGCTCCGGCGGTCGCGTGAACGCCCCGCCGCGCGAAAGCCGCCGCCCCGCCCGCGCGGACACCCTGGCCCTGGTGGGCGTGATGAGCTACGAGAAGGGGCTGTTCGCCTTTTTCGACGGCTCGAGCACCGAGTTCCGCAAGGCGCTTCCGCCCGGCGGGACCGTGGGAGGCTTCCAGGTGCTGGAAATCCACCCCAACGGGGTCCGGCTCGCCAACGGAACCAACCAGTTTGAACTGCGAGTCGGGGCCCGCCTGCGTCGAGAAGACCAGGGGCCCTGGCAGTTCAGTGAATCCACCGAGCCGCTGGCGGTCGCCACGGCCGGCGGTTCTGCATCCCCCGGCGGCGCCGAAAGCAGCAACGACGCCGCGGACGAAGTCCTGAAACGATTGCTGCAACGACGCGAACAGGAAACCCGATGAAAACCACGCTTTTTGGGCTGCTACTGGTCGCCGGTCTCACCTGGACCGGCCCGGCGCTGAGCCAGGAAGAGGAACCCGCTCCGGCCCCCGAGCCTGCCCCGCCTGTCGAGGTGCCGGAGGCTCCGCCCCCCGCCGCCCCGCTCGAAGCGCCCCCGGTCGTCTTCGTCGAGGACGAGTCGGTGCCCGAAACGGACACGGCCCCTTCCCCGGCGGAAGCCGGGGAACCGGCCGGCGCGGCCCCGGCGCAACCGCCCCCCGCGGCCCCCGTCGCCCCGGCGCCCAGACCGCCCGAGCGGCCGAACCTCGGCCGCCCCGCCCGTAACGGGACTGCCGCCGCCACGACCAGGGCACCGGCTGCGGCCGCCCCGACGGGGAACGATACGGAGCGGAACCTGCGCCTGAACTTCCGCGGCGCGCCGCTCGAGCTGGTGCTTGATTACCTGAGCGAGGCAGCCGGCTTCGTCATCGTGCTCGAGACCGAGGTGCGCGGCAAAGTGGACGTCTGGAGCAACCAGCCGTTGAACCGGGCCGAGGCGGTCGAGCTGCTCAACCGCGTGTTGGCCCGCAACGGCTACGCCGCCCTCCAGGACGGCCGCAACCTCATCATCACCACCCGCGAGGAGGCCAAGAAGCGCGACATCCCGGTCCGGGCGGGCAACAACCCCGCCGAGGTGCCCCGTAGCGAGGCCATCGTCACCCAGATCATCCCGGTGCGCTTCATCAATGCCGTGCAACTGGCCCGGGACCTCCAGCCCTTGTTCCCGCCCAGCGCCACCATCGCCTCGAACGAAGGCGGCAACGCCCTGGTGGTCACCGACACCCTGATCAACATCCGCCGCATCATGGAAATCGTGCGCGCCCTGGACACCTCCCTGGCCAGCGTTTCCACTGTGCGGGTCTTCCCGCTGCGCTATGCCGACGCCAAGGAGCTGGCCACCGTGGTGCGCGACCTGTTCACCAGCGCCACCGCTACCGGTCGTGGCGGCAACCAGCAGCAGCAAATCATCTTCCGCGGCTTCCGCGGCGGACCGCCCGGGTTCGGCGGCAACAACGGCAACCAGCAGTCCGCCACCGGCAGCAATGGGCGCGTCCCCCCGCCGCAAGTGGTCGCGGTGGCCGATGAGCGCAGCAATTCGCTGGTCGTCAGCGCTCCCGAGGACCAGATGCCCTTGATTGCCGACCTCATCGAGCAGGTGGACGTGAGCGTGGAGGACGTCACCGAACTGCGCGTGTTTCGGCTCCGGCACGCCGACGCCCAGGAGACCGCCGACCTGTTGACCAGCCTGTTCCCCGATCCCACCACGCAGAACACCCGCGGTCAGGGGGGCCGGTTCGGCGGCTTCCGCCCGCCGCAGTTCCAGCAGGCCGGCACCCAGCAGCCCAGCGAACGGGTGCTGCGCCAGAGCCGCGTCGTGGCGGTGGCGGACCCCCGCACGCAATCGGTGGTCGTCAGCGCCTCGCGCGAGATCATGGACCAGATTGCCGTCATGATCGCCCAGCTCGACTCCGACCCCGCCCGGAAACAACAGGTGTACACCTTCTCGGTGGAAAACACCGACCCGGCCCAGGTCGAGGAAATCCTCCGCGGCCTGTTCGAGACCCAGAATACCCGCAACCGCGCGGCCAACACCCGCAACACCACCCGCCAGGCCGGCAGCCAGCTCAACAACCGCGCCGTGAACACCATGCAAAACCAGGGCCGCACGGCGGTCGGATCGGGCTTCGGCACGGGCGGCGCCACGGGTTTTGGCACGGGCGGAGTTGGCCGCTGAACACCACGCGACTGCTTTCCCATGAAGTTCCCCAGCTTTCCCCTGCGCCCGCCAGTGTGGGCCTGGATGGCTTGGCTGTGCCTGTTGGCCGTGCCGGCCTGGGCCCAGCAACAGCAACAACGTCGAGCCACCGCCAACTACCCGCCTGCGACGGAGTTGGGCGAGGCCATTATCTCGAGTGACCCCGAGACCCGGAAGCTCATCGTGGTGACGGACGAGGAGACCGCCCAGTACATCGGCCAGGTCATCACCAATCTGGACCGCGCGGCACCCCAGGTGCTCATCAACGTACTGTTCCTCGAAGTGACTTACCGCAAGGGCCTGGACCTTGGCGTCGAGGGGAGTTACCGCCGGCAGGACGGTGAGGTCACCTCCTCCATTCTTCAGCAGTTCAACGGGTTGCCCGGCCTGACCTCCGGCGCCGGCCTGGCCTCGTTCGTGGGCCAAAACTGGGATGTGACCCTGCGCGCCATTGCCGAGCAGGGCCGGCTGGAAGTGCTGTCCCGCCCCACCATTCTGGCGCGCAACAACCAGCAGGCGGTCATCACCGTGGGCCAGCAGGTACCGCTGATCACGAACGTCCGCTACGACACCTTCGGCAACCAGATCAACGGCATCACCTACCAGGACGTGGGCATCATCCTGCGCGTAACCCCGTTCATCACCTCCGAGGACCTGGTCGAGATGATCGTCAGCCCGGAAATCTCCAACCTCTCCGACGAACGGGTGCCCATCGCCACCGGCACCAACAGCGTGGGCGCGCCCGTCATCAACCGCCGCGCCGCCGACACGGTGGTCGTCACCCCTGACGGCCAGACCGTGGTCATCGGCGGCCTCATGCAGGACACCAAAACGGCCAGCACCAGCAAGGTTCCCCTGCTGGGCGACATCCCGCTGCTGGGCGCCGCCTTCCGGCGCAAGGTCACCCAGGATTCCAAAACCGAACTGCTCATCTTCCTCACCCCGCACATCGTCAAGCACCCGCGCGACCTCCTCGCCATGACCCGCGCCGCACGGGACAACGCCAGCGTCCTGCCGCAATCCTACTCCGAAGAGCAGTTGGACCGCATCCTCCACGGCCGGCCCGCGCAACCGACGCCCCCGCCGAAAAACGCCAAATCGCGCAGGTAGTCGCCTCGGGGCGCAGCTCGAGGAAGTGCCGGGGTAATCGCCCCGATTTTCCAACCGGCGGTAATGCCGATTTCCCAAACCGGCTTCGGCTGGCGATTGAACTGCGCCCAGCCGGGCACCGCCGCCAAGTACCGGGCAGGGCGCCGCGGCGCCGGCGCCGGGGTGGCTCCCCCCGCGGCCGCGCCGCCGCGCGGCCCTACCCGGTGAAGCCATTGGCCGACCGGCTAGAAACCGCGTTGCGCCCGGCGCGCCGCCGCCGCCAACTCCCGCGTTGCGGGCGGGGCGGACGGCTCGCAAGATGCGGGGCTTTATGGCGCGTCGTCAGTATCCGTTTCACCTGATCGAGCCCAAGTGGCAGGCCCGCTGGGAGGCCGAACAAACCTTTCGCGCGTTCAACCCCGGCGAAACCATCCCGGCCGAGCACCCCTTCGGCCAGCGGCACGGCCTGGCCGGCCGCGCCCCCCGGGCCGACGAACTACCGCCCAAGTACTACATCCTCGACATGTTCCCGTACCCCTCCGGGGCGGGGTTGCACGTGGGGCACCCGGAGGGCTACACCGCCACGGACATCCTGGCCCGGTACCGACGCGCCCGCGGCTGGCACGTGTTGCACCCAATGGGGTGGGACGCCTTCGGACTGCCGGCCGAACAGTTCGCCATCAAAACCGGCCAGCACCCGCGCGTGACCACCGAGCAGAACATCGCCACCTTCCGCCGCCAGATCAAAAGCCTGGGATTCAGCTACGACTGGTCGCGCGAGGTGGACACGACCGACCCCGGGTACTTCAAGTGGACGCAGTGGATTTTCCTCCAGCTCTACCACGCCTGGTTCAATCCCGCGACCCGGCGCGCCGAACCGATCAGTACCCTGCCGTCCCCCCCGGAGTGCACCACCGAGGCGCAGCGCCGCGCCTGGCGCGACGCCCACCGCCTGGCCTACGTGAGCGAGCAGCCGGTCTGGTGGTGCGAGGCCCTGGGCACTGTGCTCGCCAATGAGGAGGTGGTGGACGGCCGGAGCGAGGTGGGCGGTTTCCCGGTGGTGCGCCGGCCCATGCGCCAGTGGATGCTGCGCATCACCGCCTACGCCGAGCGGCTGTTGCAGGACCTGGACACGATCGAGTGGAGCGACTCGCTCAAGGAGATGCAGCGCCACTGGATCGGCCGCAGCGAGGGCGCCGAGGTGGACTTCGCGCTGGCGGATTTCCGGGAGGCGGACGGCCGCCCGGTGACCTTGCGCGTGTTCACCACCCGCCCCGACACGCTCTTCGGCGCGACCTACATGGTGCTGGCGCCCGAGCACCCGCTCGTGGACCGCATCACCTCGGCCGCCCAGCGCGCCGCGGTGGCCGCCTACCGGGCCGCGGTGGCGCGCAAATCCGACCTCGAACGCACCGAGCTGGCCCGCGAAAAGACCGGCGTGTTCACCGGCGCCCACGCCGTGAACCCGGTCAACGGCGCGCGCATCCCCGTCTGGATCGCCGACTACGTGCTGCTGAGCTACGGCACGGGCGCCATCATGGCCGTGCCGGGGCACGACACGCGGGACCTGGAGTTCGCCGAGAAGTTCCACCTCCCGGTGGTGCAGGTGGTCCAACCGCCCGACCCGGCCACGGATTGGCGCGGGTTCGTGGGCGACGGCACGTCCGTGAATTCGGCCAACGCCGAGGTCTCGCTCAACGGCCTGCCCACCCCCGAGGCCAGGCAGCGCATCATCGCCTGGCTCGAAGCCCGGGGCCTGGGCCGGCGCACCGTGAACTACAAGCTGCGCGACTGGCTCTTCAGCCGCCAGCGCTACTGGGGCGAGCCGTTCCCCATCGTCTGGAAGCGTGACCCGCACGGGAATCTCTACCACGAGGCCGTCCCCGAGCACTGCCTGCCCGTGCTGCCGCCGGAGCTGGAGGATTACAAGCCCACGCCCGACGGCCAGCCGCCGCTGGCGCGGGCCCGGGAATGGGTCGAGCTCAAGAGCGGCGCCCGCCGCGAGACCAACACCATGCCGCAGTGGGCGGGCTCGTGCTGGTATTACCTGCGCTACCTGGCGGCCCGGCTCCCCAACCGGTTCACGGACAAGGAGGCCGAGCGGTACTGGATGGGGGGCGAACGCCCGCCCGGCCATTTCCGCCTCCACCGACCGGAGGATTGGGCCCGGGAGGTGGACCAACTGATTCACCGCGCCTTCGCTCCCGGCAAACGTCCCCCTTACCTGGTGGAATTTGCCCGGGTCTCCGACGCGCTGGCGGCCTTGATCCGCGAGCGCGTCGGCCTGGAAGTCGCCGATTTCCGCCTCGCCCTGGACGTGTACGCCGTGCGGCACATCTTCAACCAGCACGGCGCCCCCGCCCGGGAGGAACCGCGGGGCAACCTGGCCGTGACGCGCGAGGACCTGGTGCGCCTGCCAGAGCTGCTGGCCGAGCCGGATGCGGTGACCCTGGCGACCAGCCGGCCCCGCGCCCAGACACGCCTGGTCATCCAAAAACAGACCCACGGCGTGGTCTATCTGGTTGAGGCACTGCGCGGGCGCGCCCGGCAGTTGCAGGTCCTGACCTTGTACAAACGGAAAGCGACGGCGAGAGATGTCACCGCAAAGGCGCCCCTCTCAACCACGTCCGAAACGCTCCGTCGCTTCCGTTCAACCAATACCCCGGCCGCCCCCGCCGTCAAGCCCACCCCGGGCGTGGACCTGTACGTCGGCGGCACCGAGCATGCCGTGTTGCACCTGCTCTACGCCCGCTTCTGGCACAAGGTGCTCTACGACCTGGGCCACGTCTCGACCCCCGAGCCGTTCTTCAAGCTGGTTAACCAGGGACTCATCCTCGGTGAGGACGGCCAGAAAATGTCCAAGTCCCGTGGCAACGTGGTCAACCCGGACGACATCCTGCGCGAGTACGGGGCCGACGCCTTCCGGCTGTACGAGATGTTCATGGGCCCGCTGGAGATGGTGAAGCCCTGGAGCACCATGGGCGTCGAGGGCGTCTATCGGTTCCTCGGCCGGGTCTGGCGGCTGTTTGTGGACGAACAAGCCGAGACCGAACTCGAACAGGCCGAGACCACCACGCCGGAGTCCGGCCGGCAAGGTCTCCTGGACCTCCTCCGACTCCACGCGGCCCTCCGCGACGAGCCACCCGCTCCGGCCCAGCTCAAGGCCCTGCACGCCTGCATCAAGAAGGTGACCGAGGACCTCGAAGGCCTGCGCTTCAACACCGCCATTGCCGCGTTGATGATCTTCGTCAACGAGGCCCAGACCTGGCCCACCCGCCCCGTGGCCGTGCTGCGGCCGTTCCTCCAACTGCTGGCCCCGTTTGCCCCGCACCTGGCCGAGGAACTCTGGGAACGCCTCCACCGGGCCTTCGGCCAGAGCCCGCCCTCGCTGACCTACACGCCCTGGCCCGAATTCGACCCCGCGCTGCTGGTCGAGGACCAGATCGAAATTCCCGTCCAGGTCAACGGCAAGCTGCGCGACAAACTGCGGGTCCCGGCGGACCTGGCGCCGGCGGAGCTCGAGCGCGCCGCGCTGGCCGCACCCCGGGTGCAGCCGTTCCTGGCCGGCCAGACGGTCAAAAAGGTCATCGTGGTCCCGCGCAAGCTGGTGAATATCGTCGTGGCGCCGTGAGCGCGGGCGCCGCGACGCGGCGCGAACTCCCCCCATGCAACGCACGGTCGTGTTGAACGTGGTCGGGCTCGCCGGCGCGCTCATCGGCAGGCACACGCCACACCTGCGCCGGCTGCTGAGCGAGGGCTCGTTCGTGCCCGTGGCGCCGGCCTTCCCCGCCGTCACCTGCACCGCCCAGGCCAATTACCTCACCGGCCGCCGGCCGCGCGAGCACGGCATCGTGGGCAACGGCTGGTACCACCGCGAGCTGGCCGAGGTGCATTTCTGGAAGCAATCCAACCACCTCGTCACCGCGCCCAAGCTCTGGGAAGACCTGCGCCGGGCGGACCCCGGCTTCACCTGCGCCAAACTTTTCTGGTGGTTCAACATGTACTCGAGCGCGGATTACTCGGTCACCCCGCGCCCGATGTACCCCGCCGACGGCCGGAAGGTGTTCGACATCTACACGCGCCCGCCCGAGCTGCGCCACCTCCTCCAGCGCGAGCTGGGCCCGTTCCCCTTTGCCACCTTTTGGGGCCCGGCCGCCGGGGTGAAATCCCCGCAGGGCGCGGCGGACGCGGCCACGCGCTGGATCGCCGAGTCCGCCAAGTGGATCGAGAAAAACTACCGGCCCACGTTGAACCTCGTGTACCTGCCGCACCTGGATTACAACCTCCAGCGCCACGGCCCGTTCGCGCCGGAACCCGCGGCCGGTCCGCCGCCCGTGGCCTTCGGCCGCCGCGCCCTCAACCCCGCCATCCTGCCCGACCTGGCGGCCGTGGACACCCTGGTGGGCGAACTCCGGGCCTTCTTCGAGTCCCGCGGCGTGCAGGTGGTGGTGCTGTCCGAGTACGGGTTGAGCAACGTGGACCGGCCGATCCACCTCAACCGGCTTTTCCGCGAGCAGGGATGGATCGCCGTGCGCGAGGAACTGGGGCGCGAGCGGCTCGACCCCGGTGCCAGCGCGGTCTTTGCCGTGGCCGACCACCAGGTGGCCCACCTGTACCTCCACCGGCCCGACCTGGCGGCGCGCGTGCGCGCGCTGGTGGAGGAGCGCACCGGCGCCACCGTGCTCGGGCCGCCGGAAAAGGCCGCCCTGGGCCTGGACCACCCCCGCGCGGGCGACCTCGTGGCCGTCGCCCCCGAATCGGCCTGGTTCACCTACTACTACTGGCTGGACGCGCGCGTGGCCCCGGATTTCGCCCGCACCGTGGACATCCACCGCAAGCCCGGGTACGACCCGGTGGAGCTGTTCACCGACCCCGCGCTCTCGCCACTGGCCCTGCGTGCCCGGATCGCCTGGCGGCTGCTCCAGAAACGACTCGGCTTCCGGATGCTCATGGACGTCGTCCCGCTCGATGCCACCCTCGTTAAGGGCTCGCACGGTCGCCTCCCGGAGCGCGTGGCCGACTGGCCGGTCCTGCTCGTCAATCGCCCCGGCGCTTTACCGCCCGGACCGATCGAGTCCACCGCCGTGTACGAGGTCCTGCGCGGGCTCATCGCGGGCGCCACCCCCGGCAAGCCCGGTTGAAGCTCCCGCCCCGACCCGCCCGCCCCTGCCCAGGGTCTTTTGCTTTGAGTTCAAGCGGGAACGAGCAGGTGGAGGGCGCGGGCGGGGTGGGAATGGTGGTGTTCCAGTGCCCGCGCCATCACCGCCAACAGCACGTTGCGCCGCAACGCCAGGTGAGCCAACAGGGTCCCGGGGCGGCTGCGACTCCGGCCCGCGCCCCGCCGCGCGCCTGCCGGTCGGCAAACAGGTCCTGCCGCCAGGGGTGGCGGTTTTCCGCCCCGCCCCGGTGACGCCGGATCCGTGCCCGCCCTTGGACCGCTGAACAACTGGCCCTGGCCGGTTACCCGGGCGTGCCGCTTTTGCGTTTGACCCTCTTTCCCGCCGCTGGCTAGCCTGCCGGTTCACTGAAACGGCTATGATTGGCACCGTTCGCAAGCACCAGACCTGGCTGTGGATCATCATCATCGCGGCCGTGGTGGTGAGCTTCGTCATTTATTTCACCCCGGGGGTGACGCTGGACCGCAGCCGCCTGGCCCGCGCGCAATACGGTTTCATGAACGGCAAGCCCATCCCCCCCCGGGCCATGCGCGAAGCCGCGATCGAGGCCCAAATCCGCGTCTTTCTGCGCACCGGCCGCTGGCCCGACCGCGCCGACGCCCGGCGGATGGAGATGGACCTGGACCGCCAGGCCCGCGAGCGGCTGGTGCTGGCCGACCGCATGGAGCGGCTGGGCATCGTGGTCTCCGACGCGGACGTGGCCCGGTGGATCGAGGAGAATTTCGCGAACCCTGCCCAGCCCGGTTCCGCCCGCGCCATGTACGAAACACTGGTCCGCGAGCTGGCCCGCCACGGGGTCACGGAGGCGGACCTGGCGCGGTTCATCCGCCACGAGATCGGCATCACGCACCTGTTGGACCTGACCGGGGTGGTCGGGGGGCTGGTCACCCCGCGGGAGGCGGAGGCGCAGTACCGGCGTCAGAACGAGCGTTTCCACACCGAGGCGGCCGTGTTCACCTACTCGAATTACCTGGCCGCGGTCCGGGTGAACCCGGACGAGCTGGCGCGCTTTTACACCAACCGGCGTGATTTCTACCGCCAGCCCGAACGGGTGCAGGTCCAATTCGTCCGCTTCGCCCTTACCAATTATCTCGCCCAGGCCGAGGAGGAGCTGGCCCGGCGAACCAACCTCACCGCCGAGCTGGACGCCCTCTACCGCCAGGCCGGCCCGAACCGGTTTACGGACGAGAACGGCCAGGTCCTGCCGCCGGAGGCCGCCAAGGTCAAAATCCGCGAGCAATTGCGGGACGACCAGGCCCGCCTGGCCGCGCGCCGCGAGGCGGCCCGGTTCGCCACCGAGCTGGAGAAGATGGAGCCCCGCAAGCCGGAAAACCTCGCCGCGCTCGGCGCGCAAAAAGGCCTCCCGGTCACCACCACCGCGCCGTTTTCGGAGGCCGAGGGACCACGGGGCATGGAAGTGCCGCCCCAGTTTGCGCGCGTGGCGTTCTCGCTCTCGCCGGAACGGCCGTTTTCCGCCACGCTGGTGGGCCAGGACGGCGTGTACCTGCTGGCCTTTCGGGCGCGGTTTCCCAGCGAAATTCCCCCGCTGGAGGCCCTGCGGGAGCGCGTCGAAGAGGAGTACCGCCGCGAGCAGGCGCTGATCCTGGCCCGTCAGGCGTGCACCAACCTCGTGGCCACCCTCACCAACCAGCTCGCCGCGGGCCGCAACTTCACCGACCTGGCCGTGGACGCCGGCGCCACGTGGATCAGCCTGCCCGTGTTCAACCAGGCCGCGCGCAACCTCCCGCAGTGGGACCCGCGCGTGAGCCTCGACCAGGTGAAACTGGTCGCCCCCGGCCTCGCCCCCAACACCCCCAGCGGGCCGGTGCTCACCCGCGACGGCGCCCTGGTGCTCCTGCTCAAAAAGCGCGAGCCGGTCTCGGACACCGAGCTGCGCGAGGCGCTGCCCGGTTACCTGAGCGAACTGCGCTCCCAGCGCCGCTTCAACGGCTTTAGCGACTGGTTCCAGCGGCAGATCGAACTGACCCGCATCACCCTGCCCGCCGAATCGGAGAACAGCCCCTGAGCCCGCCGCCCGCCCGGCCCCGACGACCCCGCGCGGCGGCGGCCCGTCGGCCGTTATGGACCCGTACCCGCCGATCAAACTCTCCGCCCCGCAAACCGGCGAATTCTGGGAAATCCCCGTCCTGTACGAGGACGCACAACTCCTGGCGCTGGACAAGCCCGCCCGGCTGCTGACCTCGCCCGATCGCTACGATCCCGAGCGGCCCAACCTGATGCGCCTGCTCCACGAGGGCCTCGCCCGGGGCAAACCCTGGGCCGCCCGGCGCGGCCTGACCTACCTGGCCAACGCCCACCGGCTGGACTGCGAGACCAGCGGCGTGCTCCTGCTGGCCAAGGACAAGCCCACCCTGGTGCACCTGGCCAACCAGTTCGGCTCCACCCGCACCCTCAAACGCTACGTCGCCCTGGTCCAGGGTACACCCGCCGCGGAGAGTTTCCGCGTGGACGCGAAACTGGCGCCGCATCCGGCCCGGCCGGAGTACATCCGCGTGGACCCCAAACGCGGCCGCCAGGCCACGACGCTGTTCCGGGTGCGCGAACGCTTCGCCGGCTACGCCCTCCTCGAATGCCAGCCCCTGACCGGCCGCACCCACCAAATCCGCGTGCACCTGCGCAGCCGGTTGCTCCCGCTGGTGGGCGATGCGCTCTACGGCGGCAGCCCGCTGTGGCTCTCCCGGCTCAAACCCGGTTACCGCTTCAAAAAAGACCGCGAGGAAATTCCCCTCCTGGGCCGCACCGCGCTGCATGCCGAACGCCTCGAGGTGGTGCACCCGGTCACCGGCGCGCCCGTCGTCATCGAGGCGCCCTGGCCCAAGGACCTGCGCGTGGCGCTCAAGTACCTGCGCCGCTTCGCGCCGGGGACGACCGGACCGGGCGTTGCGCCGCCGGCCGGGCCGCCCCCGGACCCCCGGGTGCCGCCGCCCACGGCCGAGCCGCGGATTTAGCCCCCGACGGCGCGGCCCCCGCCTTGACTCCGCCCCCGGCGGCCACAAGCTCTTGCCGGCATGAACGAGACTTCCCGCGCGCTCGAGGGGCTGCGCCTGGAACACGAGCAGGACCTTGAACCCCGCCCGCGCCCGGGCCGCTGGCTGCTGGCGTTGGCGGGACTGCTCGCCGCGGGCGGCGCGCTGTGGTGGTTCCTCCTGCGGCCGGTGCCGGTGCGCGTGGTCACCGCCCAAATCGCCGTCGCGCCCGGCCCGCGCGTCTTGCTCAACGCCTCCGGCTACGTCACCGCCCGCCGCGAGGCCACCGTCTCCTCGAAGATCACCGGCAAGGTCCGCGAGGTGTTCATCGAGGAGGGCCAGCGGGTCGAGGCCGACCAGGTGCTGGCGCGCCTGGATGACGCCAACGTGCGCGCGGCCCTGGCCCACGCCGAGGCCGTGCTGGAGGCCGCCAAAAGCAGCCTCGCCGAAACCGGCGTCCGCCTCGAAGAAGCCCGCCGCGAGCAGCGCCGGATCGAGGCCCTCGTGGCCGCGCGCATCGCCACCGAGGCCGACCTGGACCGCGCCCGGTCCGAGACCCGCGCGCTCGACGCCCGCCTCGAACGCCTGCGCGCGGACATCACCGTGGCCGAGCGCGAAGTGGCCCTGCACCGCCAGGAACTCGAGGACACCGTCATCCGCGCGCCCTTCGCCGGCATCGTCACCCTCAAAAACGCCCAGCCCGGCGAGATGATCTCCCCCATCTCCGCCGGCGGCGGTTTCACCCGCACCGGCATCTGCACGCTGGTGGACATGAACTCGCTCGAGATCGAAGTGGACGTGGGCGAAAGCTACCTCCCCCGGGTGCGGCCCGAACAGGCGGTCGAGGCGCGCCTGGACGCCTACCCCGACTGGAAAATCCCCTGCCGGGTCATTGCCCTCATCCCCACCGCCGACCGCCAGAAGGCCACCGTGAAAGTGCGCATCGGCTTCCGCCAAACCGACCCGCGCATCCTGCCCAACATGTCCGTGCGCGTGGCCTTCTGGGGCGAGGGCGACGCCGAAGCCGGCGTGTCCGTACCCCGCAGCGCCGTGCGCTCCGACAACGGCCGCGACACGGTCTGGGTCGTGCGCGACGGCCGCGCGCGCCGCCAGACCGTCACCCTGGGCGAAAGCGCCGGCGAACGGGTCACCATCGCCAGGGGCCTGGGCGCCGGCGAACGCGTGGTGGTGGACGCCCCGGCGCGGTTGCGCGAGGGCGCGCGCGTGCGGGTCATCGAATCCTGAGCGGCATGGAACCGGCCGACCCCGTCCTGGTCCGCGTCCGCGGTGTCGAGAAGTACTACCGGCGCGGCGCGGAAAACGTGCATGTGCTGACCGGGATTGACCTCGAGGTGCGCCGCGGCGAGTTCCTGGCCCTGATGGGCCCCTCCGGGTCGGGCAAGAGCACCCTGCTCAACCTCCTCGGCGGGCTGGACCGCCCCACCGCCGGCAGCATTGTCGTGGACGGCCGGCGCATTGACCGCCTGGACGAGCGGGCCCTGGCGGCCTGGCGGGCGCGGCACGTGGGCTTCGTCTTTCAGCTCTACAACCTGCTCCCCGCCCTGACCGCCGAGCGCAACGTCGAATTGCCGCTGCTGCTGACCCGCCTCAATGCCGCCCGGCGCCGCCGGCAGGTGCGCCTGGCCCTGGCGGCGGTCGGCCTGCGTCACCGCCTCAAGCACTACCCCCGGCAGCTCTCCGGCGGCGAGCAACAACGGGTCGGCATCGCCCGGGCGGTGGTCACCGACCCCACCCTGCTGCTGTGCGACGAGCCCACCGGCGACCTGGACCGGAAGTCCGGCGACGAAATCCTCGACCTCCTCCAGGGACTCAATCGCGACCACGGCAAAACCATCGTCATGGTCACCCACGACCCCCACGCCTCGGCGCGCGCCTCGCGCACCGTGTACCTCTACAAGGGGCAGATCGTGCCCGAGGTGCCGCGCTAGTTTCCCGGAGCGGGCACCCGGCGGCTGCCGGGTGTAGTGCCGGTTCCCGGGCTCGGGCAACCGGCGTGCGGTGTGGAAACCCGGCTGCGCGCTCTTGCGGTTTCCCTGGCCCCTTTGCCGCGGGCCCAGCGCGGCTATACTCGGGACGTGCTGCGAATCGGTTCGCTGACCCTGGACTCCAACCTCTGCCTGGCGCCGCTGGCCGGGTACACCAACCTGCCCATGCGCCTGACGCTGCGCGAACTGGGCGGCCTGGGCCTGGCCACGACCGATCTGGTCAACGCCCGTTCCCTGCTCGAGCGCCATCGCCATGCGCTCAAACTCATCGAAACCTGCCCGGCCGACCGGCCCCTGGCGGTGCAACTGTTCGGCGCCGTGCCCGAGGAAATGCGCGACGCCGCCGCACTCCTCGAATCGCTGGGGGTGGCGGCGGTGGACATCAACATGGGCTGCCCCGTGCGCAAGGTCTGCCGCGTGGGCGGCGGCGCGGCCATGTTGACCGACCTGGACCGCACCGTCCGGCTGGTGGCGGGCATGGTGAACGCGGTGCGCATTCCCGTGACGGCCAAGATGCGCCTGGGCTGGGACGAGCAAAACCTGACCGCCCCCGACCTGGCACGCGCCCTCGAGGACGCGGGCGTGGCGGCGGTGTTCGTGCACGGCCGCACGCGCGCCCAGGGGTTCAGCGGGTGTGTCAACCTGGCCGGCATTCGCGCGGTGGTGGCGGCGGTGCGCCGGATTCCGGTGATCGGCAACGGCGACGTGACCACGCCCCAGGCGGCCCGGCAGATGCTCGAGGAGACCGGCTGCGCGGGCGTGAGCATCGGGCGCGGCGCGTTCTACAACCCGTGGATCTTTGCGCAGACCCGGCACTACCTCGACACGGGCGAACGGCTGCCCGAGCCGGGATTCGAGGAGCGGGTCCGCGTGATGCGGCGGCATCTGGACCTGATGGTGCAGGTCTTCGGCGAGGAACACGGCTGCCGCCAGTTCCGGAAGGTCGCGCCGTGGTATGCGCGCCGGTTCGGGCCGGCGGCGGAGTTCAAGCGCCGGGTAAGCCTGCTGTCCAGCCGGGCCGAGTTCGAGGCAATCCTGGCCGAGTACCGCCAGTGGCGGGCGCAATTCCTGGATGCACACGGCGAGTTGCTGCCGCGGTTTCGTCCGCCGCCGCTGCCCGCCACGCTCGGAGAAGAACCCGCGGGCGAACCGGCCGCCATTCCCGTGCCGCGGGGTCCGGTCGAGCGCTGGTGAGGGGTTGAACGGACCTTCCCCAGCCGCCGGCAACACCCGGAATCAGCGGGACGGAACCACCGGCCGGCCGACCCCGGCCCGGCGGGCCGGGCCGCCCGGAAGCCTCCGCATCGTTTTCGGGGTCAGGGATAGAGCAGATAGGGCTGGCGGCGCTGGCGGAAGGCGGCTTCCTCCGCCTTCCATGCGGCCACGATCTCCGCGGCGCTTTGGCCGGCGCGCAGGGCCTTGCGGGGCTGGTCGCTGCCCAGGACCTTGTCGAACATGCCGAGGCTTTTGCCCGCGCGCTCGGCCTCGGCCAGGAGGTCGCGCCCGGCCAGCTTGCGCGCGGCCTCGAGGGCGTAAAGGTTCAGGGCCACGAGCGGCGCCCGGGCGGGGTCGGTGAATTCCAGGCGCACGCCGTGGACGGTGCGACCCCGGAAGGCGCCGCGGGTGGGCCGGCAGGTCAGCGGGTGGAAATACACGCCGGGCAGGCGCAGGCGGTTGAGGTGCGAGGCCAGCTTCTGCGCGTCCAACCAGGGCGCGGCGTAACAGCGAAACGGGTATTCACCGCCCAGGCCGATGTTCAAGCCGCCCAGTTCGCCCACCAGTCCCGTGGCGGGCATCCCCAGCGCGGCGGCGAAGCTGCGCACGTTGGGCGAAGTGGGCACCCAGGGCAGGCCGGTGTCGGGCCAGGTCATGGTGCGTTTCCAGCCGCGCAACGGCACGACGGTGAGGCGGCAGCGGTGGGAGATCCAGCCCTCGCCGTTGATCATGCGGGCCAGCTCGCCGGGCGTCAGGCCGTACACCACGGGGATGTTCCACCGGCCGACAAAGGAGCGGAACGCGGGCGCCACGCCCGGCCCTTCCACGCGCACGCCGCCCAGCGGGTTGGGGCGGTCCAGGACCACGAACTCGACCCCGGCCGCGCCGCACGCCTCCATGGCCAGGCCCAGCGTGCTGATGTAGGTGTAGGCGCGCAGGCCGGTGTCCTGGAGGTCGTACACCAGCACGTCCAACCCGCGCAGCATGGCCGGCGTGGGCTGGCGGGTCGGTCCCGGACCGTAGAGCGAGTACACCGGCAGTCCGGTGGGCGCGTGCGTCGTGTTGGTAAACTCCCGGCCGGCCGGCAGGTCCCCCTGCAGGCCGTGTTCGGGAGCGAACAGGGCGACCAGTTTCACCCCGGCCGCCCGGTGCAGGCGTTGCCAGGTGGGCACCCCGCCGGCATCCAGGCTGGTCTGGTTGGCGATGAGGCCGACCCGCTTGCCCTGGAGCTCGCGAAAGCCCCCCTCGGCCAGGACCTCGCACCCCAGCCGCACACGCGGCGACGTCGCGGCCAGGGCGAGCGCCGGCCAACACGCCAGCACGAGAAGGGCGCGCGGGATTTGCATGGCCGGATGGTAGCCGGGGCCACCGGGGCCGGCCAGCGGGGAAGCCGTCCCGGTTGTTCACACCCGGAGCCGTCCGGACCGCGGGGCCGCCGGCCGGGCTCAACGTTCCCGCCGGCTGCGCTGGTCCAGCCAGACCGCGCCCACGATGATCGCGCCCTTGATGATCTGCTGGTAGTAGGCCGAGACGTTCAACTGGTCCAGGCCGCTGTTGATCACGCCCAGCAACAGCACCCCCAGCAGGGTCCCGCCCACCCCGCCCACGCCGCCGGAGAGGCTGGTGCCGCCGATCACGACGGCGGCGATGGCGTCCAGCTCGTAGGCGATGCCGGCGTTGGGTTGCCCGGTGGTGATGCGCGCCGCCAGTACCACGCCCGCCAACCCGGCCAGCGTCCCGCACAGGCCGTAGGCGAAAAGCTGAATGCCCGTCACCGAAATGCCCGCCGCGCGGGCGGCCGCCGCGCTGCTGCCCACCGCGTACAGGTGCCGTCCCCAGCGGGTGCGGTTCAGGAACACCCAGGCCGCCAGCGTTACCCCCGCCAGCAACAGCGCCGGGATGGGCAGTGGCCCCCAATCCCCGCCCAGCGCGGTGAACCCGGGCACCAGGTTGGAGACCGGCCGCCCGCCGCTCCACACCAGCGCCAGGCCGCGCGCGGCGGTCATCATGCCCAGCGTGGCAATGAACGGCGCCACCCGGCCGTAGGCCACGAGCGCGCCGTTGACCAGGCCGCAGGCCAGACCGGCGCCGAGG
Organism: Verrucomicrobiales bacterium; assembly: GCA_037445715.1. GTDB lineage: Bacteria > Verrucomicrobiota > Verrucomicrobiia > Limisphaerales > J093 > DSVZ01. Next base: position 11,486 of record JBBIJZ010000042.1, on the reverse strand, counting down.
CCGGCGGCCACGGCGAGGAGCACCGGGCCATCACCCGGCTGGGCCAGCGAGGCCGCGACCACGCCCGTCAACGCCACGACCGAGCCCAGCGAGAGGTCCACCCCGCCGGTCAGGAGCACAAACGTCACCCCCACCGCCAGCAGGCCGTTGATCGAGACCTGGCGGAGGATGTTCACCAGGTTGGCCGCGGTGAAGAAGGTGGGTTTGGCCGCCGCCAGCAGGGCACAAACCAGCCCCAACGCCAGCACCAGGCCGTAGCGGCGCAGCCAGGCGGCGCGAGCGCGGGGCAGGACCGGGGAATTTCCGGGCGAAGCGAACACGGTTTTCAGAACGCCGACGCCCGGACCGCCGCCGCCAGGCGCAGACAGGCGGCTTCGCGGTCGTTGCGGACCACCAGGATGTCGCCGGCCAGCGCGGGCGGGTTCCACGTCTTGCCGGAGAAAACCCGGAAACGGTGCCGCTCGCGGGGGGCTTCCGGCGTGGGCTGCAACAGAACCAACTCCCCGTTCTCGGCCAGGACCAGCAGCCGGTCATCCGCCAGCAACATCTGGCCGTGGCCGTAGCGGCCTTCTTTCCAGCGCTGCGCGCCGTCCCGCACCGCCACGCACACCAGCACGCCATCGTCCAGGCCGTAGAGGTATTCGCCCCGCCGCACGAAGTTGGCGAACTTGGACTTCAGGCGGGGCGACTTCCACACCCGGCGCGCGACGAGGCCGCCGGCGGCTTCCGCGGTCACCTCGAGCAACTCGGCGCCCACGCCGTAGCCGCTGGAGCAGACCACGCGGTTTGGGTCCACCGGCACGGGCTGGGCCACATTCGGGTGCCCCACGCCCCACGGATATTCCCAGAGCACCTGGCCCGAGTGCGGGTCGTGGGCCGTGAGGTAGCGGCTGTTGAACAACAGCACCTGCGGTCGCCCGGCCAGGGTCAACAAGGCGGGGGAACTGTAACTGGCCGCGCGGGTGCCGGCGTGCCAGACCAGGTCACCGGTGTGGACGTGGTAGGCCAGCGCCGAGCGGTCGTCGCGGCCGCCGGCACTGACGATCACCCGGTCCTCGAACACCAGCGGCGAGCCGGCGAAACCCCACTCGGGCACCGCACTGCCCGCGTCGGCGGTGAGCGAGCGCGACCACACCCGGCGGCCGTTCGCCAGCTCCAGGCAATTCAGGAGGCCGGTGGCGCCCAGGGTGTACACGCGGTTGCTCACCACCGTGGGCGTGCAGCGGGGTCCCTCGCCGGCCAGCGTGGTGAAATAGCGGGCGCGGTCCGCGTGCTGCCAGAGCCGCCGGCCGCTGGCCAGGTCGTAGCAGGTGACCAGTTCCAGCTCGCCGTCCTGCTCCTGGGTGAGCGCGCGCGGGCCCACCACCGCAAAGCCCGACCACGCCGCCCCCACCGGCCGCCGCCAGAGCACCTGCGGGGGATGCGCCGCCCAGTCCGGGTCCAGCTTCACGCCGGCGATGACGCCGTTGCGCTCGGGCCCGAGAAACTGCGGGAAATCCGGGCGGGACGCGAGGACGGCCGGCGCGTCAACCCCCGCCGGGGGTTCGGGAACCGATGTGCTGGTGGGAGCGCCGTGGCGAACCCAGCGCGGTTCGAGGATGGGCACCAAATCTCCGCTCACCCCGCGAATGCGGAACAACGCCGCGCCCAGCCCCGCCAGGACCAACACGCCGCCGCAGACCGCCAGTCGCCATCGCCAGGGGGCGCGCGAACCGAGCAACCACCACCCCCAGAGCAGGGCCAGGGCGGCAAGCCCGGCCGCCAACGAGGCCAGGTTGCGGCTTTGGTAGGGCAGGTGTTCGAGGCGGCGGATGACGATCAGCGCTGCCACGAGCACCCCGCCGATCAGGCCCGCCGGCCACAGGCGCAACCGACGGGCCCCGGGCAGGGGTGAAGGAGTCTCCGCTTGCACGCCCGGAGTTAACCGCGCCCCCCCGGGGCGGGCAATCGCGGCGGCACATCTTTACCGGCCCGTCCCGGCCGGGAACTCCGCGCGATGCACCGGGCGCGATGGACCGGGTTTCAGCGCCGCGGTTCGGGGGCGCGTTCGAGGCGCTCGTCCAGGCGGCGCAGGTGCTGCCGTACCTCCTCCAGCTCGGCGCGCAGCCGACGGATTTCCTCGCGCACGCGTTCGGCCAGCTCCGGAGCCGGTGCTCCCGGCCGGTGCAGGAGATTTTCCCGCGCCCGCTCGAGCCGCTCGGCCAGTTCGTGCAAGCCGGCCGCGTGGAGGTTCTCAATGGCTGCCTGCAGGTGATGCCGCCGCGCATCCGGTCCCGGGGCCGGGGGCGCCGGCGGGGGGGGAGCGACCGGTCCGGGACGCGGCGGGCGCCGACCCAACTCGGCCGCTTGCCGGTCCAGTTGCTGGAGGCGTTGCTGGAGTTCCCGCGCCTCTTCGCGCCGGCCTTCGGCGCGAGAGCGCTCGAGCCGGGCGGTCAGTTCCGCGCGTTCGCGGCGCAGTTGGCGGAGGCGTTCCTGGTCCGCGGAGACTCGGGCCTCGCGCCGGGCCTCGCGCTCGCGACGCGGTTCGGCGCGGCGCAGCTCGGCCGGTTGCGGGCGTTCTTTTTCTTCCGGGCGTTCGAGGCGCTCGCGGGGCGGGGGCGGGGGCGTTTCGGGTTCGCCGGCCCGGGTGGGGAACAGCGGACCGCACGCGGCGGTCAACAGGGTGCAAAGCAGGATTTTTTTCATGGCGTTTTGTCCTTCGGTTCGAGGCTTTCTCGCACCGACCGCGGGCAAAGTCAAATGCCCGGTCCGGGCGCATGGGCCGGCAGAGCCAATGACAAGGTCGGCGCCAGTCCCGGGCGTGTAGCGCCGGTTTCCAACCGGCGGTAGCGCGGATTACTCAATCGGCGGCTCGGAGGGGTGCGGAGGATGCGCGGGTTTGGAAACCCGCGTTACGGCGGACTTGGAAGTCTGCGCTACGACTTTGTTCGGGGTCCTGCCCGGGCCGGGGCAAGAAACAGCCGGCCTGCCCAACGGGGAGCCCGGAGGGCAGGCCGGCGTGGAGAAGGGGCATCGGGTCGCTCAGGAGCAGCCGAGGCTTTCGCCGCAGTTGCGGCAGCGGAAACAGGCGCCGTTGCGCACGGTCTGCGAGCCGCAGGTCGGGCAGATGGGGGCGTCGGCCTGGTTCACGAAACCGTCCCGGTGCACGGCCGTGACCGCGAGGGCGGGGCCGGGGGAGGCCGGGACCGGCTTTGTCCCGTGCCCGTTGCCCTCGGTCGAGCCGCCGCTTTCATCGCTGACCGGCAGGTCGGGCACGGAGACGTTGACCCGTTTGCGGATTTGCTCCTGGAGGTCGGGCATGGGCAGTTCCTGCTGGCCGCGTTCCGGGGCGTGTTCCTCGCGATAGCCGGGCAGGAACTGGAAGGCGAGCCAGCGGAAGATGTAGTCGGTGATCGAGGAGGCGATGGGCACGTCGCGGTTTTTGGTGAAGCCGCTGGGCTCGAAACGCTGGTGGGAGAATTTCTTGACCAGGGCCTCGAGCGGCACGCCGTACTGGAGGGCGATGCTGGTGAGGGTGGCGATGGTGTCCATGAGGCCGCCGATGGTCGAGCCCTCCTTGGCCATGGTGATGAAGAGCTCGCCGGGCTGGCCGTCGGCAAAGAGGCCGACGTTGAGGTAGCCCTCGTGGTTGGCGATGCTGAACTTGTGGTTGAGCGCCTGGCGCACCTCGGGCAGGCGGCGGCGCAGGGGTTTGCCCACCTCCTTCTGGAGGCGCTCGACCTGCGCCTCCAGCTCCCGGTGGCGTTGCCGGAGGGAATCGAGTTCGGCCGCGGCCTCGCCCGCGCCGGTCCCGGTGCCGCGGGTGGTGCTCAGCGGCTGGCTGCGCTTGGAGCCGTCGCGGTAAATGGCCACGCACTTGAGGCCCAGTTTCCAGGCCTGCACGTAGGTGTCGCGGATTTCCTGCGGTGTGGCCTCGTGGGGCATGTTGACGGTCTTGGAGATGGCGCCGCTGATGAAGGGCTGGGCGGCGGCCATCATCCGCAGGTGGGCCAGGTAGTGAATGCTGCGCCGGCCCCGGCGCGGTTTGAAGGCGCAGTCGAAGACCGGCAGATGTTCCGGACGCAGCGGGGTGGGCACGACGGTGCCGTCGTCCAGCGTGGCGTCTTCAATGGTGTCGTACCGCTCGATGTGCGCCACCAGGGTCTCGATTTCGGCGGGGGAATAACCGAGCCGGCGCAGGGCCTCGGGCACGGTGCGGTTGACGATCTTGAGCTGGCCGCCGCCGGCGAGGTTCTTGTACTTGACCAGGGCAATGTCGGGTTCGATGCCGGTGGTGTCGCAGTCCATGAGGAAGGCGATGGTGCCGGTGGGCGCCAGGACGGTGACCTGGGCGTTGCGGTAGCCCCATTGCTCGCCGGCGCTCAGCGCGCGGTCCCAGACGGCGCGGGCCTCGTCCTTGAGGTAGGCGAACTCGTCGCTGGGATGGATGTCTTCCACCGCGGCGCGGTGCCGGCGGATGACCTCGAGCATGGACGCGACGTTGTCCGGGCGGGCGGGTTTGGGCACGCCGGTGCAGCGGGCATCGTGGTAACCGGGGAAGGGTCCCATCTGGCGGGCGAGGGCGGCGCTTTGCTCGTAGGCGTGGCCGGTCATGAGGGCGGTGAGGGCGCCGGCCAGGGCGCGGGCTTCGTCCGAGTCGTACGGCAGGCCGTAGCTCATGATGAGGGCGCCGAGGTTGGCATAGCCCAGGCCGAGGGTGCGAAAGATGTGGGAGTTTTCGGCGATGGCCTTGGTGGGGTAGCTGGCGTTGTCCACCAGGATTTCCTGGGCGGTGATGAACAGGCGCACGGCGGCCTTGAAGCGCTCGAGGTCGAAGCGGCCGTCCGCGCGCTTGAATTTCATGAGGTTCAGGGAGGCGAGGTTGCAGGCGGTGTTGTTGAGGAAGACGTACTCGCTGCACGGGTTGGTCGAGTGGATGGGCTCGGTGCCCTTGCAGGTGTGCCATTTCTGGATGGCGCCGTCGTACTGCAGGCCGGGGTCGCCGCAGACCCAGGTGCCCTCCGCCACCAGGTCGAGCAGGCGGGCGGCGTCTTTTTTCTCAACCGGCCGGCCGGTGGTGACGGCGCGGGTCCACCACTCGCGGCGGGCGGGGTCGGTGGCGGTGGCCGCTTCCATGAAGGCGTCGCTGACGCGCACGGAGAGGTTTTCGTTCTGGTACATGACCGAGGCGTAGGCCTCGCCGTTGAAGGAGCCGTCGTAGCCCTGCTCGATGAGCGCCCAGGCCTTTTTCTCCTCGCGCATCTTGGCGGTGATGAATTCCTCGATGTCGGGGTGCCAGTCGCGCAGGGTGTTCATCTTGGCGGCGCGGCGGGTTTTGCCGCCGGATTTCACCACGTTGGCGACCTGGTCATAGACCTTGAGGAAGGAGAGCGGGCCGCTGGGCCGGCCGCCGCCGGAGAGCTTCTCGCGGGTGCTGCGGATGGGGGTGAGGTCGGTGCCCGTGCCGGAGCCGAACTTGAAGAGCATGGCCTCGCTGTAGGCCAGGTGCATGATGCTCTCCATGTTGTCCTCGACCGACTGGATGAAGCAGGCGCTGCACTGGGGATATTCGTACTGGGTGGTGGCGCGCCGGGCCTCACCGGCCCGGGGGTCGTAGTGCCAGTTGCCCCGGTCCGAGTCCCGGCCGATGCCGTACTCGTGGTAGAGCCCCACGTTGAACCAGACCGGCGAGTTGAAGGCGCCGTACTGGTTGAGGCACAGCCAGGTCAGTTCGTCGTAAAACACCTCGCCGTCCTCGCGGCTGAAGTAACCGTCCTTGACCCCCCAGTTGGCGATGGTGCGGGTGACCCGGTGGATCAACTGCCGCACCGAGGTTTCCCGCTCGGACTTGGCCGGGTCGCCGTAGAAGTACTTCGAGCAAACCACCTTCGTGGCCAGTTCGGACCAGAAGGCGGGGACCTCGACGTTTTCCTGCTTGAAGATGACCCGGCCGGAATCATCCGTGATCTCGGCGGTGCGCCGTTCCCAGGGCACCTGGTCGAAGGGCTTGACCCGGGGGTCGCTGAACACCCGCTCGATGGTCAGGCGCGGCCGGACCTGGCCGGCGGGGGGTCGGGCCTTGCGCAGCCGGGGGGGCTTGGTGGGGCGGGCGGATTTGGCGGTGGCAGGGAATGGGGACGGGTTGTCAATCATGGCGATGGTTTGGGCTGGCGTTTTTCGGTTTTTCCACGGTTTGCCCGGCCGGGGTCGGAGCGGGCCAAAATCTCGGCTCCCACCACTCGAGGGCGACACGTACTGGCGACTCACCAGGGCGTGTCGAACCCCATTTAGTTGGGTGCCGTGGCGCAAGCTAGTACAACCGGTTGTGGCGGCAAGGACTTTTTGCGAGTTTTTTTGCACCGCCGCTAGTCGCTGTGGGTCAAGCCGTTATCAGCCGGTTATAGCCTGCCACGGGACGGTTGGAGGGCCCGGACAGGACCCTTGGAGGTCGGCGCGGAAAAGGCGGTTTTGAGCCGAGGAAGCCGGGGCCGAGGGCAGACCGGTTTGTCTGTGGTAAACGCCGCGCGCTCCGTATCCCGGGGCACGGTCCAAGTACCGCGGCCCTGGCGGGTGCCCGCGCTCGTGGATCAGCCCGTGAGTTGGATTCCCGAGCTGAAGCGCGCCGCCATAAAGGCCTCGCCGGCCCGCACCGCTAATTGGTCAGTGCGCGGTAAAACAGCGGCGGCTGTTTACCCGGCTGGGTGTCCTCGTACACCCCACGCCCCGTGGCGTCGGTGGTCACGGTGCCCAAGTTGACCCAGTCGCGCGCCGTCAGGGAGGTGGCGCGTTGGAGGGTGTAGGGATGTGAGGAGGTGCCGGTAAAAGTCAGTTCGGGGTTTCCGTTGGGCAGCCGACGGTAACCGGTGAACCGCGCCGGCGCCCCGACCACCGTGCCCGCGCCGGTGCGGAGAGTGAAGTCGGTGCTGCGGGTCACGTAAGCCGAACCCGCCATGTCCGGCACGGCGTTGGTCGAGAAATACCCGAGGCGCCCGAAGGTCAACGTGGCCTGGTAGGTCTGGTTGGGCTGGAGCGTATTGGCCGGGATTACGATGGACGTGGCCGTGACCGGCAGGGCCCGCGGCACGCAAGGATCGGGCGCCTCGAAGACCACGGTGGCCCCGAGCAGATTGGTGCTCGAGATGACCAGGGAGATGAAGTCCTGGGCGCCGGCTCCGGTGAAGGCGTTCCAGCGGAGGGTGAAGTCCTGCCGGGGGTTTACGGCCTGCGCCTCGGAGTAGTTGGCCACCTTGGGCACCGGTGGCCAGGCGGCGGGCAAATTCATGTTGACGGTCCGCTCGGCCTGCCCGCTCGGGGTAAACCGCAGGGTGTAATTTCCACCGGGGTACGCGGCATCCAGCGCGGCCTCGCTGGCCGGGGTGTCCGCGAAAAACAGCAAACCGCCGAGCGGCACAGCGTTCAGATTTTTCCGGGTGCCACCGGGCAGGGTGACCGAGGCCGCGGTGATGGCCGGGCCGGCCTGGGGGCTCTTGACCGTGGCCGCGAAATTAAACGGCTCCTCAGCCCCGGGTACCGGGTCGGCCGTCGAAGTCTGCACGAAAGCGCCGGATTTGCCGAAGTTGTACGCTCCCCAGTCATCCGGGATGCCATCGGGGTCGCACCCACCGCCACCGGCGGTGCTGCCCGTGGTGAACACGCCGACGTAGGTGTCTTCCGGTAGCGGCACGCCCTCGGCGCTCTCCAGCCGGGCCGTCGCCCCGGACGGATTCAACTGCCAGGCGATCATCGTCAGGGGCGGCAAATCGCCGGCGTAGTCGGCGATGAGGTTTTGTCCGTCCGCGCTCCAACTGTAGCTGAACCGGGCCGGGTCCAGGCCGTTGCCCTGCCACTGAATGGCGCCGGCCCCCGGCGTGGTTTTCTTCATCGGCCGGTCAAACACGAAAGTCACGGTGGTGGTGACCGGCACGCCCACCGCGCCCACCGCCGGCACCGCCGCCACCAACTCCGGCGCCCCTCCTCCGCCGCCCCCGCCCGAGCCGGTCGTAAACTCGCCGCTGACCATGCCCAGCGGCGTCCCGCTTGCGCTGGTCAGGGGGAAGAGGGAGCCGACCGGGTTCAGCCGCCAGGTAATGGCGGTGTTCGGGGGCCAATCGCCACTGGGCGTGCAGGTGAGCACGCGTCGGTCCTCGCTCCACGCGCCGTCCACAAAGGCCACCCCCGGCGGGTCAAACTCGATGTTGCCGACAAAAATCCCCGGCAGCGACGGCACCAGGGGAATGTTGATGTCCATGTCGCGATCGAACGTGAACACCAGCGGTTCGTTGACCGCCACGCCCGTGGCCCCCCGGGCCGGAGACACCGAGACCAGTTGCGGGGCCTGGGCGTGGACCACCCCCGGGCACAAGCTCACCGCGCCCACCAGGGCAATTTGTCCGCCCCTCGAGATTCTCCGCCCGACAAGCGCCGCCAGACCGACCGCCCAACGCAAAAAGCCACGGCGAAAACGCTGACAAATCATGGGAAAAAATGGGCAAAACGACCGGGCCTTGGCCAGCCCAAAATGCGGCCGCCGGGCGCCCGGGCGCGGCTCAAATTTATTGCCGGGGTTGTAACGCAGGTTTTCCAACCTGCTTCCGCCGATTTCCCAATCAGCGACGCGGGAAAACGTGGGGGTCCTCGGGTTGGGAAACCCGCGGTACGGCAAACTCGGAGGTCTGCGCTACGGCCCACCCCGCCACGGCAGGAAACTGAGTTGCGACCGGGGTCACTTCGGCCCTCTCGCGGAGGGCCAGCAATCTGATGCCTGATTCCCGGGTCAGGGTCACTCGCCGTTCCCGTTTCGGCAGCTTTTGCGGCCGAAACGCGAGGCGTCCACGGAGGCCGAAGCCTGGCAGAAACTTGTCACGCCCGTTGACGAACTCCGCGGCGTACACTCCTGGTCCTGCACGCGACTGCGCCTGCAGTGCGGGGGAACGCGTTGCGCGGGCTACTCGGCGGTGGCGGCCTGGAGCCGGCGCAGGTCCGGCGTGGTGTCCACTCCCCCCTGCTTGGCCGGGGTGTCCAAGCCTTGCTCCCGGCTCAGGTAGCGCCATTTCCAAATCTCCGAATGCCCGTCGGCAAAGGCGAGACCGCAAGCGTTGTTGTGGCGCACACTGGGAGAGTTTTGCCAGATCAGGACGCCGGGCGCTTTCACGGCGAAGTACCCGTCGTCAATCGTTTCGATGCCCTCGTCAATGAAGGTGAAGGCCTTGCTGGGCCCGGGGTTCACGATGTCCGACATTTTCTTGAACATCGGATACTGCGTCCCCAGCACCCAGCTCGTGTCCGAGACTCCATACCGTTGGGCGTCGGCCGCGTCCGCCCCGCCCATGCGGCCGCTGAGCGAGTAGCTCCGCACCCGGCCGGTGGAACGCAGGACCGGCACGTTGCGCAACGCGGCGGGCAACTGCTTGTCGGCCGGGCAACGGTAGATGTCCACCGAGGTGTTGTACACATAGAGGCGGCCGTTGATGATGTCGAGCTTGTTGGTCGCTCCCGGCATGGCGGCCACGTTGCCGCCGATCCAGGCGTTGGTGTTGGCCAGCCAGTTTTTCACCAGCGTGTCGCTGTAATCATTGGCGTACATCGTCCAGCACAGCGCCAGTTGCTTGGTGTTGCTCATGCAACTGATCCCCGTGGCCTTGGCCTTGGCCTTGGAAAGGGCCGGCAACAACATCCCGGCCAGAATCGCAATGATGGCAATCACCACCAGCAGCTCGATCAGGGTAAAACCGCGTTGGTCGGCCTGGGGCGCAGGCGCCTTGGAAACGCTGGGCAACGTCGTTTTCATGATTGGATTTCGGGTTAAACCTAGGCAACCGGCGGACGGGCGTCAACGGTCGTTCTGCCCGTCCCTCCTGTTCTTTTCATCGCACACTTCCGGGCGGTCTGGCCCCTCCCACGGCACTTCCGCCGTCAGGCCCGGCGCGTGCGCCGCCGCAAGTGCCGCACCGCGGCCTTCACCCGCCAGCCCGCGCGCTCGAGCGCGGCGCGCGCCGCCGTCGCCTCCACGCCGGTGAGCGTTTGCACGATCCGCACCGCCCGGTCGCGCAGCTTCGCGTTCGTGGGCCGCACGTCCACCATGAGGTTCTCGAGCACCTTGCCCAGACGCACCATCGTGAGCGTGGACAGGATGTTGAGGATCATCTTCGTGGCCGTGCCGGCCTTCAGGCGGGTCGAGCCGGTGAGCACCTCCGGCCCCACCACCGGCGCCAGTACCAGGTCCGGCCGCGTGCCCCGGGCAAACCGCAGGTACGGATTGAAGCACAGCAGCACCGTACGCGCCCCCGCCGCCCGCGCCGCGTGCAGCGCCCCCCAGACAAACGGTGTACGCCCGCTGGCCGCAATGCCCACCACCACGTCCCGCGGCCCCACCCCGCGGCATTGCACCGCCCGCGCCCCCGCCGCGGCGTCGTCTTCCGCGCCCTCGATGGACTGCCACAAGGCGGTGGCCCCGCCGGCGATGATGCCCTGCACGCGCTCGGGCTCGACACCGAAGGTGGGCGGGCACTCGCTGGCATCGAGCACCCCCAGCCGCCCGCTGGTGCCCGCGCCCACATAAATCAAACGGCCGCCGCGCCGCAGACTCGCCACCGCCAGCCGCACCGCGCGCTCCAAGCCGACCCGCACCGCACGCACCGCGCCGGACAACCGCGCGTCCTCCCGGAGCATCAACTCAATCGCCGCGCGCACCGACATCCGGTCCAGCCGCCGCGAACGCGGGTTGCGCCCCTCCGTGGGCGAAGGGGCGGTCGCCTCCGGGAGGGGACAAGTGACCGGAGCGCCGCTTTCGCCCGCCCGGAATCCCGGCGCCGGCGCCGCGACCGCCCGGGCCGCCGTAGCCGATTCCCCCAGACACGCCCGGGCCAGCGCCACCGCACCCCAGGCCCCTTCCCGTTCAAGCTGCCGAAATCGCGCCTTCAGCCGAGCGGCCCGCACCTGCCGCCGTACCCGCGCGGCGAAGCGCCGTTGCCGCTCCAACATCCCCCCGGTGAAAACAAACTCGACCACCTCCCCTGCCCGGGCCAGGCGGTTCGCGCACTCCATTGCCTGCCGCGCCAGCGCGTCCGCCGCGGCGTCAAGCACGCCCGCTGCCAGGCGATCACCCGCCGCCGCCGCGGCCCCCACCTCGACGGCCAGCGCGGCCACCTCGGCCTTGCCGGCGGCGTGCAGCCAGGTCACCAGGTCGTTCGGCTCATTCAACGCCAGCGCCCGCAACAGCCGCGCCCCCAGCCGCGGCCAGCGTCCGGTCCGGTCCAGCGACTCGACCACCGCCCGCAGCGCGGACAGGGCCACGTCGTGACCGCTGCCGCGGTCGCCCAACCAATGCCCCCAGCCGCCCACCTTCACACTGCGGCCCTGGCGATTCCGGCCAAAGCAACAGGAACCGGTGCCGCTGATGACCACCACGCGCGCGGCCACCTCCGGCCCCGGCGGCCCGGCCGCGGCGAAGGCCGTCTCCAGGTCGTTGCCCGCCCAGCAGGGCACACCCGGCCAGGCGTGGGCGGCGG
>JBBIJZ010000041.1:17125-34301 GCA_037445715.1 Verrucomicrobiales bacterium | reverse complement strand
GCCGCCCCGCCACAGTCGCGGCACCACGCACCCCAGGCCGGCGGCGCAGCCGGCAAACCCCACCAGCAACACCGCTCCCCGGCCGGGTTGCCCGAGCAGAAAACTGCCCGCGCAAAACAGCCCCGACCACACCGCCGCGCATCCCAGCACCCACCCCAGCAGCGCCAGCGGCAGGCTGTCCTCACGGGCCGTCACCCCGGCCTCCGCGCGCAGGGCCCGCCAGCCCGGGCCGGGCGGGCGCACCCGTTGCACGAACTGCAGCAACTGCGCGCGCGGCGTGGGCGGGGTCAGATACGTCGTCACCCACCACACCAGCGTCGTGGCGGCCACGGTCACCACCAACGGCCAGGGCTCGGGCAGGGAGTGCCCCTGCTTGTGGAGCACAAACAGCAGGGCCGACACGGCAAACGACGCGACCATTCCGGCGATCTCCGTCCAGGCATTGATCCGCCACCAGAACCAGCGCAGCAGGTAGATCAACCCCGTGCCCGCACCGACCTGGAGCAACAGGCTGAAGCCCTCCTTGGCCGTCTCGATGAACAGCGTGAAGACCGCCGCCGCCACCATCAGCCCCACCGTGGTCAGGCGCCCGACCCGCACGTAATGCCGCTCGGGGGCGTTCGGCCGCACAAAGCGCCGGTAAAAATCGTGCACCAGGTACGACGTGCCCCAGTTCAGGTGCGTGATCATGGTCGAGACGTACGCCGCCAGCAGCCCGGCCACCATCAGGCCCAGCCAGCCCGCGGGCAGAAACTTCATCATTGCCGGGTAGGCGATGTCGTGCCCCACCAGCGCCGGGTCCACCCCCGGAAACGCCGTCCGGATGGCCTCGAGGTCCGGGAAGATCACCAGCGAGGCCAGCGCCACCAGAATCCACGGCCAGGGCCGCAGCACGTAATGGGCGAAGTTGAACAACAACGTCCCGCCCAGCGCGTCCCGCTCCGAGCGCGCCGCCAGCATCCGCTGGGCGATGTAACTGCCCCCGCCCGGCTCGGCGCCCGGGTACCAGACCGACCACCACTGCACGGTGAGCGGGATGATGAAGATGGTCAGCGCCAGCTCCCCGTGGTTGAAGTTCGGCAGCAGGCTTACCAGGTCCGGCGCGCGCGCCCCGAGCTGGTTCACCAGGCCCGCCAGCCCCCCCACCTGCGGTTGTTGCAGGGCGAACCACGCCAGCGCGAACGATCCGCTCATGGCGATGCCGAACTGGATCAGGTCAATCACCAGCACGCCCCACAGGCCGGACGTGGCGGCGAAGACCCCGTTGATCAGCCCGCAGACCAGCAGGGTCTGCCCGCGCGGCCAGCCCAGCACCACGCTGGCAATCTTGGCCGCGGCCAGGTTCACCGTGGCCATGATCACCCCGTTGAAGAACAGGCCGAGGTAGAGGGCGCGAAAGCCGCGCACGGCGCCGGCCGCCCGCCCGGCATAGCGGATTTCGTAAAACTCCAGGTCCGTCAGCACCCCGGACCGCCGCCACAACCGGGCGTAAAAAAACACCGTGGCCATGCCCGTGAGCACAAACGCCCACCACACCCAGTTGCCGGCGATGCCGCCCTTGTCCCGCACGATGTCCGTGACCAGGTTCGGCGTGTCCGCGCTGAAGGTGGTGGCGACCATCGAGACGCCCACCAGCCACCACGGCGCGCTCTGCCCGGAGGCGAAAAACTCCGCGACGTTCCGCCCGGCGCGCCGCGCGAAAAACAGCGCGGGCAGAAAACACACGGCCACGGAGGCCAGCACGATGAACCAGTCGAGGGCTTGCAGGCGCATGGGTCAACGGAAAGGCGCCCGCGCGCGCGCCGCGGCAGGCGGCGTCGGGCCGGGCACGGTTGGGGTTGGCACGCGCCTTGGATAGTCGCAACCGCCCGGGCTGCCAAGCGCCAAGACGGGCGGTGCCCCGGCTTCAGGGCCCACCGGCGCGGATTCGGTAAAAACGCGCCGGCGGCGCCGGGCGGGAGGTGTCGGTGACCGCCTCGGCGCGCAGCGTGGCCCGGCCGTCGTCCCGCACGGGCACGGCCACCAACGGCTGCCAGTCCCCGCCGGGCTCGAGCCGGTCGCGGTACTCGATCGTGTAGGCGCGGTTCGCCGCGGCCGGGAAGTGCAGCGTGACCCCGTCCGCCGTCAGGCCTGCGGCGTCGAAGCCCAACCGGCTGGCCGGGTCCAGCGGATCGGTCCCCGCCAGGTACTCCTGCGCGGTGGTCAGGCCGTCGCCGTCGGGGTCGGCGGCCGGGTCGTCGGGCCAGGCCGGGTCCAGGCCGTGGGTCCATTCGTAGAGGTCGTCCAACCCGTCGGCATCCGTGTCCGCACCGGGCTGGGCCACACGCACGGGGGCGGGGAAGGAGGCGACGGCGCCGGCGTGGTTGAACACCAACACGTCGTAGTCGCCCGCGTGTTCGGGCTGGAGGTTGGTCAGGTTCAAGGTGGCGTTGGTGGCGCCGGGCAGCACCTGTCCATCCCGGCGCCACTGGTAGCGCAGCGGGCCGGGGCCCTCGGCCAGGACCTGCAAGGCCTCGTTGCGCCCCGCCAGCGTGACCAGACCGGTCGGCCCGGCGACCAGCGTGGGCAACGCGCCGGCACCGGGCGGGCGGCCGGGCGTGGGCGCGGCGGCGTACCACCCGGCAGGGTCGTTGCCGAAAGTCTCCTCCGGCGCCCGCTGAAGACTGTAGCCGAAACCGTCCGCCCCGGCCGGCCAGGGGAGTTGGTCGCGGTACTCGACGCGGTCGGCCTCGACCTCGGCGCGGGGGGCGTCCGGTGCCGGGCCGAGTCGGATGGGCCGGAGCAGGCGCACGGTTTCGCCGCGGTTGTCCAACTTGCCGGACCAGGGGCCGAGCAGGCGGGTTTCCGGAGGAACGGCGTGGCGGGCGCGGAAGGCGGCCAGTTGGTCGGCGTTGGTTTGCGGGTCAAAGCCCACCACCAGCAGCCGCTCGCCGGCGGCCAGGGTGAGGTTGGTGGGAAAGCGGAAACTGACGCCGCCCGCCAGCCGCCAGGTGTTGGTGGGCTGGTCCGGGTCGAACAGCGGCACCGGGGCGGCGGTGAGGTTGAGCAGTTCGAGGTATTCGTCCTCGGGCGCGTCCCACCAGGCACCGTTGGCCCAGACGTCCGGCGGGTGGTACATGACTTCGCTCAGCACCACCGGCCCGACCGCCGGGCCGGTGTTGGGCGCGCCCGGCGTGGCGGCGGCCTGAAGCACAAACCGCTCTTCGCCGCGGCCGGTCAGATGGCGGCCCCAGGTCTGCCCCGGCTCCGCCGCGCCGAACTCGAAGCCGTGCACGTAGCCGGTCAATTCACCGGCGGCATCGGCCGCAAACAGCCAGACCTCTTCGCCGTCGGCATCCAGGCCGAAACTGCCTTCCCCGCCGCCGGGCGGGTTGAACTGCGCGGCGTCCACCACGAGGAAGCCGCCGGCCGGCACGAGCGACCCGGCCGGCAGGCGGTACTTGGGTGTGCGGAGATCGTCGGACAGGAACCACCCGCTCACGTCCACGGGTTCGGGGCCGGGGTTGAACAGCTCGATGGTGTCGCGCTGGCCGGGGGCGGGGTTGGCCAGGACTTCGTTGACGACCACGGCGGGAGAGGCCGGCGCGGGCGGTTCGGGCGCGCCCGGTGTGCCGCCGCGCACGCGGCCCACGCGCCAGCCGGCCGCCTGACTCCACGCCGCCGGCGACGCGGTGAGATCGGCGGGCACCAGGGCAAAGCCCACGCCGCGGGTGGCGGCGAACCAGCCGCCGTCGTAACGGAATTCCTGCACCAGCTCCTGCATCGGTCCCTCCAGGCGCAGGGTCTCGCCGGAGTTGTCCAGCCGGCCGGTGTATTCGCCGGCCAGTTCGGGCCGCGTGCCGTAGCGGCGCTCGAAGGCGGCGCGATTGGCGGCCACGATCACGCGCGCGCCCGGACCCAGTGTTTGCACCGTGCCGGTGGAGAAATCGAACTGGACGCCGCGAGTGAAGCGGAAGCCGGCCAGGCTCAGCGGCGTGGTGCCCAGGTTGACCAGTTCGATGAACTCGTAGTCGTTGCGGTCCTCGCCTTCGGCGCCGGGGGCGGGATCGAACAGGATTTCACTCACGCGCAGCGGCGGCACGGCGGTGAGGTAGGTGGCGGAGGTGGGGCCGCTCCAGGTGGTGCTCACCCGGAGGCGGGCCACGAGCCGGACGTTGCGGTCCACGCGCACCGGGCCCGTGTACGGCGTGGCGCGGGGGTTGATGCCGCCGCCGGGCAGGCGCGGGTCCGAGCCGTCCAGGGTGTAGTAGATGGTGCCCGGGGCCGCGCTCAGCGTGAGGGTGGTGCCGGGGCGGACAAAGCCGCCGGGACGGTCGGGCAGGGGACGGCGCGGGTACTGGGCGTCAATCCAGTTGAAGCGCTCCTGCACCCACTGCTTTTTGTTGGCGATGATCTGGGCATAGGTGGGTTGGACGTAGATGGGTGGGTTGGGCCAGACGTACGAGTTGAGGCGCGGCCAGCGGGCGAACTCGCGTTCCTTGGCCTCGTCCAGGTACGCGGCGATTTCGTCAATGCGGGCCAGGACGTTGGTGGGGTTGAAGACCGTCTCGCGCAGTTCGCTCCAGCGGTCAATGAGGGCCTGGTTGAAGTCCGGGTCGCCGCTGCGCCCGCTGGGCGAGGTGGTGCCGGTGATCAGTCGCCGCAGCCAGATGTGCTCGTTTTCGCCGATGAGCGTCCAGTACCAGCCGACGGGGTTCCAGCCCTCGAGGTAGTCGGCGTTGCCCAGGCTCAGGTTCCAGTCCCAGATCGGGTCCATCTTCACCTTCCCGCCGCGGTCCTTGTGGAGGTAGTTGCTGAGGCGGTAGCCGTCAATCTGCTTGGTGAACTCGACGATCCAGTGGTTGTCCACGAAGGAGGGCACGTCCAGGAAGGCCGAGTAGTGCCGGGCGCCGGTGCGGGTGAGCCAGTCGCTGGCATAGAGCGCCTCCTCGAAGGCGAGCAGGTAATTGCGCAGCCAGGCGCGCTGGGTGGCGTTGAGCTCGCGCGGTTTGGGGTCGTGGTACTTGAGGGTCTGGGCGCTGAAGCCCGCGCCGCCCCGGGTGGTGAAGTTCAGGTCGCCGGGGCTGTCCTTGTCCTTTTTGAAGATGTAGCCGCCGCTGACCTCGGGTTCCCGGGTGACGTTCGGGCCCAGGCGGGCCAGGTCCAGCCGGTTGCCGTCAATCTTGATCTTCTCCAGCAGCACGTAGATGCCGCGATAGTCGGTGGGCTGGGTGAGCTGGCCGCGGCTCTCGTCAATGAACACCTCGACGAAGCGCCGCCGCACCGCGTAGTGGCCCATCTGCTCGTGCAGCTCGAAGGCGAGGAAGTTGTTCAACAGGCTCTTGTCCGAGTACGGGCCGTTGAGCACCCAGTCCGACTCGGCCGGCAGGCCCAGCAGCGGCACTTCCTGGTCCACGCCGGCAGCGTCGGTCAGCTCGAGGTTGTACTGCTTTTTCGGGAAACCCAGCGAACTCTGGCCGCGAACCTCCATCAGCCCCAGGCCGGCGTGGGCCGGCGCGCCCAGCAGGGCCGTGCGGCCGCGGAACGGTTCGAGGGCGGTCACATGCACCACCACACGGCTGTCGGTGGGAATGTTGGCCACGGGCTGGATGACCAGCAGCGGCAGGTTCGAGGTGAAGTTGGTCAGACCGGTCGAGACCAGCACATAGCCCGCGGCCACCGGCGGACTGGGCAGCAGGCCGGGCTGGTAGGTCCGCGCCCGCAGCACCGTGCCCTGCGTGAGCGTGATTGGGCCGGTGTACACTGTGGCGCCCGCCTCGGGCGTCGGCTCGCGGCCGTTCGTGCTGTAGTAAATGGTGCCGGCGGGCGCGGCCAGACTGACCACCAGCCGGTTGGTGGCGTACAACCCGCCCGGCAGTGAAAAGACCGGCTCGGGGGCAAAGCCCGGCCCGCTGGTGGCGTTGGGCTGGCCGGGGGTGGGGGTGGCGAAGTACCCGACCTGCGCCGGGTCCAGCAGGTCGCGGCCGTAGGACACGTCGGGTTGTTGCGGTGGGTAGGCCGGGGTGAAGGCGTCCACCACGTTGGTCCGGGCGTCGAGCAGGGCCAGGTATTCGCCGTCGGTCGCGAGGCGAAAGTTGGTGTGCAGCTCGCGGGCGGGATCGCGGCGGTCCTTGCCCGAGGCCCACACCAGCAGGTAACCGCGCGCGGGCAGAAGCACGTCGGGGAACCGCCACTGCGCGGGGTTGGCGGCGTTGTCGGTGAGGCACCAGCCGGCCAGCGAGACCGCCTCGTCGCCCAGGTTGCGCAATTCGATCCAGTCCGAGCGGGCGCCGTCCTCGTCGCGGAGGCCGCTGCGGTTGTCGGCCAGAAACTCGGACAGGATCACCTGCGCCGGCGGGGCGTTGGTGTCGAGGGTGTAGCTCCACCCGCCGCCGGTGAAGGGCTCGGCATCCGGCGGCAACGAGGTGATGCCGTGCGCGGGCGCCCAGCTCACCTGCACCGGCCCCGGCGGCGGCTCGGGGAAACGGAACGTGTAGTCGCGGGGCGAGTGGACCTCCAACGCGGTGGCGGGCCGGCCGTTGATGTGCAGGTCCGCGGCGTCCACCCCCTGCACGGCCAGGTTGAAGACCACTTCGATGCTGTCCAGCGCGCGGACCACGCTGCCGGGGGCGGGAAAGACGACCTCGACGCGCGGCTCGCGCTCTTCGATCTCGAGGGTCAGCGCGGCGGCGATCAGAAAATCACTGCTGCCGCTGAGCGAGACGTTGGCGGCCTGGATGGCGAGCACGTTTTCGCCGGCGCGGAGCTGGCCAACCTCGGGCTGGAAGGAGGTGGTGAAGAGTTTGGGGTTTTCGTTCGCGTCGGCCGCGGGGGTGTTGAAGGCCGGTTCGCCCGGGGGCATGCCCACGCGGGCGATCTCCTGGCCGTTGAGCCAGACCACGCAGCCGTCGTCCACGCGCAGGTCCAGGGTGAGGCTGCGGACGCGGTCGGGGTTGGCGACCTCGAAGGTTTTGCGGAGAAACAGGGTGAGGTAATTGCCCCGCATGTCGGTCAGGGCGGTATTGCCGGTGTAGCCGGCGGCCTTGTCCTCGTAGTAAAAAGGCGCCTGGCCGACCGGCCAGGACCGGTCATTGAAGCCGGGCTGCCGCCAGGCGGTGGGATCGGGGGACGAAGCCTCGCTCAGGCCCTTGAAGTAGCGCCACTCGGTGTCCTCGGGGAAGCCGGCGTCGGCCAGGGCCGCCGGTGCCGCCCACCCCAACGCGGCCGCGAACAAGACCCACCAGCCCTGGGATGTTCCAACGCTGCGTGTCATTGTCGGAAAAGTCCGCAAGTCCAATGCCAGCCCGGTCGCCGGAGGCGGTCGGGCGGAGGGCCGAGGTTGGACGCAAGGCGGCAGCATTGGCGAGCAAAAGTCCCGCCGCTGGCGATGCGATGGGACGTCCTGGCGACCCGTCACCGGGACCGCCAAAGCAGCGGGGAAAGCCCCGGCAACCCGCAGCTGCGTGCGGTGCGGGTCCGGCGATGGTCGGGGCGGTCCGGCGCCGGGGTCCGGGCGCGGGCGCGGTTTCCGCAGGGATTCCTGCCGGCGGTTCTTCCCCCGAAAGCGGGCCACACGGCGAGGGACCTGGTCGGCGTGGGCTGGGGACAGCGTTTTTCGCGGGGGAGGACTTCCGGTCGGGTCCGGGCGGCTTTCCCCGCCCGGATTTTCTCCACTCTGCCAGGACGGAAGATAACACTTGGAGCCGCGGCCGGCAGGGGATTTCAAAGCGCAAAACGCCGCCGCAACTCAAAATGGGTGTGACCCAAACCCGGGCGGGCGGGGGGCGCGCGCAGGACGGCGGCCTTGGGCCGCAGGGCGCGCAGGACCGCCTTGCGGTGGCCGCCGAAGAGTTCGACCCGTGGGGGCGGCCCGTAGGGATTTGAAGATTCGGCCCGCGCGGGCGAACGGGCGCGCATCCGGATCTGCACAGCCTGACGGGGGGATGATTCGTGGAGGTGTTCATGGCCCGGTAACGCCCTTTTCTGAGTGCACCGGAGCTGTCCCGCCGCCCAACTCCCCCGATTGGGTAACAATCTTTTTTGAGTCAAACCGTGAGGGCTGCGAAGCCGGTGCTTTCCTTGACGGGGCCTGCGATAGCGCGGATAATGTGGGGCTACGTTTTCGCCGACTCCGGGCGAAAGCAGGGCGAGTCGCCAAATATGTCGAAACCGAAAATCTCGAAGCCGGTTGCCAAAAAAACTCGGCGGGGTAGCGCTTCCTCCCCGCTCCGCAAAACCAAAACCGCCACCCCGGCCAAAGCCGGGTCCAGCCGCCCGCACAAGGCCCCCAAGGCCGGGGCAGCGAAAACCCGCTCGCCCAAGGCATCGCCCAAACCCGCCCCCGCGGATACGGGCTCGACGACTCCCACGGCGGCCCCGTCCCCTGCGCCGCAGGCCCCTTCCGGGAGCGCCTCGACAACCGGGACCCCACCGGCCGAAGGAACTGCCGAGGCCACGGTTACCGCACCCGCTCCGGCCGCCGCACCCGGCGGTTCTGGCAGCGCGGAGATGCACACCCAGTCCGGGTTGGACCTGACCGAAAAGATCAAGGAACTGGTGCGCCTGGCCCAGGAACAGGGCTACCTCACCTACAACGACATCAACGACATCCTGCCGGACAGCATCATCTCCCCGGAGGACCTGGACGAGGTGTACTCGAAGCTGCGCAGCCTCGAGATCGAGATCGTGGACCAGGCGGAGGTGGACCGGGTCAAACAGCCCGAGCCGGAAGAGGAAGACGAGAAAGCCCGGCTGGACATCCTGGACGACCCCGTCCGGATGTACCTCAAGCAAATGGGCCAGGTGCCGTTGCTCACCCGCGAGCAGGAGGTCGAAATTTCCAAGCGCATCGAGGACAACGAAACCGAGGTCAAACGCATCATCTACAGCTTCGGCTTCGCCGGGAAGGAGCACATCGCGCTGGCCGAAAAGCTCATCTCCGAGCCGCCCAAGGAGCGGTTTGACCGGGTAATCCTGGACAAGAAAATCGAGAGCCGGGACAACCACCTCAAGGCGCTGCGCAAGCTGGTCAAGGACGTGCGGGTGCTCGACCAGGAAGTGGATGCCCGGTACGCCGCCTGGGTGCGCGAAACCAACAAGACCCGCAAGGAAAAGCTCTTCGCCGAGTTCCGCAAGGCCGACAGCCGCCTCCAGACCGCCTTTCCCAAGTTCTACTACAAGCAGAAGGTCATCGAGGAAATGGCCCTGGTGGCCGACAACATCCACGACAAAATCCAGGCCGGCCTGCGCGCCATCCAGGACCTCGAAGCCCAGCCCAAAAGCCCGCAAATCCAGCAGATCATTGACTCGGAGTGGCAGAAAATCCGGGCGCTCGAGGAGTTCGTCCGGATGCCTTACCAGGACTACCTCCAGGCCTACCAGCAGCTCCAGCACTTCACCAAGATGGCCCACAAGGCCAAGACCGAAATGGTCGAGGCCAACCTGCGCCTGGTCATCTCCATCGCCAAGAAGTACACCAACCGCGGCCTGTCCTTCCTGGACCTCATCCAGGAGGGCAACATGGGCCTGATGAAAGCCGTCGAAAAGTTCGAGTACCGCCGCGGCTACAAGTTCAGCACCTACGCCACCTGGTGGATCCGCCAGGCCATCACCCGCTCGATCGCCGACCAGGCCCGCACCATCCGCATCCCGGTGCACATGATCGAGACCATCAACAAGCTCATGCGGGTCCAGAAACAGCTCCTCCAGGACTACGGCCGCGAGCCCACCCCGGAGGAAATCGCCGACGAAATGCAGATGCCGGTGGACCGCGTCCGCGCCGTGCTCAAGATGGCCCAGCAGCCCATCTCCCTCCAAAGCCCGGTGGGCGACTCCGACGACACCAGCTTCGGCGACTTCATCGAGGACAAGTCCGCGGAAAACCCGTCGGACATGACCAGCTACAGCCTGCTCAAGGACAAGCTCAACGACGTGCTCAACAGCCTGACCGAGCGCGAGCGCAAGGTGCTCGAATTGCGATTCGGGCTGGTGGACGGTTACAGCCGCACGCTCGAGGAGGTGGGCAAGCAATTCAAGGTCACCCGCGAGCGCATCCGCCAGATCGAGGCCAAGGCCCTGCGCAAGATGCGGCATCCCACCCGCTTGCGCCAGCTCCAGGGCTTCCTCGAAGGCGAAGACCTCGAATCCACCCTCGCCGGACTCCTGGCCGGTAACCCGGTGCCCTGACGATTCGCAGCTCCTGCGGACTGAGGCAGTAAGGGGAACATTTTGAGTCCCCACACCTAGGGGGATTCAAACGAACCCTTCCATAGCCGGAGGGTTGGGTGGGATACCTACCACACTCCGTCGTTGACGAGGACCATCCTGTCTGCTGTAAACCCGCCGGAGAAATTTACAAACCGAATTCCCGGTCGTTTCTGATTGGCATCTAATTGATAACCAAATAGCTATGAAATTCGAAGCTGCGGATCAAACAGCTAGGGCCCGCAATTGTCGGAAAAACTTCCAAGAAGCCCTTAATCAAATTTCGAGGTCAAGAATCAAGCAAGATCGAATTTTCACTCGCAATCAATTGGAAATCAAGCTTTAAGTGAAGAAATTGGAAACCAAAAACTTAAATGAATTAAATAGGCACATGCTTTGCTAATTTTCTAACCTGTTGTCCGAGCTTAACGTCAACGACATCGAAGGAAACCGTATGAAACGAGCATTCCTCGCACTCGCCGGCTGTCTGGTGGTGGGATCGTGCCTGATTGCCCAAGCTACAACAGTTCAACTGTATGTAGATTCCGCACCCAACATCTATGGCTCACCGAATTGGACACCTTGGTGGAACAACACCAAAACTGATGTGGTAGGGGGGACATTCGTGAACTTGAGGACCGGAACCTACCCCAATTCTTTGCGCGTAGATCCTTACGACGAAATCGTTTACAGCACTGGTGATTTGGGCAAGCGCCTGCACTGGATTTACTGGCTCCCGGGCGAAACCAAAAGCACTCTTAACGGTCGCTTTGAAGTCAAATGGGTCATTGATTGGGATGGTGATGCTTGGACATACGATTGGAATGTGAATAATTGGACACCTGACAGCCCGGCGGCAGGCTGGGTGCAACCAGGTTCATGGGAAGATTACAGTAGTGGCGTAATCGGCAGCTTCGGCTTCGCGTGGTGGGCAACTGACGATGATGCACCTCCCGGAAGCACCGATGGGAATCCCTATAATGAGACCAACCAAGACGACATTGATGCGTTGCGTAATCTTGTTTTCCAGTATCAAACCTATGCCCTGGGCCTGGTACGTTACCGGGAAACGGTCAATGACCCGTGGCAGTACACCAGCCTCAAGGTGACAATCCCGGACAGCGGGGCTTCCACGCTGGGGCTTTTGGGGTTGGCTGTAGTGGGGCTGGGCCTGTACCGTCGGCGCGGTTAACCCGAGACGAATCGCAAAGTCTGCGGCGATTTTCCTTTCACCAACGGACCGCTGAGGGGTCAGCGGTCCTTTTTTATCGAGCTTCGAGGCGGCTTTGGAGGAAACAAAAACAGACATGTAACCTCCCTCGACGCGGCAGTGTAAGCCGCTGTGGCAACCTGAAACGAGTTTGGGTTGCCCAGCAAAGTTCAAAATCACACTGTGTCACTGCCACCATGAAAACTTGGACCACCTGTCTGCTGGCGCTGAGTCTGAGTGCCCGCGCACTCGCCGGCCCGCTCCAGCCCGCCCACATCGCCGCCGACGCACGCTGGCTGGTACACCTGGACACCGAGGCCCTTCTGGCCACCACCGTCGGCCAAACCCTCGCCCGCGAGGCCCTCGACCCCAAGCTGGCCGAAGTGGCCTCCGCCCTGAAATACCACCTGAACTTCGACTTCGACTGGCGCCGCATCCGCTCCCTCACCCTCTACGGCTGGGAATACGGCGGTCCGGAGCGGCTCCGCGGCGTGTTGCTTGTGGACACCGACCTGGACCTGGTTGCGGCCTTTGAACGGGCCTTGCAAAAGCAGGCCGAGTGGGGCCGCGCCCAGGACGGCGACCTCCAGCTCCTCGAAGGCGGCCCCCAACCGCTGTACTGCATCAAGGAAGACCTCTACGTGGCGCTCCAGCCCGGGGCTCCGGCGGTGATGGGCAAGGCCCGGCGCACCACGCTCAGGGCCCGCTCCGTGCTGGTGGGGGGCGCCCCGAACCTCCACGCCGCCCCCGGCCTGGCCAACCTGGCCAACGCCGGCCCGGGCGACTTCCTGCTCGTGGCGGCCGAAGGCTTCGGCGCCGCCGCACCCGATGTCCCCCAGGCCCGCGTCCTGAAAATGGCCGACACCCTCCGCTTTTCCCTGGCCGAGACCGCCGGGCAATTGCAGGCCGCCCTCACCCTGGGCGCCCGGTCGGCCGAGACCGCCCAGCAGATGCAGCAGGTCATTCAGGGCATGACCGCTCTCGTGGCCCTGAGCCAAACCGACAACGCCGACCTGCAGAAACTGGTCAGCGGTCTGCGCGCCGGCGTCAACGACCGCCAGCTCCAGCTTTCGCTCACCCTGCCGGCGGCCGACGTGGCGGCCAAAATCATCGGGGACCAACGGCGCAAGCGGGACCAAACCACCACCACGCCGTGACCTGACGTGTTGTCGTCCGGGCAAGTTTTCACCCACCCGGGGGCCACCGCTCCAGTCCCCGCAGTGTCGGCGGTCGCCCCCGCACTCCCGCCCGCGCCCCCGGCTGGAACGGGCGATCCCCTCGCCGCGCTGGCCGCGCGGGCGCGGCAAGGCGAAGACGCAGCCTTTACCGAACTGGTGCACGCCACCAGTGAACGACTCTTCCAATTCCTGTACCACCTGTGCGGTCAGGCGCAGGATGCCGAGGACGTGGCCCAGGAAACCTACCTCAAGGCCTTTCGGGCGCTGGACCGCTACGACCCCCGGCGCCCGTTTCTGCCCTGGCTGTTCACCATCGCTCGCCGCTCGCTGCTCAACCACCGCCGCGCGGCCCGCCCGTGCGAGCCCTTGCCCGAAGAGCTGCCCGTCCCGCCGGCCGCCGGTCCGGACGCAAACCCCGTGGTGATGGACGATCTGGCACACCTCTGGCGCCTGGCCCGCGTCCTGCCTCCGCGTTACCATTACGCGCTGTGGCTCTACTACGGCGAGGGGTTTGACACCCGCCAGGTCGCCACCGTCCTGAAAACCCGCCCCCTGGTGGTCAAGGTGCTGCTCCACCGGGCGCGCCGCGCCCTGCTGGCGGCCTGGCGCCGACACCGCCCTGAACTGCTCCCATGAAACCGCCCGTCCTGCTTTGTCGCTGCGTACAACTGCGGGCCGCCCTGGCCCGCCAGGCCCGGGGCACCCCACCCCGCTGGTGCCGCCGCCACCTCGCGGCCTGCCCGCGCTGCCAACTCGAGCTGGCCGCGGAAACCGCGCTCGAGGACCGGCTCCGCCGCGGTCCGGCGCCCCAATTACCGCCGGCCCCGGTCGGACTGAACGCGCGCATTCTGGCCGCGCTGGACCGGGCGTCCCGCCCGCCGGCGCCGGTCCGGGCGGGCGGTGGATGGAAACCGGCCCTGGCGGCCGCGGCCCTGGTCGTGCTCGCGGCCGGCGGATTGATCTGGTCAAACCGCTCCCGCCCCGCCCCGCAACACGCCGCCAGCACCCCGGCCCCGCCGCGGCCCGTCCTGACCGTGCCCACCAACCTGGTGGTCCCGGACGCCGAACAGCTCCTGGCCCTGACCGCCCGGCTCAACGACCCGTTGCAACAAGAGCTGGACCGGGTGCTGAACGACCTGCGCACCGCCGGGCAATCCCTCGCCGCCACGTTCCTGCCCGACACGATCCGGCGCTGACCCGGGCGTGCGGTGGGGACTGGCGCCTGCCGCCCGCACCTCCGATTCGCGCCCGGTGCCGGGGCGGCAGGTGCGGGGGCGTCCGGCCTTACCGCACGCCGGCGGTTGGCCCGGGGTGGCGGGCTGGTCCGGGCCACGCCCCGATGGTAAACTGGTTCCCAACATGACCCCGGAATACTGCCCCCATTGTGGCGCGGAGGTGCCGGACGGCGCCCGGGCCTGCCCCGAATGCGGGGCGGACGAGCAGACCGGCTGGTCGGAGCGCGCGCACGCGGACCGTCTGGGTTTGCCGGACGAGGACTTCGACCCCGCGGAATTCACCCGGAGCGAATTCGAGCACCGCCCGCTGCGGCGGCGCGGGCCGCAACGGTTGTGGTGGGTGGTGGCGGTGGTGACGCTGCTGGCGTGGGTGGTGGTGTGGGTGTCGGGCTACCTGAGCTTTTGAACCGTGAAAGCGGCTTGCCGCGGCGGGTGCTGGCTCGTCAGAGTCCCGCCGTGAAAATCACCCGAACCCGGTTCCTGGCGCTGCTGTTCGGGCTGGGCGCCGCCCTGACCGCCGCGGCCGCCGTTCCGGACACCCCGTTTCTCCAGCCGACGCCGGTGCATTACGCGCGGCACCCGGAGTTGAGCACCGCGGTGTTTCACAAACTGGCCGTGGACCGCGAGGGGCGGGTGTACGTGCTGACCGACCGTGGCGTGGCGCGGCTCTTCGACGGCACGCTGGCGCTGGACAAGAGCTACCGGCCCCTGGCCGGACGGCGGGCGCTGGACCTGACCCTGCAGGAGGGGCGGCTCTGGCAACTGTTCGAGGATGAGTTCCTAAGCCCCGAGTACGCGGGGCGCTACGTGGGCGCGCTGCCCAAGGGTGTGTTTCGTCGCCTGGCCGTGGCGGAGGATTTTCGCGCACTGCTGGCCGGACCGGACCGGCTGGCGTTGTTTGTGAACGACCGGTTGGTGCCGGTGCCCTTTGCCCTGAGCCGGACGGAGGAGAAACTCTACGCGCGCGGCAACCAGTTCTACGTGCTGGCGGCGGACCAGATTTTCCGGCTGGCGGCGGACCGCCTCGAGCCGGTGCATCGCGGCGAACAACTCACCGCACTGGCCTTCCGCGGCGAGGAAATCCTGGTCGGCTCGCGCCGGGGCTACTACGGCGTGCACGCGCGGACGGGCCGGCTCACCCTGCCCTTGCAGCAGAAAGTGCCGGTGGTCGAGGTCACGGCCCTGGCGCCGACCGCCACCGGGATTTGGGTGGGCACCCCGCGGGGGGTGTACTTCCACGCCACCGCCGGTGGGTTCCGGTACTTCGCCGGGCGGCGCTGGCTGCCGGACGACACGGTGATTGACCTGCAGCCGGACGCGCGCGGCCACCTGTACGTGCTCACGCCCGCCGGCGTGGCGAAGATCGAGTTTGTCCAGACGACCCTGGCGGCCAAGGCCGCGCACTACGAACGCAAGATCCGCGAGCGCCACATCCGCTACGGCTTCTGCGCCGAACTGCGGTTGCGCACCCCCGGCGACCCGGCCTCGGCCGAGATGATTGACACCGACAACGACGGCACCTGGAGCAGCTACTACCTGGCCAGCCAGGCCTTCCGCTATGCGGTCACCGGCGATGAGACGGCGCGCGAGCACGCGTGGGAGACCTTCGAGACGCTCGAGCGCCTCCAGGCCATCCATACCCTCGAGGGATTCCCCGCCCGCACCTTCGAGCGCACCGGCTTCAAGGTGTCCGATCCCGAGCGCTGGCGAGCGGCGCCGGACCCGCGCTGGGAGTGGAAGGGCCACACCAGCAGCGACGAAATCACCGCCCACACCTTCGCCTACGCCGTCCTGTACGAAACCGCCGCCCGCACCCCGCCCGAGAAGGCCCGCATCGCCGCCGCCTACGACCGCATCCTCGGCCACATCCTCCGCCACAACCTCTACCTGGTGGACGTGGACGGCCAGCCCACGCTCTGGGGGCGCTGGCATCCGGAGTACGTGAACCGCTACCCGCCCACGGTGGTGGACCGCCGCCTCAACAGTGCCGAGATCATCGCCTTCCTCCAGTTCGGTTACCACCTCACCGGCAAGCCGGTGTACCGGGACAAGGCCTTCGAGCTGTTCCAGCAGCACGGTTACCTGGCCAACATCACCAACAGCATGGCCCACCTCCGCGCCACGCCGGGCGTGGTCTTCCGCGGCCACGACATGGGCGACGAGTGGAACCACTCGGACGACCTGCTGGCGTTTGTGAACTACTGGACGCTCTACCGCTACGCCTTCAACGACGAGCTGCGCCGGCTCTACGCCGCCGCCATCGCCGACCACTGGGCCATCGAACGCATCGAGCGCAACCCGCTCTGGAACTTCATCTACGCCCTGACCGGCGCGCGCGAGTTCGACCTCGAAGGCGCCCTCTGGACCCTGCGGCACTTCCCCCTGGACCTGGTCACCTGGACCGTGCAGAACTCCCACCGCCAGGACCTCACCCGCCTGCCCCCCAACTTCCGCAACCAGCAGTCCCAGGAACTGCTCCCGCCGGACGAGCGCCCCATCATGCGCTGGAACGGCAACCCCTTCCGGCTGGACGGCGGCGACGGCGGCCACACCGAGCTGGCCGGAGACGAATTCCTGCTGCCGTACTGGATGGGTCGGTACCTGAAAATCCTCGAGTAACCTCCGCGGGAGACTTCGCCGGTGAGCACGCTTGCCCACCATTGCCTCGCGGCCCTGGCCGGCGTGCTGAGCGGCCTGGCCTCGGCCGTGCCGGTGGGACCGGTCAACGTGACCATCATCAACGAGGCCGCCCGCCACGGGCAGCGGCGCGCCTGGTGGGTGGGCTGCGGCGCCGGCACGATGGAGATGATTTTTTGCAGCATCGGCTTCGCCGGCTTTGCCCGGCTGTTCGACACCCCGCAGGTGCACGTGCTCTTCCAACTGACCGGCTTTCTGGTCATCGCCGCCCTGGGCTGGCGTTACCTGACCGCCCGCACCCTGCCGGGTTTTGGCCGCACGGAAGCGGCAGTGCGGCGGCGCTACCAGCCCCACGCCGCCTTCCTCCTGGGCTTCGTGCGCGTGTTGGGCAACCCCGGCGTGCTGCTGTACTGGGTGGCCGTGGCCGCGGGTCTGGCCGCCCACGGCGTGGTAGGACCGGACGGGCGCGGGCGCGCGGCTTGCCTGGCGGGGGTGACAGTGGCCACGTTTGGTTGGTTCGGGCTGCTGGCCTGGCTGGCTGCCCAGGTGCACGGGCGGATTTCGCCGTCCTGGCTGCTGCGGTTGTCCCGCTACTCCGGGGGGCTGCTGCTGGTCGTGGCGGCCGTGCTGGGCGGGCGCCTGGCGTGGACCTGGCTGAGCCGGTAGCCCGGTCGTGTAGCCTTGTCCGGGCGCCGAACGGTCGGCAGAGTCCATCCGCGTGAACGCTGCTGTCA